>JANYEY010000096.1 GCA_025359685.1 Sphingomonadaceae bacterium | reverse complement strand
CACCCTGTCCGCCAAGCCCTCTATTTCGAGGCCGACCTCGCGGCAAGCCGCTGCAACCCCTCGACGACCAGACCAAAGAACAGGCCGCCGAACACTGTCGAATTCACCAGTTGGACCCAATCGACGTGTAGTTGCACCAATGGCGCAGCAGCGAGAGTGACAAACAAGAAGGTCGATGCGTTAATCGCCAGCGGAACAGCCTTAATCACGTCGAGGTACAGGGCAAGGATCACCAGCGCGAGCGCAACTGCAGTGCCGGTCCCACCATATTTGACTGTGGCGTAGACCAGGAACCAAGCAATCCCGATCCCCACCAGAGCGCCGATTATCGTTGCTGGCAGACGCTTGAACTGGAGCTGTTCGTTATTGGCCCAATACCACAGCAACATGTAGCCGCCGACCAGCTCGGTCGCAGGAACATGCAGGGCTACCGCCGCAAGCAAGGTCCACACGACCAGCAGCACAACGACAATCGTGGTAATTCCAATCCCCGCAACGGGTCCCGGCGGCAGTGCGGCTTCTGCAGCTGCAGTGGCGGCGTCAGTCATGAATTTGTCCCCTCTCCTGCCAGCCTTTGGCCGGTCTGATTGGGAATAGAGCTTAATCGAACGCTTAACGCCAGCGCAAACCTATTGCCCCAGGCCAAGAAAGCCGAACGACTTGGCGTCAAGCATAAATCTGACACTGGCGAACACGCCCTGATCGGTGCAGCGCGCGGCGGAGAAATCGGCATCGCGGTAACCGCTGAAATCGCTAGATGTGAAGCGCCCGGCCATAGGCGGCGAGCACGCTTTCGTGCATCATTTCGCTTAGCGTCGGGTGCGGGAAGACCGTGGCCATCAGCTCGGCCTCGGTCGTCTCGAGCGTCTTGCCGACGACATAGCCCTGGATCAGCTCGGTCACTTCGGCGCCGACCATATGCGCGCCGAGCAGTTCGCCGGTCTTGGCATCGAACACGGTCTTGATGAACCCCTCTGCCTCGCCCAGTGCGATGGCCTTGCCATTGCTGATGAACGGGAAGGTGCCGGCTTTCACTGTGTAGCCCGCTTCCTTGGCCTTGGCCTCGGTCATGCCGACCGAGGCGACCTGCGGGTGGCAATAGGTGCAGCCGGGGATGTTGTTCCGGTCCATTGCGTGCGGGTGGACATCCTTGTTGCCCAGCGCCTGGGCGATGGCCTCGGCGGCGATCACGCCTTCGTGGCTGGCCTTGTGTGCGAGCCACGGCCCGGGTGTAACGTCGCCGATCGCCCAGACGCCCGGCACATTGGTGCGGCCCATGCTGTCGATGGCGATGATCCCGCGTTCGGCTTTGACGCCCAGCGTTTCCAGCCCGATGTTCTCGGTGTTGGGAGCAATGCCCACCGCGACGATTACGTGGCTGAACTCGCTCTCGGCCACCTTGCCGTCCGCGGTCTTGATCTTGGCCGTCACGCCCTTGTCCGAAACCGCGAGGCTTTCGACTCCGGCCTTGGTCAGGATCGTCATGCCCTGCTTCTTGAGCGCCTTTTCGAGGAAGGCGGAAACATCCGCGTCCTCAACCGGAACGATCCGGTCGAGCATCTCGACCACAGTAACTTCGCTACCCATATCATTGTAGAAACTCGCGAATTCGATTCCGATCGCGCCTGAGCCGATCACCAGCAACTTGCCCGGCAGCTCGGTTGGCGTCATGGCACTACGATAAGTCCACACCCGCTTGCCGTCAGCCGGAGCGAACGGCAGATCGCGCGCCCGCGCGCCGGTCGCGACGATAATTTGCTTGGCGCTAAGGGTTTCGGTGCCCATCTCGCCCTTAACCTCAAGCTTGCCCGGCGCGGTGAGTTTGCCCTCGCCCATGTAGACCGTGATCTTGTTCTTCTTCATCAGGTGGGTGACCCCCTGATTGAGCTGCTTGGCCACCCTGCGACTACGCTTGACCACCGCGTCAATGTCGGCACTGATCTTCTCAGCTACCAGCCCGTAATCCTTGGCATGGCTCATATAGTGGAAGATCTCGGCCGAACGCAGCAGCGCCTTGGTCGGGATGCACCCCCAGTTGAGACAAATGCCGCCGAGCAACTCGCGCTCGACAATCGCGGTCTTCAGCCCCAGCTGCGAAGCGCGGATCGCCGCGACATAACCGCCGGGGCCCGAACCGAGGACGATGAGATCGTATTGGTCAGCCAAGAAAGAGCTCCGTTATTTGGCGGAAAATGCGTAAAAAATCCGGACTGCGGCGTAACTTAGCGGCAACCCCAAAATTGAGAGAAGTGCCCCATAAGTGACAAATACGACGAGGAAGTCTTTGTCCTTCCCAAGGACCAGCGCAAAAATGGCCAGCAGAACCACCCACAAGACAATTGCCTTGAGAAAGTAACTCAAGCCACCAACCCCAACGGCTTCTCGATCAAGTTTTTGAACGCCTGCATCAATTGCGCTCCATCTGCCCCGTCGATCGCGCGGTGGTCGAAGCTGCCGGTGGCGCTCATCACGCTGGCGACTGACAGTGCGCCGTCGATCACGTAGGGCCGCATTTCGCCGGCGCCGACCGCCATGATCATTGCTTGCGGCGGGTTTATCACCGCGTCGAACTGCTTGATCCCGAACATGCCGAGGTTGGACAGGCTGGCGGTGCCGCCCTGATATTCGTGCGGCTGCAATTTGCCGGCCTTGGCCTTGTCCGCCAGCGCCTTCATTTCGGTACTGATCTGAGCGACGCCCTTGGTCGCGGCATCGACGATGATCGGAGTGATCAGGCCAGATGGAGCGGCGACTGCCACCGAAATGTCGGCGCGACTGTATTTGCGCAGTTCGTCCCCGGCAAAGCTGACATTGCACTTGGGCACGCGGATCAGTGCCTTGGCCAGCGCCTTGATCAGAAGGTCATTGACTGAAAGCTTTACGCCGTCAGCCTCAAGTGCCTTGTTAAGTTCACCGCGCAGTTTGAGCAGCGCATCGAGCCGAATATCCACGGTCAGGTAAATGTGCGGGATGGTCTGCTTGGCATCAGTCAAGCGGCGGGCAATTACCTTACGGATATTGTTAAGCTTTTCGGCTTCGTAGGGGATGCCGAAGTCCGGGGTTGGTGCGCTGGCAGCGGGAACGGCAGTCGGTGCGGCAGTATTGGGAGCGGCGCCAGTCTTCGCACCTTCAACATCCGCTTTGACGATCCTGCCGTGCGGTCCGCTGCCCTGCATTGCCTTCAGATCGATCCCGCGATCAGCGGCGATGCGTTTTGCGAGCGGGGATGCAATGATGCGGTCACCCGTTTTCGCGTCAGCTAGTGGCGCGGTTGGCGCGCGGGCTTCGACAGGCTCAGCCTGAGCGGGTGTGGGTGTTGCCGGCGCAGATGCAGCCACGGCCTTCGGTGCAGGCGCAGTGCTCGCATCTTCGTCCTCACCGGTAACCATGGCGATGACCGTGCCGACTTTCACGCCCTCGGTACCCTCAGCCACTGAAATCGCGGTAATCACGCCTTCATCGACCGCCTCGAATTCCATCGTCGCCTTGTCGGTTTCGATTTCGGCCATGATGTCGCCCGAGGACACCTTGTCGCCCACCTTCACCAGCCACTTGGCGAGCGTGCCTTCCTCCATCGTCGGAGAAAGTGCGGGCATCTTGATTGCGATGGGCATGGCGGCGTCCGGTCCCCTGGCGGTAATCGTTTCCGTTACGTCTCTGGCCAAAATACCGCGCGGCGGCAAGATGCTTGCGCCGAATACGTTTGTGGCTGATATCGCGAGCCCGAGGGAGCGGCGATGCGGGTCTATCTGGTGATCATGGACGAAACCGAGGAAGCCAGCCTGGCGCTGCGCTTCGCCTCGCGCCGTGCCCAGCGCACCGGCGGCGCGGTGCACCTGCTCGCGCTCGTTCCGCCTCAGCCGTTTGTAGCGTTCGGCGGCATTCAGGCCACGATCGAGGAAGAGGCGCGCGCACGGGCCGAAGCACTGGTCACCTCGGCAGCCGGCAGCATGTTGAGCGAAGGCGCCAAGCCGCCCGCCATCTCGGTCCGCACAGGCGACGGAGTGGCAGTGATCCGCGAATACCTGACCGAACATCCCGAAGTTTCGGCCTTGGTGCTCGGCGCCGAAGCGAGCGGCGGGCCGGGGCCGCTGGTTTCGCACTTTGCCGGTAACGCGGGGCAATTGCCCTGCCCGGTTTACGTAATTCCCGGTGGTTTGACCGACGAGGAAATCGAACGTTTGAGCTAGCGCCGCTTGCCCTGGTGACGGATGTTGCCAGGCCGCCCGCGTTTACCAGCAAGGTGGTTGCCCTTTTTGTGCAGCGGTGATGGCTTCCCGCGCGCCTCGACCCGTCCGCCGACGCCGCCCTCAGGCTCGAACTTTAGCGCGCCGGTAAGGGGATTGGCCTCGGCCAGCTTGAGCTTCATCCGGTGGCCCATGCCGTATTTGATCCCGCTGCGCTCGCCCTCCAGCACTTGCGCCTTGTCATCATAGTCGAAGCGTTCGTCGCCCAGCACCGAGATCGGCACCAGCCCATCGCCGCCCAGCCCGATGATCGTCGCGAACAGGCCAAACCGCTGGACCCCGGTCACCCGGCATTCGAACACTTCACCCACTCGCGCTGACAGCCATGCGGCAACATAGCGGTCGATCGTGTCGCGCTCGGCCATCATTGCACGCCGCTCGGTCTGGCTGATGGCCTCGGACACCCGGGTCAGGTCGGCACGGTCACGCTCCGACAGGCCGCTGTGCGCAGGCAAGTTACCTTTGGGTGCGGGCAGCTCCAACCCATAGCCGTCAACCAGCGCGCGGTGCACCAGCAAGTCCGAATAACGCCGGATTGGCGAAGTGAAATGCGCATAGGAGCCCAGCGCCAAACCGAAGTGACCGGCATTGCGCGGACCGTAAAAAGCCTGCGTCTGGCTGCGCAGTACAGCCTCCATAATCACAGCCTTTTCAGATTTGTCGGCGGTATCTTTGAGAATGCGGTTGAATAGACCAGGTGTGATGACCTGCCCCAGCGACAGCGTGCGCTCAAAGGTTGCGAGATAGTCCTTCAACGCGACCAGCTTTTCGCGGCTCGGCGGCTCGTGAATGCGGTAGACCACTGGCGCGACCTTGGCCTCGAGCGCCTTGGCCGCGGCGACGTTTGCAGTGATCATGAAGTCTTCGACCACCTTGTGCGCCTCGAGCGATTGGCGGAGCACGATTTCCTTGATCTTGCCGTCTTCGCCCAGGACCACGCGGCGTTCGGGCAGGTCGAGCGCGAGCGGGTCGCGCGCATTGCGCGCTGCAGTGAGCGCGCGCCAGGCGGCCCACAGCGCGGTCAGTTGCGGGTCGTTCTCGTGCTCGTCGATCCGCCTCTGCGCTTCTTCGTAGGCAATGACTTCGTGGATCCGCACCACCGCGCGAGTGAAACGCCATGACGTCACGTTGCCTTCGGCGGTGAATTCGACATGGCAAGCCATCGCCGCGCGGTCTTCACCGGCGCGAAGCGAGCAGACGTCGGCGCTGAGCACTTCGGGCAGCATCGGTACGACCCGGTCGGGGAAATATACCGAATTGCCGCGCTTGCGCGCATCGCGGTCGAGCGATGAGCCGGGGCGAACATAGTAACTGACGTCGGCAATGGCGATTACCGCGCGGAAGCCGCCCCCCGCATCCGCTTCGGCCCAGATCGCATCGTCATGGTCGCGCGCATCGCTGGGATCAATCGCGACGATCGGCAGATGACGCAGGTCTTCACGCTTTTCGGCATGGAGCGGCAATTTGGCCGCCAATTCGGCCTCTTCGATCGTGTCGGGATCGAAGGCATAGGGGATGCCGTGCTTATGGATCGCGATCAGGCTGAACGCGCGCGGCGCGAGTGGATCGCCGAGCACTGCAGTGACCTTGACCCCCGAGCGCGGACTGCGCCCGACCGGCTCGGCGAGGACCAGCTGACCTTCCTCGGCCCCGCCAAGGTCGGCGACCGGCATCGAGTTTCGTTCACGCTTGTCGACCGGGGCGAGCCAGGCCTTGCCGCCCCCATCGATCTCGATCACCCCCATGGTCTGGTCGATCGCGGCGGGCAGCTTCTTCATCGGGTGAGCAATCCAACCGTTCCCCGCTTCCTCGGTCCGCGCGAGTACCCGGTCGCCAGAGCGCAAGGCGCTGTCGCGGCCCTTTAGCGCACGCAGCCGCAAGCGCGGTGGCGGCACGGCATCGTCAGGGATCCAGCTGTCGGGCACGGCAATCGCCTCGCCCTCGTCGATCTCGATCACCCGCAGCACAGTGACCTTGGGGACCCCGCCCATGCGGTGGAAGGCAGTGCGGTTGCCGTCGATCAGGCCTTCCTCAGCCATGTCCTTGAGCATCGCCTTGAGCTGGATTTTCTCCTGCCCCTTGAGCCCGAAAGCGCGCGCGATCTCGCGCTTGCCCGCGGGTTCGTCGCTGTTAGCGATAAAGTCGAGGACCTGTTTGCGGGTGGGCAGACCGGGAACGTGGGTGATCTTGCGCGGCATCCTAGTGCGCCGGGCGGTAGAAGCCGCCGCCCGGAACGCCCGATGAGATCGGGCTTTCGCTACCGTCGGCGGCAATGGCGCTCACCCCGAAGAACCAGTCATCGCCGCGCACGCCGGGCAGTTTGAGTTCCGATTGGGCCGGGCCGACGTGGCGAACCTTTGTCCAGCCCATTGCATCAGTGCGGCGTTGCCACAGGTTGTATGCGACTGCGCCCGGCGATGATGCCCACCTGATGGTGGTGAAGGTCTGCACTGCTGCCTCGACCGAAACCGGCGGCGGCAGCGGCGTGCGGGCAAGACGGTCAAGCATCGCGATATTCAGCGCAGTGACCTTGGCCAAATAGCCGAAATCCATGAACTCGATCGTATCGCCATAAACCACGCCTTTCTCGGTGCGCAGATCCTGATGCTGGTGATCGTAGTTCTCGATCCCCACCGAAAAGCGGATTGCGGGCACGCCCATCTCCTGAAACGGCAGGTGATCGCCGCCGCGGCCCATCCGGTCGGTGCGCCAGACCTGGCGTACTTCAAGACCGCCGAGAACGCTCGGCGCAAGGCCAGCGACGAAGCGCGACAGGTTGCGGCTCGGGCTGTCGTTCTCGCCGCCGAAGCGCCGAGCCTGCGCGCGCAATGCGTCGTCGCCATCGGCACGCGGACCTTCGGAGAAGACGCGAACGTGGGTGGCGTCCATCACTCCATCGGAGCCGCGCGTGTTGCCGACGATATCGTTGTTGAGCACGGCCTTCACCGTCCAGCCTTGCTGCTTGGCATATTGCGCGAGCAACTTGCCGCCGAACAGGCCCTGTTCTTCCCCGGTCAGCACCGCGTAGACGATCGTGGTCGGGAACTTGCGCTTGGAGAGCACGAGCGCCGCTTCAAGCACCAGTGCAGTGCCCGAACCGTCGTCATTGGCGCCCGGCGCATCGGCAGCGGCGTTCATCACGTCGGAGACGCGGCTGTCGATATGGCCCTGGACGATCACGACCTCGTTGGGCCGCTCGGTGCCGCGCTGCACCGCGACAACGTCGATGATCTTGACCGGCCTCGGCATGCGGTCACCGGTCACGGTGTCTTCGGGCAGGGCGATTTCGAGGCAGCCACCGCAGACGGCGCTGGTCTTGCGGAATTCACCCTCGGCCCAGCGCCGCGCCGCACCGATCCCTCGCGAGGGATCGTCGGCGCTCGACAACGTATGGCGCGTTCCGAAAGAAACCAGGGCTGCGACATCGGAGCGCAACCGCACTTGGCTCACTTCGACCGCACTGCTCGTCCGCGCGAGCAGCGGCGCCGCGACGACGAGGGTCAGGGCGGCAAGCCTAGTAAGCGCGCGCAACATAGATCCTTTCAACCGCGGGTTCCCCGGTGAACGGGCAAGTCCCCGATACCGTTCCGCTGCCGATCGGCACATTGCGCAGGGTCAGCTTGAGCGTCTTGAGCTTCGCCACCACCGCTTCAAGCGCGTCACCGGTCGGCTTGGACCAGGCGAGTTCGACCCAGCCCGGATATTTGCGATCGGCGGCAAAGAACTGCTCAATCCCCGACCAGTCTGTAACCCCGCGTTCGATCTGCGCGTCGCGGCGCTCAAGCGCTTCGGCATGCAAGCTGCGCTGGATGTCTTCGAGTTCGGCAGCGGCTTGCCCGACGAATTCGTCGCGGCTCTGCGCGATAAAGTTGACCTTGCCATCGTTGCGGTAGAGCCGGTCGCGGCGCAGCACTGAGACCTGCCCGCCTGCCGCATCGCGCCCACCGATCTCAAGGATCAGCGGCACGCCCTTCTTGACCCAGGCCCACCGCTTCTGCGTTGCCTTGCCGGCGCGCTTGTCGAGCATAACGCGCAGCGGATCGCCCAGCGCCGACTGCGCGGCGAGCGCTTTTCGCAGATCCTCGCAGTAAGCGAGCAATGCCTCGTCGCCCTCATCTTCGCGGAGCATCGGCAGGATCACGATCTGGTGCGGGGCGATGGCCGGGGGCACACGCAAGCCATCGTCGTCGCCATGAGTCATGATAACGCCGCCGATCAGCCGGGTCGAAACGCCCCAGCTGGTGGTGTGGCACAGCGTCTGCTGGCCTTCACGGTCTTGGTAACGGATCCCGGCGGCTTCGGCGAATGCGGTACCGAGGTAGTGCGAAGTGCCAGCCTGTAGCGCTTTGCCATCCTGCATCATCGCCTCGATCGAATAGGTCGCGACGGCGCCGGGGAAACGCTCGTTTTCCGGCTTTTCGCCCGCGAAAACCGGCATCGCCAAATCTTCCTCGGCGTGCGCACGGTACATCTCGAGCGCGCGCAAGGTCTCGGTCATCGCGTCGGCCTTGTCGGCGTGTGCGGTATGGCCTTCCTGCCAAAGAAACTCGCTGGTGCGCAGGAACATGCGGGTACGCATTTCCCAGCGCACCACGTTGGCCCACTGGTTGGTCAACAACGGCAAGTCGCGCCAAGACTGGATCCAACGGGCCATGGCCTGGCCGATCACCGTTTCCGAAGTCGGACGGACAATCAGCGGCTCTTCAAGTTTGGCCTCAGGATCGGGGATCAGACCGCCCTTGCCGTCGGCGATCAAGCGGTGATGGGTGACGACCGCCATTTCCTTGGCGAACCCATCGACGTGTTCGGCTTCCTTGGCGAAGTAGCTGAGCGGGATGAACAGCGGGAAGTAGCAGTTCTCCACCCCCGCAGCCTTGATCCGGGCATCCATCAGATGCTGGATCCGTTCCCAGATCCCATAGCCCCACGGCCGGATCACCATGCACCCGCGCACCCCTGACTCCTCGGCCATCTCGGCCTCGGCGATGACCTCCTGATACCAGGCGGCAAAGTCGGCGGAACGGGTGACGGAAAGTGCGTGACGGATGTTCGAGGGGTTATTCATGGCCGCGCGATAAACGCTAGGCCGGGTTGCGGCAAGCATTGTGCTGGACAGTATGAATGATAGAGTGCGTGCGGGGACACTAGGGGGCTGGACCAATGCGACACGCCTGCTTGAGGCTGATCGGTGCGGCGGTCCTGCTTGTTGGTTTCGCGCAAATGGCGCCAGCGCAGACTGCCAATGGCGTGCCGCGGACGGACACAACGCCCAAATCCACCCCTAAAATCGATCCGAAGTTGGTCGCGGCAATTTTCAACGCGTTGATCGCGCCCAAACCAAAGCCCACACCAACCGCGATCCCGACGCAGCCGCCTACGCAGGTTCCGGTGCCCAGCGCCACAATTGAGCCCAGCCCGCCGTCACCCAGTCCCAAGCCCGTGCCAAGACCGACCTCGAAGCCGACGCCTGGCGTCGTTCCGCAAACCTCCCCGCTGCCGCGCCCAACCCCTACAGTGGCATCTGCTCCCGCAGCCGAAGCGACCACGGCACCTGAGCCTACAAATACGCCGGAACTTGCCTCTCCTCCGCCCGATCCGGATTTGCCAATTCCTGAGGACAGTCCTCCCGCTCAGTTCCCCTGGGCAGTGATTGCCGGACTGATCGCTTTGACAGCGGCTGCGGGATACGGCCTGCGCCGCTGGTTTTGGCCGAAACTTGCGCTAGCCTGCCGGATCGATACCGGGGTGCCGCATATCGCCGACATGGCTCACCTCTTGGTGAGCGGCCCAGAATTGCAAATCCAGGCCGAGATCGAGCTGGGAACCGCAAGCGCCCCGCGCGGGCTGACCATAATCTAGGAGAACGCAATGCTGAGCGATTTCGACAGTCTGGCGCTCGACGAGCTGGTGCCGCCCGAATGTTTCGATGCAGCTGCCGAGCAGATGCGCGAAGATCTTGCCGATCAAGGTGGCGGCCGCTTCAAGCGAGCGCTGGCTGGCTTAGCCACGCCCCGAATTGCTTCAGCGATCGGTGAGAAGTTCCGCGCAATCGATCTGCTCGGTACCTTTGCCAATGGCTGGGCCGATGCGCCCGAACTGGCCGAAGCTGCGGCCAAAACCGCAAGCGACGATCAGCCCAGCTTTGTCCGGCTCGGCAAGCTCGAACAAGAGCTAGACCTGTTTCCGTTGCTGACGCTATCGGCCTGGGGTCTCACCGCAGAGCCGATCAAGTTCACGGTCAATCTGCAAAGCGAGTTTGAGGCGGTCGAAGTCGGACTGCACAAAGGCTACCTTATCCAACTTGGTGGCGGATTTTGCCGGCTCGCCGCGACGCTTAAGCTTGGCCCGTGCATTTTTCCCAGCGGTATCCCAGCAAAGGAGCTACAACTCGGTCGCGGCCGCCAATTCGACAAGCCGGGAATCGCTTTGTTAAAACGTTAGTCGTTGCCAAGCTTGTTGAGCTTGGCCTGCATCGCTGCCATCTGCTCGCGCAGTGCGGCGATCTCGGCCGATTGATCCTTGCCCGACGTTGTTGCAGGTTTCGCGTCGGCAAGGCCCGGCACGAAGGCCGAGGCCGCCGCCTTGAACATAGCCAGGTTCTGCTGAGCCAGCTTGGCCAGCGGGTTGGCCTCGATGCTCGCCTCAAAAGCTTCGCGCAGCTTGGCCTGGTTGGTGCGGAAGTTGTCCATCGAGGCTTCGAGGTAATGCGGCACCAGCCCCTGCATCGAATTTCCGTACATGCCGATCAGCTGGCGCAGGAAATTGACCGGGAGCATTTGCTCCCCGCCGGCGCTTTCCTCTTCCATGATAATCTGGGTCAGGATCGAATGGGTGATGTCGGTCCCGGTCTTGGCGTCGAGCACTTTGAAATCGATGCCTTCGCGAGTCATCTTGGAAAGATGATCGAGCGTGATGTAGCTTGAGCTTTTGGTATTGTAGAGGCGCCGGTTAGCGTACTTCTTGATGATTACCGTTTCGGCGGTTGCATCGCTCATCGCGGGATTCCGATCGTGCAGAGTGCGGTTGCCGTAGCGTTAGCACCTGCAGCAACTGCAATGCAACAAGAGCATGCTGCGCAGCATCACCGCTGGAAACGGCGGCCGAGCGAGGTCAGCAGTTCATATTGGGACATTCCGCTGATCGCCGCGGCTTCGGGCAGCGAATATTCGGCGCTCACCCAGTCACCCTCGCCAAGATGCGGCGCGGCGGTGAGGTCGATCGCCGTCATGTCCATCGAGACGCGGCCCAGCACCGGCAGTGCGGCGCCGTCAGCATGCATCGCGCCAAGCCCCGACCAGCAGCGCAGGTAGCCATCGGCATAGCCCAGGCTGACCACCCCGATTTCAAGCGGACCTTGTGCGGTGAAGGTCGCGTTGTAGCCGACCGTGTCACCGGCTTGCAGGCTGCGACGCTGGATCAGCCGCGCTTGCGGGATTGCGACCTGGCGAATGTGCTCTGCAAGGCCCGCCGCTGGAACGCCGCCGTACAGCGCAAGCCCCGGTCGGGTGATGTCACCGTGATAGTCTGCGCCCAGCGCAATCCCGGCGCTGTTAGCCAAGGCCGCGCGGCGATGCGGCACTTGGCCGCGTGCATCAAGCCACCGCCCGCGCTGAACTTCGTTAAGCGGCGATTGCGCATCGGCCGAGGCAAGGTGCGAATGGAGCGTGTCTATCTCAAGTCCGGCAATCAGCGGATCACCCAGCTCGCCCATCGAAATGCCGATGCGATTCATCCCGGTATCGACCATCAGGTCGCACGCACCTCCGCCCGCATCCAGCCACAGCCGCGCCTGATGCGGCGAATTGATGACCGGTTTGACCCCGCTGGCCTTGGCAAACGCGGCATCGCGCGCATCGAGCGGTCCGTGCAGCGCCGCAAGATGCCCGGCCGGTACGAGATCAAGCAGCTCGGCCGCTTCTGCCCAATGCGCAACGTAGAATGTCTGGCACCCTGCATCGCGCAGCAGCGGGACGACCCGGCGTGCGCCGAGGCCATAGGCATCGGATTTAACTGCCGCCGCCGCAGCGGCACTGCCTGACAGGCGATCAAGCGCGCTCCAATTCGCGACCAGCGCGGCGCTGTCGATCGTCAGGCGCAGCGGGTAATCGGGCGCGTCAGGCAGCATCGTCACCGAATTCGCGTGGCGGACCATCGGGCAGGCCCCACCACGCGACGACCAGCGCCACGGCGGTGAACACCCAGGTGTACCACAGGCCCGCATAGAGATTGCCCGATTTGGCCACGATGTACGCGGCGATCAGCGGCAGAAAGCCGCCGAAGTAGCCTGCCCCCAAATGGTAGGGGATCGACATCGAGCTGTAGCGGATCCGCGGCGGAAACATCTCGGTCAGCAGCGCGGCAACCGGTCCGTAATTCATCGCCGAGAGCATCCCCAGCGCGCACAGCAGCCCGATGATAAGCAGTGATGCGCCCAGCGATGGCTTGACCGGGGTGAAGTCGTAACCTGATGCGCCCAGCTGCCCCTGCAGCTGCGTCTTGCGTGCTTTGCCGTCGGCCCATGGATAGCCGTCCAGTGCCAGAGGCGCGCCGCCCACGGCTACCGCCAGGTCCGGGGCGCTCAGTAAGGTGTACGGCACCCCGCTGGCGGTCAGGTCCTCGAGCAATTTGCCGCATTGCGTGGCCTGTTTGCCCGAGAATGGATCGTAACTGCAATCTGGTCCCGCAACGACAACGGGGGCAGACTTTGCGGCCGCAGCGAGGCCCGGATTGGCCAGCGCACCAAGACCCCAGAAAATGGGGAACAACAGCACCAGGATCAGCAGGTTCGCCCAGATAATCGGCTTCTTGCGCCCGATCTGGTCCGAGATCTTGCCCCACACGAGGTAAAAGCTCATCGAAATGAGGCCGCCGATGCCGACCAGGATTTCGGCGCGCGATCCTTCCAGCCGCATGGCGCCCTTGAGGAACGAAAGGCTGGAGAAGAACGCCGTATACCAGATCAGCGTCAGCCCCACGGCCACGCCGAACAGCGCGACAAAGATACGCTTGGCATTGCCGGGATAGGTGAAGCTCTCGACAAACGGGTTGCCCGCCGTTTCGCCCGCGGCCTTCATCGCCTGGAACACCGGGCTTTCCGAAAGCTTGAGCCGCATCCACAGGCTGACCGCTAGCAGGATCAACGACAGCAGGAACGGCACGCGCCACCCCCAAGCATCGAACGCGGCGGGCGGGATGAAGGTCCGGCAAGCCAACACGACGACGACGCTCAGCACGAAGCCGCCGACTACACTCGCCTGGATGAAACTAGTGTACCAGCCGCGCCGGTTAGCCGGGGAATGCTCGGCCACATAAATCGCCGCGCCGCCGTATTCACCGCCGAGCGCCAAACCCTGCAGGATCCGCAGCAGGATCACGATGACCGGCGCGGCCATGCCGATGCTCGCCGCGCTCGGCACCAGGCCGACACCGGCGGTCGCAATGCCCATCAGCGTCACCGTGACCAGAAAAGTGTATTTGCGCCCCAGCTTGTCGCCCAGATAACCAAACAGGACCGCGCCCAGCGGACGGAAACCGAAGCCCACGGCGAACCCCGCCCAGACGAGCAGCAGTTGCAGCGTGACGTTATCGGCGGGGAAAAAAGCCTTGCCGATCAGCGCGGCCAGCGTGCCGTAGATGAAAAAGTCGAACCATTCGAAGATCGTGCCTGCAGAAGAAGCGAGAATAACCAACCGCATATCGGCCGCGCTTGGTTCTGGTGGCGCGGTCGTTGCCGGCGTGGTCATGGTTTCGCTCTCCCCGAAGTTCAGGGCTTCCCTAGCCGCGCGCCGCGAAGGCGACAAGCGCGGCCCGCCACGGCAACAGGATTGCGCCGTGCCGGGCAGGATAGTCGCGCGCGGCGGCGAGTGCGGCGAAACCCGGCCAATCGGGGAGCGAACCGGCTGCGAGCCAGACCTCGATCGCGTCCACTGCAGCGGTAACTTCCAGCTCCGATTTACCGGCAGCTTGCGCCGCAAAGATGGCCGCAGCGGCCTGGCCCACCGCGCAGGCCTGCGTCTTTACGCCAAGCCGCGAAATGGCTCCGCCCTCATCCAGCAACAGGCCGACTTCCACCACACTGCCGCACGTTGGCGAGCGAGCGGTGCCGCGCTGCAACTGGCTTTCATCGAGCGGGTAGGCGGCCAGCGATGTGGCCAGGCCTAGCAATTCGGCATTATACAGCTTGGCGCTGCTCACTTGCCGGTCAGGGTATCGGCGGTCTTATGCTTGATCTGATCTTGCGCTGCAGCTTCAACCGCTTCTTTGCGGCGCTCGCCAATCATCTTGACCAAGGCTTCGCTGGCCGGATTCACGAAAGGATAGCTGCGCGAATTAACAATCCATTGCGGCCGGCCACCTGCTCCCCAGATCGTGTCATAACCGAGCACCAGGACCGAAAACGCAAGGACGGTGATCACCATGCCCTTGATCGCGCCAAAGCCGAAGCCGATCACCCGATCGATCGGGCCGAGCACCGAATTGCGGCTCGCCGAGCCAAGCCGGTCGGACAGAAGCTTGACGATGGCATAAGGCACCAGCAGCAAGATCGCGAAGGCAAGCACCGAAGCTCCGCTTTCCGTGCCGACGTATTGCACCAGCGCCGCGGTCAGCGGGGTGTGGAGGTTGTGGATCGCGACCAGCGCCAGCACCCATGCGGCCAGCGCAAAGACTTCCTGCACGAAACCGCGCATGAAGCCGGTGATCGCGCCGAGGCCGACGAGGATCAGAACTGCGATGTCAAAACCGGTCATGCCGGTCAAACTACGAGGCGCCCATAATCCGGTCAACGAGATTTGGCAGCAAGGTTAAACCGGCATAGCGGCCATGCTCCTTGGCACCGGGCAAGTCAGCCGGGCCATAGGCGCTGGCAAAGCCCAGCTTGGCCGCTTCGCGCAGGCGGATCGAACCATGCGCAACCGGGCGGATTTCTCCCGCCAATGACACTTCTCCGAACCACACCGCATCGGCAGCAAGCGGCTTGTCGGCCAGCGCCGAGATCAGCGCGGCAGCCACCGCAAGGTCTGCTGCAGGATCGGCGAGCCGGTAACCACCTGCGACGTTCAGATAGACTTCGGCCGACGAAAAGTTGAGCCCGCAACGCGCTTCGAGCACCGCAAGCAGCATCGCGAGCCGGCCGCTGTCCCATCCGACCACCGCGCGGCGCGGGGTCGCACCGCTGGCGAGGCGGACGATCAGCGCCTGGATTTCGACCAGCACTGGCCGCGTGCCTTCGATCGCCGGGAATACCGCGCTGCCCGGCACCGACTGTTCTCGGCCTGACAGGAACAGCAGCGAAGGGTTCCCCACCTCCAACAGCCCCGCCCCTTCCATCGCGAAGACCCCGATCTCATCCACCGGACCGAAGCGGTTCTTGATCGAGCGGAGGATGCGGTACTGGTGGCTGCGCTCTCCTTCAAAGCTCATCACCACGTCGACCATATGTTCGAGCACGCGCGGGCCCGCGATCGAGCCGTCTTTCGTCACATGGCCGACCAGCACCAGCGCGGTGCCGTTTTCCTTGGCGTAGCGGATCAGCTCGAACGCCGAAGCCCGGACTTGGCTGACCGTTCCGGGCGCGCCCTCGATCTGGTCCGAATGCATCGTCTGGATCGAATCGATCACCAGCAGCGCGGGCGGCGTCATCGTCGATAACGTGGTAAGAATATCGCGCACCGAAGTTGCCGCAGCGAGCAGGATCGGGGCCTTGCCAAGGCCGAGCCGATCAGCCCGAAGACGGACCTGGCCCGCTGCCTCTTCGCCGCTGATATAGACCGCGTTCTGACCACGCGCCGCCAGCGCTGCTGCTGCCTGAAGCAGCAGCGTGCTCTTGCCGATGCCCGGATCGCCGCCCATCAGCACGGCGCTGCCCGGAACCAATCCTCCGCCCAGCGCCCGGTCAAATTCGGCGAGACCGGTCGATTGCCGGACCAGCAGCTCACCCGGAGCGTCGAGCGCCTCAAACCTGATCGCCCGGCCGCCCGCTGACAAATCATGCTTGGACGAAAACACCGTCGCCGGGGCCTCTTCGGCCAGCGTGTTCCACTCGCTGCAATCTGCACACTGCCCTTGCCAGCGATGCGCGACGCTCCCGCAGGCCTGGCAGATATAGCGGCGCTTGGTCTTTACCATGACTCGCGGCATAGTTGGAACGAAAGCGGAACGCAAGTAGCCGCATTCCTACGCAGCAGCCCCTTACCGCTTGCTTTGGCGATTCGTTGTAGTCAGGTGTCACCATGCGCCAAAAGGAACTCCGAATTGCACTGGTCTGCTACGGCGGGGTGAGCCTTGCCGTCTATATGCACGGGGTGATCAAGGAGATCTGGAAGCTTACGCGGGCCAGCCGAGCACACCACAGTGGCACAACCCCAACCGGCGGCACTGAGGCGGTTTACCTCAAGCTACTGGAGTCGATCGAAAAGCGGTCGAAGCTGCGGCTCAAGGTGCTGACCGACATCATTGCCGGGGCCAGTGCGGGCGGGATCAACGGGATCTTCCTCGCCCAGGCGATCCATTCCGGGCAAAGCCTCGAACCGCTGACCGACCTGTGGCTCGAACGCGCGGATGTCGAGGTGCTGATTGACCCCGATGCGCGGCCCTGGTCGCGGCTCGCCAAATTCTGGGCGATGCCGCTGGTTTACTGGCTGCTCAAGCGCCCCGGCAATGTGGTGTCGGCCAGCGTCGCGCCGGAAACGCGCTCCGAAGTGCGCGGCAAACTGTCGCGGCTGATCCGCTCGCGCTGGTTCGAGCCGCCGTTTGGCGGGATCGGCTTTTCGCGGCTGATCGCCGAGGCGTTCGACGCGATGCGCCGCGGTGAGGCCGAAGAACCGCTGCTCCCTGCATCACATCCGCTTGATCTGTTCGTCACCACGACCGACTTCAAGGGCCATCCCGAAGTGCTGCGGCTCAACAGTCCGGCGATGATCGAGGAAAGCGAGCACCGTGTCTCGATCGGGTTCCGTTCACTGGCCCCGAAGGACGGCGGGCAAGACCTTTCACCGCCGCTTGAACTGGTTATGGCGGCCCGCGCGACGGCCAGCTTCCCTGGCGCTTTTCCAGCGCTTCAGCTCAAGGAAATCGACGCGCTGGCCAAAGAGCGCGGCGATCCGTGGCACAGCCGCACGGCCTTCGTCGAACGGATTATGCCCGAGCACAGCCACCGCGGCGACACCGATAGCGTGGCGCTGATCGATGGATCAGTGCTGGTCAATGCGCCGTTTGCCGAGGCGTTGGGGATTTTGCGCGATCGCCCCGCTCAGCGCGAGGTTGACCGGCGCTTTGTCTATATCGATCCCCACCCCGATGAAGTCGGCGGCCAGAGCCACACCGATGCGCGTGCGCCCGGCTTTTTTTCGGTGATTTTCGGCTCGCTCTCATCCATCCCGCGCGAACAGCCGGTGCGTGATAACCTCGAAGCAATCGCCGAAAGCTCGCGCCAGCTGTCTGCGCTGAAAGCCATCGTCGATGCACTGCGGCCTGAGGTTGAGGCGAAGGTGGAAAAGCTGTTCGGGCGAACGCTGTTCCTTGATTCGCCAACGATGCGACGCCTCGGCAATTGGCGCGCCAAGGCCCAGCAGGCGGCAGCCACTCAGGCGGGTTATGCCTTTCAGGCTTACGGCCAGGTAAAGTTCGCGCAGATCGTGGAAGAACTGGGCGCGGTGATCGAGCACGTTGCTCCGGAATTGGCCATCGGCGGCGCTGAGCCGGTGTCAGCGCGGCTCAATGTGTGGCTCGCGCACCACGGGCTCGACCACCTTACCGCAATGCGCGGCGGGGCCTCCGCACCCACCATCGCTTTTTTCCGCGATCACGACCTGGGCTTCCGGATCCGCCGTTTGCGGCTGCTGGCGCGGCGGCTGGCCGAGGATTGGGACGATCTGGATGCTGAAATGCCCGAGGCGCGCGAGGCGGTGCGCGCCGTGGTCTATCAGGCTTTGGCGCTCTACTTTGATCGTGAGGCGAGCGGCTCGCTGGGCGGCGATTTCACCACCATCGCGCGCGATTTCGATCATGATCCGGGTGCGGTGCTCGATGCCATCGCCCGCCGCCGCCAGCTCCCGGCCACCGATCTGGTGGTTGACGGACTGCTCGTTCAGGCGCTCGCCAAGATGCCGCGCGAGCTCAAGCGGCGGGTACTGCTGACCTATCTGGGCTTCCCGTTCTACGATACGGTCACCCTGCCCCTGCTGCGCGGCGAAGGCTCAACCGAGTTCGAGCCGGCCAAGGTCGACCGGATTTCACCCGAGGACTGCAACTCGATCCGCCCCGGCGGAGCGCACGCGGTGCTGCGCGGCACAGAGTTCTACAATTTCGGCGCCTTCTTCAGCTGCGCTTACCGTGAGAACGATTACCTGTGGGGTCGGCTCCACGGGGTCGAGCGAATGATCGACCTGATCGCTTCAACCATGCCCAAGGGCATGATCCTCGATGCGGCAGAACTGGCCGCGTTCAAGCACGAGGCGTTTTTGGCAGTGCTGGATGAAGAGGAAGCGCGGCTGCAATGCGATCCAAGGCTGGTGCCTGGTGTGCGGGCTGAGGTTTTGGGCGCCAACACATGACTGACGTGTTCCTGAGCTTGACCCTTTCGGTTGCCTTCGCAGCAGCTTCGATCAGTTGGACCAGAAGCGTGCTTAGGGCGATTACGCTCAAGTCGGTCTATTGGAAGATGACCGAATTTAAGCAGGCAGAACGGCCTGTTATGTTTATAGTCGCAACTGTTGTGAACGGCGTTTTCGCGCTCATATTTTTGGCGAACGCGATCTACTTTGCTCTTGCATTAGTTGGTGTGGTTCCCGTGTGGCCTACGCCCCAAACGCATCCCTGATCCGGTCGAAAAAGCCCTTGGACTGCGGGGTTTCGTCACCGGTTTCGGTTTCCTGAAGTTCGCGCAGCAATTCCTTCTGGCGCGCGCTGAGTTTGGACGGGGTTTCGACGACAATTTCCGTCACCAGATCGCCGCGCCCGCGCCCTTGCAGCACAGGCATGCCCGCGCCTCGCTTGCGGAGCTGCTTGCCGGACTGGATCCCGGCGGGAATATCGACCTTGATGCACTCGCCATCGAGGCCGGGGATTTCGATCTCGCCGCCCAATGCTGCGGTGGTGAAGGCGATCGGCACCCGGGTAACGAGATTCGATCCGTCACGTTCGAACACCGCGTGGCGGCGGATGTGGATGAAGATGTAGAGGTCGCCTGCGGGCGCGCCAAACGGTCCAGCTTCGCCTCTTCCGGCAAGCCGGATCCGGGTGCCGGTATCAACCCCTGGCGGGATCGCAACGTCGAGTTTCTGCGGAGTATCGACCCGGCCCTCGCCGCGGCAATTGCGGCAGGGCTTTTCAATCACCTCGCCGCGGCCGTGGCAGGTCGGGCAGGTCCGCTCGACCATGAAGAAGCCCTGCTGCGCGCGGACCTGACCGTGGCCGCCGCACAAGTTGCAGCGGCGCTTGCCGGTGCCCGGCTCGGCGCCTGATCCGTCGCAGGTGTCACATTTCGCCGCTACTTCGATTTCGATTTCGGCCTGCTTGCCGTGGAACGCCTCGTCGAGGCCGATCTCCATGTCATAGCGCAAGTCCGCGCCGCGCCGCGGCTGCTGGCGACTGCCGCCGCCAAAGGCGCTGCCGAAGATCGTCTCGAAGATATCACCAAGATCAGAGAACCCGGCCCCGCCACTCTGCCCGCCGCCACCGCTCATGCCCTGCTTGAAAGCTTCATGTCCGAAGCGGTCATAGGCAGCGCGCTTTTGCGGATCCTTGAGCACTTCGTAAGCTTCGCTGATCGCCTTGAAGCGGTGCTCAGCGTCGGCATCGCCCGGATTCTTGTCGGGATGCCAGCGCATGGCCAAACGGCGGTACGACGACTTGATTGTGCCGTCGTCCGCAGTGCGCTTAATCTCGAGTAGCTCGTAATAGTCGCCGTCTAGCGCCATTGCCCCATCCCGCATACAGAGCCGCCGCCGCGCCATTCAGCACGGCGGCGGACCCGTTTCATCGCTGCAATCAGCCCTTGTTCTCGTCGACTTCCGAGAATTCGGCATCGACCACATCTTCGCCGCCTTCAGCCGGAGCTTCAGCATCGGGCGAGGCTGCCGCAGCCTGTTCCTTCTCGTAGATCGCCTGGCCCATCTTCATGGCCTTTTCGGTCAAGGCCTGCGTCTTGGCGGTCATGTCCTCGGCGTTGCCGCTTTCGATTGCGGTTTTGGCTTCGGCCAGCGCCGCCTCGATCTCGGACTTGAGTTCGGGATCGATCTTGTCGCCATGTTCGGCCAGCTGCTGCTCGGTCGCGTGGACCAGGCTGTCGGCATTGTTCTTGGCTTCCGCCGCCTCACGCCGGACCTTGTCGTCAGACGCGAACTGTTCTGCGTCCTTGACCATCTGGTCGATGTCCGCATCGCTGAGCCCGCCCGAAGCCTGGATCTTGATCTGCTGCTCCTTACCGGTGCCCTTGTCCTTGGCGTGGACGTTGACGATGCCGTTGGCGTCGATGTCGAAGGTGACTTCGATCTGCGGTACGCCCCGGCGCGCGGCCGGAATGCCGACCAGATCGAACTGGCCGAGCATCTTGTTGTCCGCCGCCATTTCACGCTCGCCCTGGAACACGCGGATCGTCACCGCCTGCTGGTTGTCTTCGGCGGTCGAATAGGTCTGGCTCTTCTTGGTCGGGATCGTGGTGTTGCGATCGATCATCCGGGTGAACACGCCGCCCAGAGTTTCGATGCCGAGCGACAGCGGGGTTACATCGAGCAGCAGCACGTCCTTGACGTCGCCCTGAAGCACGCCGGCCTGGATCGCCGCGCCCATGGCGACGACTTCGTCAGGATTAACGCCGGTATGCGGTTCCTTGCCGAAGAAGTCCTTCACCACTTCGCGGACGCGCGGCATGCGGGTCATCCCGCCGACCAACACGACGTCGTCGATGTCCGAAGCCTTGAGGCCCGCATCGGCGAGCGCCTTCTTCATCGGCTCCTTAGTGCGCTCGATCAGAGCGGCGACCATCTTTTCGAGGTCAGCGCGGGTGATCGTTTCAACCAGATGCAACGGAGTGGTGCTGCCACCTTCCATGCGCGCGGTGATGAACGGCAGGTTGATCTCGGTCGAAGCGGTGCTCGACAGCTCGATCTTGGCCTTCTCGGCCGCTTCCTTCAAACGCTGCAGCGCAAGCTTGTCGGTGCGGAGATCCATGTTCTCCTTCTTCTTGAACTGCTCGGCCAGATATTCGACGACCACGTTGTCGAAGTCTTCGCCGCCCAGGAAGGTATCGCCGTTGGTGCTCTTTACCTCGAACACGCCGTCGCCGATCTCGAGGATCGAGACGTCGAAGGTGCCGCCGCCAAGGTCATAGACCGCGATGGTCTTGCCATCGTTCTTCTCAAGCCCATAGGCGAGCGCGGCCGCAGTCGGCTCGTTGATAATGCGCAGCACTTCAAGGCCGGCGATCTGCCCGGCGTCCTTGGTCGCCTGGCGCTGCGCGTCGTTGAAGTAGGCGGGCACGGTGATCACCGCCTGAGTGACGGTTTCGCCCAAATAGGCTTCGGCGGTTTCTTTCATCTTCTGGAGGATGAACGCCGAGATCTGGCTGGGCGAATAGTCTTCGCCGCCGGCCTTGACCCACGCGTCGCCATTCTTGCCCTTGACGATGGTATAGGGGACCAGTTCGGTGTCCTTCTTGGTCACCGGATCGTCGAAGCGGCGGCCGATCAGGCGCTTCACCGCGAATATCGTGTTGTCACCGTTGGTCACAGCCTGGCGCTTGGCCGGCTGGCCGATCAGCCGCTCACCGTCCTTGGTGAAAGCGACGATCGAAGGCGTGGTGCGCGCGCCTTCTGCATTCTCGATAACCTTGGGCTTGCCGCCATCCATGACCGCAACGCAGCTGTTGGTCGTACCCAGGTCGATCCCGATTACTTTAGCCATTTCAACCCCATTCATTGCTTGCTTTGTGACACCGCGTGGTTCGCCTCCCGCATTCACGGCAAGGCATCCTGGCGGCTCTATCAGGGGGGCATATAGGTGTGGTTTTGCTTGGCACAAGGGCGGCGGCCCAGTAGCGAGGGCAAAACGGTTTGGACCTGAAAGGATGCCCAGAATGAACCGCGCCTACCGGATTACCCTGCCCCTGTTCGTTGCCGCCGCAGCATTGTCGCTCGGTGCCTGCAAGGGCGCCGACAAGCCCGAAGCCGCCGCCAGCAGCGCGCCCGAAGGCAAACCCGGCGTGACGGTGAAGGATGCCCGGCTGGTGCTTCCCGCGGTGCGCGGCAACCCCGGCGCGGCCTATTTCGCAGTCGAAAACCAGAGCAAGGACGTGATCGGTATCGTCGCAGTTGCCGTGCAAGGTGCGGGCAAGACCGAACTCCACACCGGCGACATGAAGGTATTCGATCACGCCACCGCCGACCCGCGCACCACACTGACTTTTGAGCCCGGGCAGGCGCACGTGATGGTGTTCGACGTCGGCACTGGCCTTAAGGCCGGCGCGGAGACCGAACTGACCGTGACTTTTACCGATGGCGACAAGATTTCAGTGCCAGCCAAGATCGAAGCCATGGGCGCAGGTGCGATGGCTGAGATGCCCGCCTTGAGCGCGGCGAGTGAGGCGCCCAAGCCCTGAGCGGCGAAGGCTGCCCGGTCGGCGGTGAACGGCTCTTAACCGCCGGCGAAATCGCGCTTGCCCGCGAGGTTTTCGGTGATGCGATCGATCCTGCGCGCGTCACCGTGCGGCGGCGCAAATGGTTCCCGTTCCACCCGCGCCACGTGACGATGGCACCGACCGGCCACCTGCACTTCCATCCCAAGGGTGAGAACTACTGCGACGATTTCAGCGCGGCCTCGCCCGTGCTGCAAACCCACTTCATCCACGAGATGACGCACGTCTGGCAGATGCAGACCAAGGGCTGGTGGTACGTTCCGCTGTGGGGCGCAGTGCAGCGGCGGTACTCGTACACGCTGAAGCCGGGAAAGCCTCTCAGCGCCTATGGCATTGAACAGCAGGCGGAGATTGTCGCGCATGCGTTCATGCTGCGGCGGGGGTGGAATACCGGTTCCGGAAATGCGCTATCCGCTTACCGCGGGCTCGCCCGGTTGCCGGTCTTGAATGGCGCCTAATCCGGCTTCTTCGCCACCGCCACCATTGCCGGGCGCAGCAGGCGATCTTTGATCATGTAGCCGGCCTGCAGTTCTTGCAGCACCGTACCAGCCTCGACCTCGGCATTCGGAACTTCAAGCATTGCCTGGTGCTGGTTTGGATCGAGCGGCAGCCCGGTCGCGGCGATGCGGGTGATGCCGTGGATGCCGAACACCTTGTCGATCTCACGCGACGTGGCTTCGATCCCGGCGATCAGGCTGTTCATCCGATCATCTTCGCGCAGTTCCTGAGGAACCGCGTCCAAAGCACGGGAAAGATTGTCCGCAACGCTCAGCATATCGCGCGCAAAGCCGGTTGCGGCATAAGCGCGCGCGTCGGCAATGTCCTTTTCAAGGCGGCGACGCACGTTCTGGGTTTCGGCCTTGGCGTAAAGCATTTCCTGCTTCGCCGCCTCAAGGTCATCGCGCAGCCGGTCGAGCGCATCGTCGAGTCGGCTTTCCGACTTTTCGAGCAATTCGTCGGGCACACCTGCCAATTCGGCTTGGGCCGCCGGGTCGCCCTGCGGTTTGGTCTCATCGTTCATGTCAAAAAAATTCCGCTTAACCGATCAATTTGCCCAGCGATTGGGCGGTGAAATCAACCATGGGGACGAGCCGCGCATAATTCAACCAAGTCGGCCCGATAACCCCGACTACGCCGACCACCCGGCCCTCTCGGTCGCGATAGGGTGAAGCGATCACCGACGAGCCCGAAAGCGCGAACAGGCGGTTCTCCGCACCGATGAAAATCCGGGTCGCTTCGGCCTCGCGCGCCGAATTGAGCAGGTCGGCGACCGACTGCTTGTTTTCAAGGTCATCAAGCAGCAGCCGCACCCGCTCCAGATCGGTCAGCGCGCTTTCATCGAGCAGGTTGGCCTGCCCGCGCACGATCAAGACCGGGCGCTGAGCGGCGTCTGCGCTCCACACCGCGAGGCCGCGTTCGACCAGGTCGCGGCTGACGCCGTCGAGCGCAGTCTGACCTGAAGAAATCTCGGCGCGGATAGCTTGGACAGCCTGCGCCAGGGTGCGCCCACCAAGATGCGAGGAAATGTAGTTCGATGCCTGCTCGAGTGCCCCCGGCGGTAGATCAACGGGCAGTTGCACCACGCGGTTCTCGATCCCGCCATCGGCCCCGACCATCACCGCCAGCGCCTGTCCGGCGGACAGCGGCACCAGCTGCAAATGTGTGAGCCGCGGATCGCGACGCGGCACAAGCACCACCCCGGCGCAGGCCGAAAGGTCTGACAGCACCGTGCTGGCGGCGGCCAAAGCCGCTTCGATTGGGCCCGGCGTGCTGACCTGCCGCTCGATCGCCGCGCGCTCCTGCGCGGTAGGTTCGGCGACTTGCATCATCCCATCCACAAACAGCCGCAGGCCTTGCTCGGTTGGCAGCCGCCCCGCGCTGGTATGCGGTGCGGCCAGCAGCCCAAGGCTCTCAAGCTGGTGCAAAACAGAGCGAATCGAGGCCGGCGAAAGGTTGAGCCCCGCCCCGCCCGCAGCTTTTGCTCCGGCCAGCGTCTTCGACCCGACCGCCTGCCCGGTGCCAAGGTAGCCCTCCACAACTGCACGAAATATCTCGCGGGTGCGGCTATCGAGTTCAGTGATCGGGAGGCTGGTCATTACGCCTCAATGTAGGCCGCACACTTGCAGGCTCAACCCCGTTGCGCCAAAGCCCGTCGACAACCCTAACAAAGGATCATTCATGCGACCTTCCGGCCGCGCGCCCGACGAGATGCGCAAAATCAGTTTCGAGCCGCACTATACCAAGCATGCCGAAGGTTCGGTGCTGGTCAGCTTCGGCCACACCAAGGTCATTTGCACTGCCTCTGTCGAGGAGCGCCTGCCGCCATGGCTGCGCGGCAAGGGCGAAGGCTGGGTTACGGCGGAATATTCGATGCTGCCGCGCGCCACGCATACCCGCGGTAACCGCGAAGCGGCCAAGGGCAAGCAGAGCGGACGGACGCAGGAAATCCAGCGGCTGATCGGGCGGTCTTTGCGCGCCGTGACCGACATGAAAAAGCTCGGCGAACGCCAGATCACGCTCGATTGCGATGTGATCCAGGCTGACGGCGGCACGCGTACCGCCGCGATCTCCGGCGCCTGGGTGGCGCTGCGGATCGCGATCGCTGGCCTGATGAAGTCAGGCGCGATCACCGAGGATCCTTTGACCCGCCGGGTCGCTGCGGTCAGCTGCGGGATCTTCCGGGGCAACCCGGTGCTCGATCTCGATTACGACGAAGACAGCGCCGCCGATGCTGATGCGAATTTCGTACTGATTGAAGGCGGCCAGATCGCCGAAGTGCAGGCCACCGCCGAAGGTGCGACTTACGACGAGGAGGCTTTGCTGCGCCTGCTCCGTCTCGCCCGGATCGGCTGCGACCGGATTTTCGCGGCGCAGGCGGACGCGGTGAAGTGAAGGCAAGACTATGAGGCGGCTCGGCTCCGAAACTCTGGTGATTGCCACGCATAACGCCGGCAAGCTCAAGGAAATCGGCGCCTTGCTCGCGCCATATGGGCTGAACTGCATTTCGGCGGGCTCGCTCGGGCTGCCCGAGCCGGCGGAAACCGGCAAGACCTTCGCCGCAAACGCGTTGATCAAAGCACGGGCTGCGGCGGAGGGTTCGGGGCTTCCTGCTCTCGCCGACGATTCGGGGCTTTGCGTCAATGCGCTGGACGGCCGCCCCGGGGTTTACACCGCCGACTGGGCCGAACGGCAGTGGTTCGAAGGTAAACCGGGGCGTGACTGGTACATGGCGATGGGCAAGGTCGAAGGCCAGCTGTGCGAGCTGGGCAGCGATGTGGACCGGTCGTGCCATTTCGCCTGCGTCCTCGCGGTCGCCTGGCCGGACGGCGAACACGCGGTCTACGAAGGCCGCGCCGATGGCACGCTGACCTGGCCGCCGCGCGGGACGATGGGCTTTGGCTATGATCCGGTGTTCGTGCCGCTGGGCGATACCCGAACTTTCGCCGAGCTCGACCCGGACGAAAAGCATAAGATCAGCCACCGCGCAGATGCCTTCACCAAGCTGGTCGCTGAGCAATTCGGCGGGTAAGGCCAAGCCATGGCCCGCGCGCTTTACATTCATTGGCCGTTCTGCCTCGCCAAGTGTCCCTATTGCGACTTCAACAGCCATGTCCGCGACAGCGTCGATCATGCGCAGTGGCAGGAGGCTTTGCTCGCCGACATGCGATTCGAGGCCGAGCATGCTGGCGGCGACAGGCTGGACAGCATCTTCTTCGGTGGCGGCACACCTTCATTGATGCCGCCCGCGCTGGTCGAACGCCTGCTGATTGAAGCGGAGACTTTGTGGGGCTTCGCTCCGTGGATCGAAATCACCCTTGAAGGCAATCCATCGTCGGTCGAAGCAGCAAACTATGCCGACCTCGCGCGCGCCGGGATCAACCGCGCCTCGCTTGGCCTGCAGGCGCTGGACAATGACACGCTGCGCTTCCTCGGGCGGCTTCACGATGCTGAAGAAGGCCTCGCCGCGTTCGACGTGGCTCAGCAGCATTTCGCCCGCGTCTCGTTCGATCTGATCTATGCGCGCCCCGGCCAGACTGCCAGCGCATGGAAGGCCGAGTTGGAGCGAGCGCTGTGCATGGGCACCGGGCACCTTTCGCTCTACCAGCTAACGATCGAGCCGGGCACGCGGTTCGAGACCATGGTCCGGCTGGGTCAGTTCGTCCCGCTCGATGAAGATGACTCTGCCGACCTGTTCGCGCTGACCGCCGAGCTGACCGGCCAGGCTGGACTCCCGGCCTACGAAGTGAGCAACCACGCTCGCCCCGGCGAGGAAAGCCGCCACAACCTGACCTATTGGCGCTATCAGGATTATGTCGGGACCGGCCCCGGAGCGCATGGCAGGCGCGGCGGCGCAGCGACTGTGCGGCATCGCAAGCCAGAGAACTGGCTGAGCGCGGTCGCGCGCAATGGCCACGGCATTGCCGAAGAACGAAGCCTTGGCACCAGCGAGCAAGCCGCCGAAGCGCTGCTGATGGGCCTGCGCCTGCGCGAGGGGATCGACCCGGCGACGATGACCCAGCGGTTCGGCCTGCCGCTCAGCGACCTGATCGATCCTGCCAAACTGCAGTTCTATGCGGCGCAAGGGCTCGCCTGGGAGCGCGCCGGCCGGATCGGCATCACGCCGCAAGGCATGCCGCTGCTCGACGGACTGCTCGGCGAATTGGTTCCCGCCGGATTGGTCGGCGCATGACCCGCGCCGATATTCTGGCGGCATGGCACGATTACCTCAGCGATGGCCGTCGCCGATCGCCGCACACCGTAAGGGCCTATGGCGCCGCAGCCGCAAGATTGCTCGACGAATTGGGCGATAGCGATTGGGGACTGCTGGCCCGCATTGAGGCGCCAGTCTTGCGCCGCCAGCTCGCGCTGCGCCGCGCCGAGGGGTTGAGCAATGCCAGCGCCGCGCGCGAACTGTCCGCGCTCAAGCAGTTCATTTCCTTTGCTCGCGCGCAGGCCGGCATGACCGATCCCGCGCCGCTGCGAATGCGCGGGCCTCGGGTGAAGAAGGGCATCCCGCGCCCGGTCACCCCCGACGATGCGGTCAACCTTGCCGCGACAGTTCACGAGGATGCAGCCGAGGAATGGATCGGCGCGCGCGACCGGGCGGTGCTGCTGCTACTTTACGGCGCTGGCATGCGCATTGCCGAAGCGCTGGCGCTGACCGGCGCGGCCCTGCCGCTGGGCGAAACGATTGTCGTCACCGGCAAGGGCAACAAGCAGCGCGTCGTACCGCTATTACCGTTGGTGCGCGATGCGGTGACGGATTACCTCGCCAAGACCCCCTGGCTCACGAGCAAGGACGAACCCCTGTTCCGCGGGGCCAAAGGCGGGCCGCTGTCACAAGGGATGGTGCAGAAGGCGATGGCGCGGGCGCGGATCGTGCTTGGCCTGCCGCCCAGCGCAACTCCGCACGCCTTGCGCCACTCGTTCGCCACGCACCTGCTTGGCGCAGGAGCGGACCTGCGTTCGCTGCAGGAACTGCTCGGCCATGCCAGCCTCGGTTCGACCCAGATCTACACCAAGGTCGATGCCGCCACGCTGCTCGACGTGTACCGCAACGCGCACCCGCGCGAGCGTTAATCCTGCCAGCGCCACACTCGCCACAGCCAGGCTGCGATGGCGACGACTGCCAGCCCGATGATCACCCCGCTCGCGACTTCGTGCATCTTGTCGAAATAGGCCGCGAGCCACTTGCCGCCATAGATCAGCAGGGTGTTCCACACCGCTGCACCAGCAAAGGTGAAGATCAGAAATTTCCAATGCTTCATGTGGCTGAGCCCTGCCGGCAGCGAGATCATGGTCCGCAGGAATGGTGAAAAGCGCATCAGGAAAACCACCCATTGGCCGTGGCGCTGGAAGAACGCGCTGGCGTCCTCGACATCGCTCCAACGCATGGTCAGCCAGCGGCCCCAGCGCGCCACGAACGGCTCTAGCCGCTGATATCCCCACCGATCACCAAGCAGGAACCACAGGTAATTCCCCAGCGTCGACCCGATTGTCCCCGCGATCAGCAGCGGCCAGAAGGTCATTGTCCCGCGCGCAACGGCAATGCCGCCAACGCCCATGATCAGCTCGCTCGGAATGGGGGGAAAGACGTTCTCGATGAACATGAGCAAGGCGATGCCCCAATAGCCGCCTTGCTCGATAAGGTTCAGAATCCATTCGGCCATCAGAAGATCAACCTCGGCCGACGCGCCCCTCGATCGCCTCCCAGATCAGCCCCGGAGTATCGGTGCCGTTGAACTTGTCGATCGCCACGATCCCGGTGGGCGAGGTGACGTTGATCTCGGTCAGCCACTTGCCGCCGATCACGTCGATGCCGACGAAGACCAACCCGCGCTTCTTGAGTTCAGGCCCCATCGCGGCGCAGATATCTTCCTCGCGCGCGGTCAATGTGGTCGCTTCGGCATAACCGCCTTGCGCCAGGTTCGAGCGGAATTCGCCCGCGCCGGGACGTCGGTTGATCGCGCCGGCGATCTCGCCGTCAACCAGCACGATGCGCTTGTCGCCTTCGCTGATCTCCTCGAGGAACGGCTGGAACATGTGCGGTTCAACCCAGGCATTGTCGAACAGTTCGATCAGCGCACCCAGGTTGCTGCCGTCGGCCGGAATGCGGATCACCGCCTTGCCGCCGTTGCCATGGAGCGGCTTCATGACGAGGTCGCCGGGGTAGCGGGCATGGAACGCGCGGACATCCTCGATCCGCCGCGCGATCAGGGTCGGCGGCATGTACCGCGCAAAGTCGAGCACGAAGACCTTCTCAGGCGCGTTGCGGACGCTGGCCGGATCGTTGACCACCAGGGTCTGGCCTTCGAGCCGCTCAAGCAAATGCGTTGCGGTGATATAGCTTAAATCGAACGGCGGATCCTGCCGCATCAGCACCACGTCGACATCGTTGACCAAATCGATCTGGCGGTGATCGTCCGCGGCGTAGTGGTTGCCCGCCTCACGCTGGACAGTGACCGGGGCGGCCCAAGCGGTGAGCCTGCCGCTATCATAGGCCAGCGACTTCACATCGTAGTAGAACAGGCTGTGCCCCCGCGCCTGCGCCGCGAGCATCAGCGCGAAGCTTGAATCCCCGCCAATATTGATCGTTTCAAGCGGGTCCATCTGGACGGCGACGCGCAGGCTCATGGCAATCGTAAACTCCGCTCAGGGCATCAATGTATTCGCCATGTGGCGAGGGAACCGCCCCGGCGCAAGGAGGATGACATCGATCCTTTGCTCGTCACCCGCGCCTGCATAGCGATGGCCGACAGCCTCAGCAGCAGCACGAACCCGCCGTAGGCGATAATCATCGATCGCTAAATCAAGTTCGGCGGCACTCGCCCGCCATTTCACTTCGACGAAGGCGAGCACCCGGCCGCGCCGCGCGATGAGATCAATCTCCCCGCGCGGGGTCTTCACCCGCCGGGCTACAATGCTCCAGCCCTTGAGCCGCAAGTACCATGCGGCAAGCGCTTCACCGCGGCGCCCGCGCGCCTCGCGCTCAGCCCAGCTGCTCACTTGAGTTCCAGCGCCCGCGCGTAAAGCGCCTTGCGATCAAGTCCGGTGGCGCGGGCAACTTCGGCGGCGGCCTGCGAAGGCTTGAGGTTTTGCAACGCGGCGACCAGCAGTGCTTCGGCATCGGCGGGATTGGTCTCCACCGCGCCGGGCGGGCCGATCACCAGCACAATTTCGCCCTTGGGCGGATGCGCGGCGTAATGTGCGATCAACTCGACCGGAGTTCCGGTGCGGCATTCCTCGAACTTTTTGGTAAGCTCGCGAGCTACTGAGACCGGCCGGCCCGCAAGCACTTCATCAATTGCGCCAAGCGACACCGCAAGCCTCGGCGCGGTTTCGTAAAACACCAGCGTCGCCCGCACGGTCGCCAGCTCGTTCAGCACTTCGCGCCGGGCCTTGGCCTTGGTCGGCAGGAAGCCTGCGAACAGGAACCTGTCGCTGGGCAGACCGGCCAGAGTCAGCGCGACGATGACCGCGCTGGGCCCGGGGATGCTGGTCACCGCTATTCCCAATTCGCGCGCAGCTAAGACCAGTTGATAGCCCGGATCCGAAATCAATGGCGTGCCGGCATCGCTGACCAGCGCAATCGGCGCGGTCGCGGCCAGGCCAAGGATATGATCGCGGGTCGCGTCGCTCGCGTGATCGTCATAGCGGATCAGCTTCTGCTTGATCCCCAGGTGGTGCAGCAGCTTGCCGGTAACCCGGGTGTCCTCACAGGCCACCGCAGCTACGCCACCGAGTACCGCCGCCGCGCGGGCCGATACATCGCCCAGATTGCCAATCGGCGTCGCAACAATGTAGAGTCCCGGATCAAGTGCCATGGCCTTGACCATGGACCGACCCGAGGGGAGCGACAAGGCATGTTCGAAACGCAACTGGGCCGCCGCCGGCTGCTGATGCTCGCTGCGGTCACCGCGCTGGCCGGGTGCAAGGTCATTCCCAAGGGCCCGGCCGCAACCCCGCCGCCCGCGCCGACCCCCGAAGACAACCTGCCGAGCGACCAGAAGCGTCAGCGCATCGCCCTGCTGGTTCCGCTGACCGGACCGCAAGCTGCTTGGGGCCAGTCGATCGCCAATGCCACGCAAATGGCGCTGCTCGATACCAACGCCAAGACCATCCGCATAACCACTTACGATACCGGTGAAGGCCCGGCCGCGGCGGCAACCCGGGCGATGGCCGATGGCAACAAACTGATCCTCGGTCCGCTCTCCGGTGACGATATTCCGGCGGTGGCGGCGATTGCCCGTGCCTCCCACGTGCCGCTGATCACCTATTCGAGCGATGCCGACATGGCGGCGCGCGACGTGTTCATGATGGGCACGAGCAGCTCCGGCGCGATCGAGCGGGTGGTCAACTATGCCCACTCACGCGGGGTCAACCGCTTTGCCCTGCTCGCCCCCAAGGGCAGCTATGGCAGCCGCGCCAGCGCGGCCTATGCCGCGGCGGTCAAGGCGGCAGGGGGTACGCTAGTCAGCACGCAGACTTATGACCGCTCGAACAGTTCGGTCATCAGCGCCGCCACCCGCCTGCGCACGCGCGGCGGCTATGACGCAGTATTGATTGCAGATTCGGGCAAGTATGCCGCGATGGCCGCGCCGCAACTCAAGGTAGGCGCGGCGGGCCCGCGCATCCTCGGCACCGAGCTGTGGAGTGGAGAGCTTGCGCTCAGCAAAACCCCGGCGCTGCGCGGCGCCTGGTTCGCGGCGATCTCCGACACGCGCTTCCACCGGTTTGCAGATAGCTACAAATCGCGCTTCGGCGCGGCGCCCTACCGCCTTGCCACCTTTGGCTATGACAGCGTGCTGCTCGCAGTGCGGATCGCGCGCGACTGGCGGATTGGCGCTGCCTTCCCCACCGCGCGGATGACCGATCGCGATGGCTTCCTCGGGCTCGATGGTCCGTTCCGTTTCGCCCCGAACGGGATCGGCGAACGCGCGCTCGAAGTCCGTGAAGCCCGCGCCGGCGGGATCACCATCGTCAGCCCCGCCCCGGAGAAATTCGTCGACTGATACCTCCCCGGCACGGGGGAGGAATTGTAGCTCCCGCTTGCTTACGCGAATCCGCTCCGCCTATAGCCACGGCCATGTCCGAAAACCTGTTTGACAAGATGCCGACCAACACCGGCGAAACCTATGACGGCAGCGCCATTGAAGTGCTCGAAGGGCTGGAACCGGTGCGGCGGCGCCCGGGCATGTACATCGGCGGGACCGATGAACGCGCGTTCCACCACCTTGCCGCCGAAGTGCTCGACAACGCGATGGACGAAGCCGTCGCGGGCCATGCCAACCGGATCGAGGTCATTCTCGAGGAAGGCAACCGGCTGACGATCATCGACAATGGTCGCGGCATCCCGGTGGATGAGCATCCCAAGTACCCGGGCAAGTCCGCGCTCGAAGTGATCCTGACCACGCTCCATTCGGGCGGCAAGTTTTCGGGCAAGGCCTATGCCACCAGCGGCGGCCTGCACGGGGTCGGCGTCTCGGTGGTCAACGCGCTGTCCAGCCTGACCCGGATCGAAGTCGCGCGAGCCAAGGAACTTTACGCGCAGGAATTCTCGCGCGGTGTTCCTTTGGGCCAGCTCCAGCATCTGGGCAGTACGCCCAACCGGCGCGGGACCAGCGTGACCTTTGTACCCGACACGGAAATCTTCGGCGAGGACGCGAAGTTTAAGCCGCAGCGACTGTTCCGGCTCGTTCGCTCCAAGGCCTACTTGTTCGCCGGAGTCGAGATCCGCTGGAAATGCGCGTCGAGCCTCGTCAGCGAAGATGTTCCTGCCGAGGCAACGTTCCAGTTCCCGGGCGGGCTTGCCGATCACCTGCGCGAACAGATCGGTGCGCGCGAATGCGTCACCACGCAGTTCTTTTCAGGGTCGCAGGATTTTCCTGGCGAGGAACAAGGCCGGGTCGAATGGGCGATTGCCTGGCCGCTGTGGTCGGACGGATCGTACTCCTACTATTGCAACACCATCCCCACCCCCGATGGCGGCACCCACGAGCAAGGCCTGCGCGCCGCGCTGACCAAAGGCATCCGCGCTTTCGCCGATCTGATCGGGCAAAAGAAGGCCAAGGACATCGCGCCCGAAGATGTGATCACCGGCAGCGAGGTGATGCTCTCGGTTTTCGTGCGTGAACCCCAGTTTCAGAGCCAGACCAAGGACCGGCTGACCAGCCCCGAAGCCGCGCGCATGGTTGAGAACGCGGTGCGCGATCACTTCGACCACTTCCTTTCGGACAACCTTGAGCGCGGCAAGGCGCTCTTGGGCGCAGTGCTTGAACGGATGGACGAGCGGCTGCGGCGCAAGGCCGAGCGCGAGGTCAAGCGCAAGACCGCGACCAACGCGCGCAAACTGCGCCTGCCCGGCAAGCTCACCGATTGCTCGGGCGAAGGGAATCGCGAAACCGAATTGTTCATCGTCGAAGGGGACAGCGCCGGCGGCAGCGCCAAGCAGGCGCGCGACCGCAAGAGTCAGGCGATCCTGCCGATCCGGGGCAAGATCCTCAACGTTGCCAGTGCCACGATGGACAAGATCCGCGCCAACAGCGAAATCGCCGACCTCGGCCTCGCGCTCGGCTGCGGCACTCGCAAAGACTGCAACCCGGACAATCTGCGCTACGACCGGATCATCATCATGACCGACGCCGATGTCGACGGCGCGCATATCGCCACGCTGTTGATGACCTTCTTCTTCCAGGAAATGGCAGAAGTGGTGCGGCGCGGGCATCTGTATCTGGCACAGCCCCCGCTATACCGGCTGACCAGCGGCAAAGAGAGCGCCTACGCCCGCGACGATGCCCACCGCGTCGAGCTGGAGGCTGGGCAGTTCAAGGGCAAGAAGGTCGAAGTCGGCCGGTTCAAGGGCCTCGGCGAAATGAACCCGCAGCAATTGCGCGAAACCACCATGGCCCCCGCCACGCGCAGCCTTCTGCGGATCACCCTGCCCCCCGAATACGAAGGCCGCGCTGCGGTCAAAGACCTGGTCGACCGCCTGATGGGCCGCGACCCCGCCCAGCGCTTCATGTTCATCCAGAACCGCGCCGGGGAAATCGATCCGGAGCTGATCGATGCGTGACCCGCTATTTGTCGCAATTGCTCTGTTCGGGCTTGTGAGCGGAGCACCTTCAGCGTTCGCTGCAGCTAAACCCAGCGCTCCGGCAATTGCCGTCAAGACCACACCTGCTCCGACTTCGCTTGAAGAGGCTTGGCACAGTGAAGTCGCTGTTATGAGATCAAGCTGGGAGTTCGTCGAAGACATCTCACGGCTTGGCAACGGCGGCTGGAGCTACTCTGGATGGAGTGCGTGGATCGATCTTCAGCAAATTCCTGCCGACCTGAAATCGAAGCCGGTAAACATGACAGTCAAACTGGCATTATCGCTCGATGCGCAAGGCAAGCCAACAGCCTGCTCTGTTCAGGTTCCCTCTGAAGATGCGAGTCTGAATGACTTGGCCTGCGCAAGCTTGCTTCGCAATGCACGGTTTGATGCCCCCTATTCGAAGCCTGGGATTAGCGAGCCCTCGAAAGTCAACATCAGTGTGCGGCTGAACACCATGACCAAGGCGGACTGGGAAGCTGCGCTGGCGCGCCGCCTTCCTGCAGTCGCAACACCAAAGCCAGTTCACGAGTATCCCGAATATTCATCGTGGCCGCGCCTGAAATGGGAAGGCGGGCTCTACATAGATCGGTTCCCGAATCTTCAATCGCTGTTCCCGGTAGCCGCAGGCAAGGCAGAAGGACGTACGTCGCTAGAGCTGGTTGTCGATGGCAGGACGGGTGCGGTCGAGTGCCGAATTGGGGTTAGCTCTGTAAACGCAGCACTCGATCAGGCCTCATGCGAAATTGGCCGAAGTTTGCCTTTGCGATATCCCAAACTCTGCCTTCCCTGTGATACACGTTATCTGCCCCTCCAATTCGTTTGGCAGCGGAAAAAGGGCAGCCACATCCGAATCCCCCTGCCCGATACGCAGCAAGCGTCTAGTTGGGACGCGCCGCTGCTGCAGCGGGACCCCGCCGACTCTCGAATCGCAAAAACGCACATCGTAGGCAGGAAGGTGTTGGGTCAATTCGTGCCGGGTGATGTGATGAACGGCGTGGTCGCGCCAGAAATCAAAAGCAGACGGGTGCAGATGAGGTTGACAGTCGATTTAGATGGCAAGCCCAACAGCTGCGTGACAACATGGGCTTCAGGCAGTGCTGTGCTGGACGCGAACCTTTGCAAGGCAGTGCTTGCCAAAGTCCGCTATTCAATAATCGAAGACATCTTTAGGGATCCGGCGGGTTCAGGCGATGCGCCGATCATGTTGACGGTCAATATCGCTCCGTAATTCGGCCTAGCGGTCCGTGCTCATCTATAGCCACGCGAGTGAGATGGACCCTGAGATGATTGATGCCTCGGGGCGGTATCTAACTTTCCGGTGAAGGTATTTCTTCAGCCCTGAAAATCCGCATCACCGGTGGTGCCAAAGCCTTCGCCCCTATCGCCGCCACGAACGTCCGCGACGCCGGTACCGCAAAGTGCGCCTTCACCGCTGCCATGTCAGCCCATTCCTCGACAAACACGATCCTCTGCGGGTTCTCCGCGTCGACGTGGCAATTGTGCGCGATGCAGCCCGGTTCGGCGCGTGATCGGGCGGAGTGTTCGACTCCCAGCTGCAGCGCTGCATCGAAGTGTTCGGGGCGGATTTCGGCGCTGCCGGTGATGATGATCATCGCCTGACCCTAGCGTCGGAGCGGCAATTCGCTAGCCCGATTCTTGTTCATTGCGCCGACAGATACGGAGGTTACAGTGTATCACACTTGCTGAGAGGGGAACTTTGCCATGCCGCGTTATGCCACGATGCTTGCCGCTTCGTTGATCGCCCTGTCAGCGGCCGCATCGGCCGAGACCGGGGTCGCTATCACCATCTATGCCGATAACCAGGCGCTGGTGCAGGACGTGCGCAGCGTTACCTTCACCGGCGACAAGCAGCGCATCGAATTCAAGAACGTCTCAGCTCAAATCAGGCCCGAAACAGCGAGCCTGGTGGCGACCGACATGGGCATCATTGAACAGAACTTCGATTATGATCTGCTCTCTCCCAGCAAGATCATGGAGAACGCGGTCGGGCAGACGATTACCTTGGTCCGCACCAATCCCGCGACCGGCGCCGAAACACGCGAGCAAGCAATCGTGCTGGCGGCGAATGGCGGCGTGGTGCTCCAAATCGGCAACCGCATCGAAGTGCTGCGCGATGACGGCCTGCCGGTGCCGGGTGATCTTTGATCACATCCCGCCCAACATGCGCGCCGATCCGACGCTCTCGGTCACAGTTCAGGCCAAGGCCGGAACGCGTGAGGCGGCATTGCGCTATCTCACCCCGGGGCTTGGCTGGCGCGCCGACTATGTGGCGCTGTACGATGAGGGCAAGGGCACGATCGATGTCCAGGGCTGGGTCACGCTGACCAACAATTCGGGCACGACTTACAACAATGCCCGCACAGTTCTGGTCGCTGGCAGCCCGCACATGCTGAACCAGGGCTACAACAATGGCGGCGGGTACCGCGGCGGCTATCAGGGCGGCGATGACACCATGGTCGAAGCCGGGACCGAGAGCGGCACCCGCGAACGGCTGGGCGATTATTACCTCTATCCACTCGGCGACCGGACGACGATTGCCAACCTCCAGACCAAGCAGGTCAGCTTCCTCGACGTGCACGGCGCCCCGGCGCAGCACGGCTACCAGCTGCGGCTTGGCTGGCTGCAAACTTCGGAAACCCCGATCAGCGCGGCGACGATGTACAGCTTCAGCAACTCCGCGCAGGGAGGGCTGGGCGATCAGCTCCCCGCTGGCGTGGTGCGGTTCTATCTCAAGGATGCACGCGGGCAGGCGCAATTCATCGGCGAGCATGCAATCGGCCACACCCCGATGGGATCGAAGCTGGCGATCAGCACCGGCGATGCCTTCGACGTCAAGGTCAAGCCGGTTGTGGAATCGCGGACCAAGGTCAATGACCGGCGCTGGAAGACTGGGATGAGCTACACGGTGACCAACGCCCTGCCCAAGCCGGTGACGGTGCTGATCATCCAGGGCGGGCTGTGGGGCGATACCAAGGTCGCCGAGGAAAGCATCAAGAGCGAACGCCGCGATGCTGATAGCGTCGCCTGGAACGTCACGGTTCCGGCCAACGGCAAGACTGTGGTCACTGCCACCTTCGATTCGAAGTACTGAGGAGCACGGCCTTGCGCTGGTTCTTTCTGCTGTTGCTGGCTCTAGGTCCCGCGTTACCGGCTTGTGCCGGTGATGTGACGGCGAGCGAGCCAAACGACATTTCGGTGACGATTTATCGCGATCCGGGACGGAATGGCGGGAACCTTGAGCTGGGCTCGCTCGGCGGCTTTGCGGTGGTGACCGAAACGCGCACAATCGTGATCCCCGCCGGCCGCAGCCGCATCCGCTTTGTCGGAGTGGTTGACGGGATCATCCCCGAAAGCGCCATCGTTACCGGCCTGCCCAGCGGGATCATCGAAAAGAACCGCGATGCGGCGCTGCTTTCACCCAGCGCACTGATGCGCGCCGCTCGCGGCAAAAAAATCGTGCTCAATCGAACCAACCGCGAGACCGGCAAGACGCAGCAGGTTGCCGCGGAAATCGTTTCGGCTAGCGAAGACGGAGTGATGGTTCGCACCGAAAGCGGGATCGAGGCGCTGCGTTGTTCGGGATCGCCCGAGACGTTCAGCTACGGTCTCGATGCCGAAGGACTCGTCGCCCAGCCGACGTTGTCGGTCCAGACCCGCTCGGCGAAACCGCTCACTGCAACGATCACCCTGACCTACATCGCCGAAGGGTTCGACTGGAGCGCGAACTATACCGCAACGCTCAATCCTGACGGGAAGACGGCAGATATCGGCGGTTGGATCACGCTGGCCAATGGCAATTCGGTATCGCTGCGCAACGCTCGCACCCAGATTGTCGCGGGCGGTCTCAACCGGGAATACGTCGCGAAGTTCGTCAACAATCAGCCGCAGGTAATTGCCCGGTGCTGGCCGATGCAGCGCACCAGTGACGTGCCGCTCAAGCCCGACCGGCCTTATTCGCTGGCCAATCCCTACTTGCCGCAGGACATGTTCGGATATGGTGGATCTTACGAGGACAAGGCCAGCGGCATTGTGGTGACCGCGCAGCGTCGGCAGGAAAACGTCATGTACGCCGCGTCCCCGGTTTCGGTGATGCCCGCTCCGCCCCCACCGCCGGAACAACTAGGCGACCTCAAGCTTTACACTGTCCCGCAGCGCACCACCGTCGCCGCGATGCAGATGAAGCACACCCGCCTGATCGACCAGCACGCGGTTCCGATCGAATTTTATTATGCGGCTGAATTGCAGGGAATGGACTGGCGACCCGAGTACCAGGTCCAGGGAATGCGGATGATCCGCACTCACAACGACAAGGCAAATCAGCTTGGGCTGCCGCTTCCTGCCGGGGCGATGTTGTTCGAACAGGACCAGTTCGGCCGAACCATGGTGGTGGGTGAACCCTCGCTCATGGATACTGCCGAGGACGAGAAGATCGAGCTACCGCTAGGCGCGTCAAGCGACCTCACAATCAAGCGCCGCACCCTGCGCCGCGATGCCAAATCACAAGACGCCGAGGCGACGATCAGCAACGCCGGATCATCCGATCTGTTGCTTGAACTCAAGGTTCCGCTTCAAGGCGCCCAAAAGCTTTCCAGTGCCGACCACCCGTTCGAGAAGCGCGATGGTCAGCCGTTATTCGTTCTCAAGATCCCCGCTGGAGCCAAGGTGACATTGCGCTTCACCACTGCCGAGCAATAGAAATCCGGGTTCAATCGCCAGTACGATCTGCGATCCAATCGGCCAAAGCTGCAACGTCGGAGATTGTCACCTGCCGATAGCCGGACTCGATCAACCCGGCGCTGCGCAGGGTGGCCAGTGACTTGGCGATCGTGACGCTCGAAACCCCGGCCAGTCCAGCCAGTTCGTCCTGAAGGCAATCGATCCGGAGTGACCCGCCGCGTGCGACACGCAGCGATTGGAGCAATTTTGCCACCCGCACCTCAACTGGCAAGGTCCGCTCGTCGTTGATCGTCTCGATAGCCCGATTGAGCCGGAACATGGCGATATGATAAAGTTCACGAACTATCGCCGGATTGGCCAGCACCTGCCGGTAAGCCGCAGCCGAAAACTGCAGGACCTCCGTTTCGCCGCGCGCAACAGCTCGCAGCAATCTGGGGCCTCCCCCCGCATCGATCGGATCGCCGTAGTTCTGACCGACATTGACCGCCCCGACGACCACTTCCCGTCCATCGACGCCCAATCGCATCACCCGGATCGAGCCGCTAACAACGATCTGGAATTCGCGCTGACTGTCGCCACGTTCGTGGATTGTCTCCCCGTCGCGGAAGGTTTTACGTCGTCCAATCGATTGCAGATTTTCGACTTCAGCCGGGCCAAGCAAGTCGAGCAGTGAAGGCACGCCGAAATCGGTCATCGTGCAAATTCCAAAACTTAAGTGCTTTGTAGTCTCAATTGCGGAACCTGCCTAGGTGCCTCTCTTGACGAACAGATTTACGTGAACGGCCGGTTGCAAATTCAGCGGTAAAAGCCGCAGGGTCGTTCGGGTCGCATTGGTCAGGCTGGCCCTCGGGCCGCCATCGCGGCAAAAATGCCGGATCGACCAATTTTTGAAGGGCGCCGTCGACGCTAGCCGTCCGGCGCCCTTTCTTTTTCCTATCGTTGCCTGCGCTCCCCGCCCGCGAAAAATGCTGGACAGTCGCGCCGTGCTGCACCTATTCGCTTAACCGAACGATTAATGCGTGAGGGAAGCTTGCATGGCCCGGTTTGAAGGCACCAGTGATTACGTCGCTACCGAAGATCTGAAAGTGGCGGTCAACGCCGCGGTGCTGCTGCGCCGGCCGTTGCTGGTCAAAGGCGAGCCCGGCACCGGTAAGACCGTGCTGGCGCACGAGATCGCCAAGGCGCTAGGTGCGCCGCTGATCGAATGGCACGTCAAAAGCACCACCAAGGCGCATCAGGGGCTGTATGAGTACGACGCGGTAGCCCGCCTGCGCGACGGCCAGCTTGGCGACGAGCGGGTTCACGACATCTCGAACTACATCAAAAAGGGCAAGCTGTGGGAGGCATTCACCTCGCCGCAGCTGCCGGTCCTGCTGATCGACGAGATCGACAAGGCCGACATCGAGTTCCCCAACGATCTGTTGCAAGAGCTCGACCGGATGAGCTTCGACGTTTACGAAACGCATGAGACGATCACCGCCAAGGAGCGGCCGATCATGATCATCACCTCGAACAACGAGAAGGAACTGCCCGACGCGTTCCTGCGCCGCTGCTTCTTCCACTACATCAAGTTCCCCGACCGCGAGACGATGCAGGCGATCATCGACGTCCACTATCCCGGCATCCAGAAGACGCTGGTAACCAAGGCGATGGATATCTTCTACGACGTGCGCGACGTGCCGGGGCTCAAGAAAAAGCCGAGCACCTCCGAACTGCTCGACTGGCTCAAGCTGCTGCTCAACGAAGATATGCCGCTCGACGTGCTGCAGTCGAAGGATCCGACCAAGGCAATACCGCCACTCCACGGCGCGCTGCTCAAGAACGAGCAGGACGTGATGTTGTTCGAAAAGCTGGCCTTCATGGCACGCCGCCAGAACTGAGGCTGACCTCATGTTCTTCAACTTCGTCGACGAATTGCGCGCCGCCGGGATCGGGGCCAGCTTCAAGGAGCACCTGGTGCTGCTGGAAGCGCTCGACAAGGAGGTGATCGAGCAGACGCCCGAGGCATTCTATTACCTGTCGCGCGCCACCTTCGTGAAGGACGAAGGTCTGATCGACCGGTTCGACCAGGTGTTCAACAAGGTCTTCAAAGGGCTGCTCACCAGCTACGGCCAGACCCCAATCGATATCCCTGAGGAATGGCTGAAGGCCGTTGCCGAGAAATTCCTCACACCCGAGGAAATGGAAGCGATCAAGTCGCTTGGCTCGTGGGACGAGATCATGGAGACGCTCAAGAAACGCCTCGAGGAACAGCAGAAGCGCCACCAGGGCGGCGACAAATGGGTCGGCACCGGCGGCACGTCACCTTATGGCAACGACGGTTATAACCCCGAAGGCGTTCGGATCGGCGGCGAGAGCAAGCACAAGCGCGCGCTCAAGGTGTGGGAGAAACGCGAGTTCCAGAATCTCGACAACACCCGCGAGCTCGGCACCCGCAACATCAAGATCGCGCTGCGCCGCTTGCGCCGGTTTGCGCGCGAAGGCAGCGCCGACGAGCTTGATCTCGACGCAACGATCGAAGGTACCGCGCGGCAGGGCTGGCTCGATATCCATATGCGGCCCGAGCGGCACAATGCGGTCAAGCTGCTGCTGTTCCTCGACGTCGGCGGATCAATGGACCCGTTCATCAAACTGGTCGAAGAGCTGTTCAGCGCCGCCACCACCGAGTTCAAGAACCTTGAATTCTTCTACTTCCACAACTGCCTCTACGAAGGCGTGTGGAAAGACAACAAGCGCCGCTGGTCGGACCGCACGAACACCTGGGATATCCTCCACAAGTACGGGCACGACTACAAAGCTGTCTTCGTCGGCGATGCCGCGATGAGCCCGTACGAGATCACCCATCCGGGCGGTTCGGTCGAGCATTTCAACGAGGAAGCGGGGACCGAATGGATGAGGCGCGTCGCGCACGTTTATCCCGCCACGGTGTGGATCAACCCGGTGCCCGAAAAGCAGTGGAATTATTCGCAGTCGACCAAGATGATCAAGGAACTGGTCGGCGGTTCGATGTATCCGCTGACCCTCGCGGGGCTGGACGATGCCATGCGTGAATTGACCCGCAAGAAGCATTGATGTGTTGCGCTGCTGAGGCGCTCACCCCATTTTGACGGCATGACACAACGCCTCCCTGCCCTGTTCCTCGGCCACGGTTCGCCGATGACCACGATCACCGACGGACCCGAGCGCCGCGCTTGGCAGGCGCTGGGCAAGGTTCTGCCCCACCCACAAGCGATCCTGGTGATCTCGGCGCATTGGGAAACCGAGGGCGCGGTGCATGTGACCGCAGGCGAGTGGCCGAAGACCATCCACGATTTCCGCGGCTTTCCGCCCGAGTTGTTTGCCTTGCAATACCCTGCCCCGGGTTCGGCCAAGCTGATCGCGCGTTTGGAGGCCTTGCTCGGTGCGCAATTGGTTCAACCGGCAAGCGACTGGGGTTTCGATCACGGTGCCTGGGGGGTGATGCAGCCGATGTTCCCTGACGCCAAAATACCAATGGTCGAGATGAGCCTCGACCGCTCGCTCTCGCCCGAGCAGCACCTGGCTTTGGCCGCAAAGCTTGCACCCCTGCGCGATGAAGGTGTCCTGATCGTGGGCAGCGGCAACGTGGTGCACAATCTTGGCCTGTGGCGGCAGTTCGCCGGGACCAGGCCCGATTGGGCGGTTGATTTCCAGACCCGCGTCAACACCGCTGTGATCGCCGGCGACCACGCGGCACTCACCCGGTTTGCTCCCAGCGACGAAGCCGCAGCCGCCGCGATCAACAGCGCGGAGCACTATCTCCCGCTGCTCTACCCGGTCGGCGCACGGCTATCCGGTGACGGGGTCGGCGTGTTCAACGATACGATCGACGGCGCGCTGTCGATGACCTGTTACCTGATCGGGGATACCGGCCTGCTCGCCGCGATCAACTGAAGGCTTCGGCCGGATCGATGCTCTGCGACAGACTGGTGAATGACCGCGGCCCATCGGCGGTGATGGTGAAGCAGTCCTCCAAGCGCACCCCGAACTTGCCCGGCAGATAAAGGCCGGGCTCATTCGAAAAGCACATGCCCACGTCCCTCCGGGTCTTTTCGAGATGGACCAGGTTGACCGGCTCGTGCCCGTCCATGCCGATGCCGTGGCCGGTGCGGTGTGACAGGCCCGGCAGCTTGTAGCCCGGTCCGTAGCCGAGGCTTTCGTAGTGCCGCCGCACCGCATCATCGACCGCGCCGCATTCAACGCCGACCCGGGCGGTATCCATGACGATCTGCTGCCCCTGCCGGACATGCGCCCAGACCTTGCGCAGTTCGGTGCTGGGTTCGCCCAGCACGATCGTGCGCGAAATGTCCGAGGTGTAGCCGTGCACCTGGCAGCCGCAGTCCATCAGGATCACTTCGCCTTCGCGCACTTCCTGCTTCTGGTGCGAACCGTGCGGATAGGCCGCAGCCTCACCCAGCAGGACCAGTCCGCCGTCGGCATCGCCGCCCTGCTTGCGAGTTGCATCGACGATCAGCGCGACGATGTCGGCCGGCGTCATGCCCTTCCGGACCTGCCCGGCAGCATGGTTCATCGCGTTGAGCGTGATGGTGTTGGCGACCTGCATCAGCGCCAGTTCCGCCGCAGTCTTGCGCATCCGCACCGCGCGCACCAAGTCCGCGCCCGAGACGATTACCGCGCGCGGCATCGCCTTTTGCAGTCCGTCGCGGATGAATTCGCGCACCGTTTCCTCAAGCGCCAGCGGCCGGGCGGTCAGTTTGCGTTCGCTAAGCCAACCCGCGACCAGCGCCATGGGATTCTCGTGTTCATCCCAGGTGCGGATGCTCGCGGGCACATCGAGCGTTTCCCTGATCGACGGTGCTTCGAAGAACGGCGTCACCACCACCGGTTCGCCATTTGCTGGGATAACCGCGGCGGTCATGCGCTCGCTGCGCCACCACTGAATGCCGGTAAAGTAGTCGAGGCTCGATCCGGCCTCGATCAGAATCGCCCCGATCCCGGCCTTGCGCAGTTGTGCCTGCAGACGGCTGATCCGGTCGGTCCGTTCGGCGCGGGTGATCGGCTTTGCGCTCGCGGCTAGATCGAGCAGTGAGGGACGATCCGCCGCAGCGGCTTTGCTTGCCGGGAGCGCAGCCACGATGCCCTCGCCGGCAATCCCCTTGAACAAAGTGCGGCGGTCCATTGTCAGTCCTTTCGCGAAAGATCAGTACAGCAGCAGTCGCCGAACCGTTTCAGCCCAGGCCGCTTCATCACGACTCGCCAGTGCCTCCAGGTCACCTGGCTGCGCCCCGGCATCGTCAACCCACTCGCGCAGCGCCGGGCCGCCATTTATCACGTCGATCGCCAGCCGCTCGAACTCATATTCATAAGCGAAATCGCGCCACAGGTCGTAGTCCGGGTAGAGGTTGCGGATCGCCTTGAAGGCCAGCGCCTGCATCCGCCAGGGCCGGAAAGTAAGGTGGTCGTAGAACGAACCCTCGGCATGGATCATTAAGCCGCTGCACAGCGCGCCGGCATGCTTGTGGAAGGTCGGCGTGAACCAGCATTCACGCAGCGCAGCTCCGGTCAGCCACTGCGGCGCGATCCAGCGCATCTCCGCATGCACCGCTTTGGCATCCAGATCGGGCGCGCCGAACAGCACTTCAAGCGGGCGAGTGGTGCCGCGCCCCTCGCTAAGGTTCGCACCTTCGAGCATGACCGTACCGGCATAGGCCCGCGCCATGTTGACGTTTGCGGCATTGGGACTGGGGTTGATCCAGATCCGGTTTTCGGGCCAGCCAAAGCCCGGACCTTCAGGCTCCCAACCCTCCATCGCGATCACGTGGTAATCGACATCGAGCTTGAAGTGATCGATGAACCAAAGGCCCATTTCGCCGAGGGTCAGCCCGTGGCGCATCGGCATCGGGCCTGCGCCAACGAAGCTTTCCTGCCCGGGCAGCAGCGTGCTGCCTTCGATCGGACGCCCCGCCGGATTGGGGCGATCAAGCACCCACACGGCCTTCCCGGTTCCGTGCGCGGCTTCGAGGAGGTAGAGTAATGTGGTGACGAAGGTATAGATACGGCAGCCCAGGTCCTGCAGGTCGAACAGGAACACATCCGCGGTGCTCATCATCTGCCCGCTGGGGCGGCGCACTTCGCCATAAAGGCTGAACACGGGAATGCCATAAGCCGGATCGACCTCGTCCGGGGTCTCGACCATGTTGTCCTGCTTGTCGCCCTTGAGTCCGTGCTGCGGGCCGAACGCTGAGCTGACATTGACCCCCACCGCGATCAGCGCGTCGAGCGAATGGGTAAGGTCAGCGGTCACCGACGCAGGGTGCGCAATCAAGGCGACGCGCTTACCTTCGAGTGGGGCGCGCAAGGATGGGTCAGCCAGCAGGCGATCTATGCCGAAATTCATGGTTCGTCCGGTGCCGGAAGCGTCGCGGCGAAGCAAGTAGGATGGTGGAAGTCGGGCTGGCCCGGCGGGTGTGCGAGTGCCCAGTAGCTCTTGGTCCCGTTGGTTTCTTCAATCACGGCGGACAAGCCTAGCGAGAACTCGCCAGCCTTCAGCCACGCAATGTGCGCAGGCAGAATCAAATGGTCGCCTTCGTTTAAAAAGACCACTTGCGGATGCCCATCTACCTCCAGTTCGGTCATACCCTCGCGATACGAGGCGAATTCGTAAGCCGCCCATTGTCTGGATGGCGAGTAATTGTATTCGAAATACGAGCCATCTGCCGATCCCAGGAACATTTCGAAGCATGTCGTCTGCCAAAGTCCGTCGGTTCGGCAAGGCTTTTGCTCACCCGGAATCAAAACGCTGTCGACCGCCCCCTGTACCACAAACCAGCTCAAAATACGATCATGCTCGCTAGCAACAGTGACACTCAAACGAAGATTCGAAGTCGATGGCGTATCTCGATGGCAAATCAGCTCGAACATTCCCAAGTCCAATTCCCCGTGCTAACCGCCGCCGCGCCATGACATACATCTCTGCCCTTCTCCGCTTGCTAAACGAGCGCGGCTACATTCACCAGCTTACCGATGCAGCCGGGCTCGACGCCTTGGCGAACAAGCAGGTCGTGCCCGGTTATATCGGCTTCGACGCCACCGCGCCATCGCTGCATGTGGGGTCGCTGGTCCAGATCATGATGCTGCGGCGGCTACAGCAGGCCGGGCACAAACCGATCGTGCTGATGGGCGGCGGGACCACTAAGGTCGGCGATCCATCCGGCAAGGATGAAAGCCGCAAGCTGCTGACCAGCGAAATGATCGACGCCAACATTGCCTCGATCCGCCGGGTGTTCGAACGCTACCTGACCTTCGGTGACAGGCCGACTGATGCAGTGATGGTCAACAACGACGAGTGGCTGAGCAAGCTTGGCTATGTTGACCTGCTGCGCGACGTGGGTCCGCACTTCACGATAAACCGCATGCTGACCTTCGACTCCGTCAAGCTGCGGCTCGAGCGCGAACAGCCGCTGACATTCCTCGAATTCAACTACATGATCTTGCAGGCGTACGATTTCCGCGAGCTGGCACTGCACCATGGCTGCCGCTTGCAGATGGGCGGCAGCGATCAGTGGGGCAACATCGTCAACGGGATTGAACTTTCGCGGCGAATGGAGGGCAAGGAAGTGTTCGGGCTGACCACTCCGCTGCTGACCACGGCGGACGGCGCCAAGATGGGTAAGACCGCCGCTGGGGCAGTCTGGCTCAACGAAGAGCAGCTTCCGGCTTACGATTTCTGGCAATATTGGCGCAACGCGGATGACCGCGATGTGGGCCGCTTCCTGCGGCTGTTCACCGATTTGCCACTCGGCGAAATTGCCCGGCTCGAATCGCTTGAAGGCAGCGAGATCAACGCGGCCAAGGTCGTCTTGGCGAACGAAGTGACCAAGCTCTGCCGGGGTGCCGATGCAGCCGAAGCGGCCGCGTCCACCGCAGCGGCAACCTTTGTTGGCGGCGGCATTGGCGAAGATCTGCCAGTGCTGGCGCTGCCGGACGCCGGAATCGCGGTGATCGATGCCCTGGTCGAGATTGGTTTTGCCGCCAGCCGCGGCGAAGCGAAGCGGCTGATCGCTGGCGGCGGGGCGCGGCTCAATGGCGCGCAAATCACCGATGAAACTGCGCAGATTGCCGAGGGCGCCGAATACCGGCTCTCCGCAGGCAAGAAAAAGCACGGCATAATCCGGCCAGTCTGAGACTGCTGCCCGGCAAATCTTTGCCGCCATTTACGCAATGTTTGCCTTTGCCGGGCAATGTGCGAATTCGATTTCATGGAGGCATTGCTGGCATGGGCGCAGGAGCTCAATTGACGGTTACCGATCTGCGCCGCGCGGCGCGGCATCCGGTAGACTACAGCGTAATTGGTGAACACCGCCGCCTTGGCGATATTCACCTGCACGTGGTGAACGTGTCGGCCCATGGCTTCATGGTTGATGGAGATCTGGATCTTACCCGCGGCGAGCGCGTGATCATCCGCCTCCCCGAAATTGGCCGCATCGAAGCACACCTGATCTGGGTGGCCGAAGGGCGAGCGGGCTTCCAGTTCGAACGCATCGTCCGCCTTGAAGACTTCATGCGGATGATTGATGCGCTTCAGCCCAATCCGCGACTGCGCCGCTCACGCTAAACGCCTACGCCGCTCACGCTGAACGCCTACGCCGCTCACGCTAAGTTCGGCTAAAGCCCGCGTTTAGCCGGGCGAAGCAACACCTGCCTTGGCAATCGCTCTTGCCGCTGCCATTGCGGGTGACGTGAGCGAACCGACACATCCCCTGCAAGTCCGCGACTATCGCCTGGTCTGGCTGGCGAGATTCATCTCGGTCGCGGCCACAACCGCGATGGTGGTCGTGATCGGCGCGCAGACTTACCAGATCGCCCGCACTCAATATCACATGGATGAGCAGCAGGCCTCGTTCATGCTCGGCGTACTTGGCCTCACGCAGTTCATTCCCTTCCTGATCCTGACCCCGCTCGCGGGCGTGGTCGCCGACCGGATGGACCGGCGCTTTGTCGCCGCGACTGCAACCGGGGTTGATCTGCTAATTGCCATCGGTCTGGCCGTGGCCAATGCGCAAGAGTTCCTGACCTTGCCGCTGCTGTTCTTGCTGGCCGCGTGTTACGGGGCGGCGCGGGTATTTATCGGTCCCTCATTGAGCGCGATCGTGCCCAATGTCGTTCCCGCCGCACTGCTGCCAAAGGCGATCGCGTTCAGTTCGGTCGCCTGGCAATCGGCGGCGGTGCTCGGGCCAGCACTCGGCGGCTTCCTGCTCGCCCGCAACAGTGCCCTGCCCTATTGGTTCTCGGCGATTACCTTGACGCTGGCGATCATCGCCCTGCTCGCGATCCGGCACCGCGCGCCGCCTGCCGCCGCCAAAGAGCCGCCGCTCAAGCTGATGGGCGATGGCGCAAAATTCGTCTGGCGTGAGCGGTTCCTGCTCGGCTGCGTGACGCTTGACCTGTTCGCGGTGCTCCTCGGCGGCGCAACCGCGATGCTGCCGGCCTTTGCCTATGACGTGCTCCATGTCGGCGACGAAGGCCTCGGCCTGATGCGCGCCGCCCCTGCGCTTGGCGCGTCGCTGGTCGCAATCTATCTGGGGTTCCGTCCGATCGCGCGGAATGTCGGCGCCAAGATGCTGTGGGCGGTTGCCGGCTATGGCCTGGCGACGCTGGTGTTCGGATTGTCGACAAGTTTTGCGCTGTCGCTCGGCACGCTGGCACTATTGGGCGCGGCCGACGCGATTTCGGTGTTCATCCGCAACACGCTGGTTCAGCTCAACACCCCCGATGAGATGCGCGGGCGGGTGTCCTCGATCTCGGGCCTCGCCATTTCCGCCTCGAACGAACTTGGCGAAATGCAATCCGGGCTGGCTGCCGCATTTCTGGGTCCGGTCGGCGCGGTTGCACTGGGCGGCGCGGGAGCTATCATCGTAACCGCGATCTGGACGGCGTTGTTCCCCGAACTGAAGCGCGCCAAGACATTCGCTCCGCAATACCGCAACAAGGAATTGGTCCCATGAAGGCTGACAGCGTTCTCGCCACCATCGGCAACACCCCGCACATCAGGCTGGCCCGGATGTTCCCCGATCACGAAGTCTGGGTGAAGTCCGAACGATCGAACCCCGGCGGATCGATCAAGGACCGCATCGGCCTCGCCATGATCGAAGCGGCCGAGGCTGACGGCAGCCTCAAACCCGGCGGCACGATTGTTGAGCCGACCAGCGGTAACACCGGGATCGGCCTAGCGATGGCGGCGGCGGTCAAGGGTTACAAGCTGGTGCTGGTCATGCCCGAATCGATGTCGATAGAGCGGCGCCGGTTGATGCTGGCCTACGGCGCGACCTTTGACCTGACCCCGCGCGAAAAGGGCATGAAGGGCGCGATCGAGCGCGCGCACGAGCTGATTACCGCCACCCCTGGCTCGTGGATGCCGCAGCAGTTCGAAAATCCCGCAAACATCGCGATCCACCACCGCACCACCGCGCAGGAAATTCTGGCCGACTTTGCCGATACACCGATCGACGCGCTGATCACCGGGGTTGGCACCGGCGGTCACCTGACCGGCTGCGCCGAAGTGCTCAAGGCCAAATGGCCGGGGATGCAGGCCTGGGCGGTCGAACCGACGCTCTCGCCGGTGATCTCGGGCGGCCAGCCTGCCCCGCACCCGATCCAGGGCATCGGCGCCGGGTTTATCCCCGCGAACCTCCACACCCAGGTGATCGACGGGGCAATTCAGGTCGATCCTGCCGATGCCAAGGAAATGGCGCGGCGCTGTGCCCGTGAAGAGGGGATCCTGGTCGGGATCAGCTCTGGCGCGACGCTCGCCGCGATCGCGCAGAAACTGCCCGACTTGCCCGCAGGCTCGCGGGTGCTGGGCTTCAACTACGATACCGGTGAGCGCTATCTCTCGGTACCGGACTTCCTGCCCGAATGAGCACGCTCGAGCGGATCGAATACACCGACGGCGCGATCAAGCTGGCCGGCCTGCTGGCGCGGCCAGCGGGGCCGCCGCGTGCCGCGGTTCTGGTGTTCCCGACGATCATGAACGTGACGCCGTTCATCGAGGCCAAGGCGCTGGGTCTGGCTGAACAAGGCTATCTCGCGCTCATCGCCGATTTTTACGGGGCTCCGGTTCCGGATTTCCCGGCATCCATGGGGCTGGCGGTAGCGCTGCGCCGCGATGTCGATCTCTATCGAGCGCGGCTTCGGACTGGTCTTGCTGCGCTTGAGGCCGTTGCGCCGGACCTGCGCCGGGCGGCAATCGGCTTCTGCATGGGCGGCCAGGCGGTTCTCGAACTTGCCCGCGAGAACGCCGATCTGGCCTTGGTTGCCAGCTTTCACGGCATACTCGAGACGGATCGCAAGGCACCCGCCGGCGGCCCGGTCGGGCCGCGCATCCTGGTCTGCCACGGCGATGCCGATGCGCTTGTCCCGCGGACGCAAGTCATCGAATTTTGGGAGGAAATGGATGCGGCCGGGGCCAACTGGCACTTCCACAGCTATTCAGGCGTCGGGCACGGCTTCGCTAACCCGCATCCCTCGCCCGCCAACGGTTCGATCAGTTACGATGCCAGCGCCGATCGTCAGAGCTGGGCTGCAATGCTCAGCCTGATGGGCGAAGTGTTCGGCTAGCTATTGGCCAGGTAGAGATAGTTGCGCGGTTCAAACCCGGCAGGTTGCCGCCGTTCGTATCCCGCCGCAGTCAGAAGCGCGTGAATCGGGTCAAGCTGGTTTGCGCCCCATGCCTCCAGCAGGATCGCCGGGTGATCGCGGGCCAGCAATTCGGTCGCGCCCTGCAACACCGCTAGTTCGCCGCCTTCGACATCGATCTTAAGGGCTGACACCGCCGGCTTACCGGCATCTGTCCAGGCATTGTCGACAGTCGTCAGCGGGACATCGAACGAGCGGACCAAGTTGCGCGGAACCAGCGTGGCCGAGCTCAGTGTTGCATCAGCACTCTCGTTAAAGGTGATCGTGCCCAGCTCTGCACCGACGGCCGACTGCACTATCTCGACATTGGTCACGCTATTGCGGTCAAGATTGGCGCGCAGCCGCGCCGCTGTATCAGGGTGCGGTTCGAACGCGAATACCTTGCCCGATGGGCCAGCATTGCGAGCGAACTCCAGCGCTGACAGGCCGATGTTCGCACCCACATCGAACACAATCCCGCCGTCGAGGACATATTTGCACAGCTCGGCGATCTCGCGATCCTCATAGCCGCCATGGAACAGCACCAGCGTGCCAAGATCTTCGCGGTAACGCAGATCGACCGTCTCGCCATGCGGCAGGCGGTAGGCAAAGCTCGCCGGTTCGGGCGGCAAGGCCGGCAAAATGACCCGCCTGAACAGCACGCCCTTGCCGCGATGGACCGGAAAACCTGGGAACCAGGCCCGAACCGGCCACAACAGCGACCAGATCAGGCCATGATGGCGTTCGCGAAAGCTCTTCGAGGCAGAGTTGCTGGACATTACCGGCGCTTAGGTAAGCACCCGGATGAGGTCAAGCAGTCGCGAAGGCTTCGATCGGCAGTTCCATCATGGTGGTGCTGCCCGTTTCGATCTTGCGGCGCAATGCACCGGCATCGGGGGTGAAGCGTTCGCCGAAGTAGCGCGCGGTGACCAGCTTCGCTTCGTAGAAGGCGTTGTCGCCGGACCCGGCGGCCAGTTTCTCGACCGCCACTTCGCCCATGCGCAGCCACATCAGGCCCAGCGCGACGATCCCCATAATGTGCATGTAATGATGTGCGCCAGCTCCGGCGTTGTTCGGATTGGTCATGCCGTTCTGCATCAGCCACATGGTCGCAGCCTTAAGCTCGCCGTTAGCCTTCTCGGTCCGTTCCGCAAGATCGGCGAGCTCGGGCTTGGTCTTGGCCGCCGCGCATTCGCCGTCGACCAGCGCGAAGAACGCCTGCACCGCGGCCCCGCCGCCCTGGCCGAGCTTGCGCCCGACCAGGTCCATCGCCTGGACCCCGTTCGCGCCTTCGTAAATCTGGGTGATACGGGCATCGCGGACGAACTGGCTCATGCCCCACTCTTCGATGTAGCCGTGGCCGCCAAACACTTGCTGCATCTGGACACAGGTATCGAAACCCTTGTCGGTGCCGTAGCCCTTGATCACCGGAGTGAGCAGACTGATCAGCAGATCGGCGCGGGCGCGGTCTTCTTCGGTCGCCGCCTTGTGCGTCAGGTCAACCTGCAGCGCACCCCACAGGCACAGCGCGCGCATACCTTCGGTGAAGGCCTTAGCGTCCATCAACATACGGCGCACGTCGGGGTGGACGAACAGTGTGTCCGCCTTTTCCTGCGGTTCGTCTGGCCCGGTCAGCGCGCGGCCCTGACGGCGTTCGTGCGCGTATTTGACAGCATTTTGATACGCGACTTCGGCCTGCCCCAAGCCTTGCACGCCGACGCCAAGCCGCGCCGCATTCATCATCACGAACATGGCGGCGAGGCCCTTGTTCTCCTCGCCCACCATGAAGCCGGTCGCGCCATCGTAGTTCATCACGCAGGTCGCGTTGCCGTGGATCCCCATCTTGTGTTCAAGGCTGCCGCACGACACCGCATTACGCGCGCCCAGCGAGCCATCGTCGCCCACCATCACCTTGGGGACAATGAACAGCGATATGCCCTTGCTGCTTTCGGGCGCACCCGGCGTCTTGGCGAGGACGAGGTGAATGATGTTGTCGGTCAGGTCATGTTCGCCCGCCGAGATGAAGATTTTGGTCCCGGTGATCGCGTAGGAGCCATCCGGGTTGGGCTGCGCGCGGGTGCGGATCAGACCAAGGTCGGTGCCGCACTGCGGCTCGGTCAGGTTCATCGTGCCAAGCCATTCGTGGCTGATCATCTTGGGCAGATACTTCGCCTGCTGCTCGGGTGAGCCCTTGGCGATGATCGCCGAGATCGCTCCGTCGGTGAGGCCCGGATACATCCCGAAGCCCTGATTGGCGGTAGCGATGAATTCCTGGGTCACGAACCCAAGCACGTGCGGCAGACCCTGGCCACCGAATTCCTCAGGTGCGGAAAGCGTGCCCCAGCCAGCTTCGCGAAATGCATCAAACGCGGCCTTGAACCCCGTAGGCGTGGTGACCGAACCATCGACATTGCGCGTGCAGCCCTCACGGTCACCCACAGCGTTGAGCGGGGCGAGCACTTCGGACACGAATTTGCCGAACTCCTCGACCACTGTATCGACCACATCGGGCGTCGCCTGTTCGAAGCCCGGCAAGTTGCCATAGCTTTCCAGCTTAAGCACTTCGTTGATCACAAACCGCGTGTCGCGCGTCGGCGCTTGATAGACTGGCATGCTGGTGTCCTGCTTTCTGGGTTCAGGCCTTGGCAGCGGCCGGATCGATATTTTCGACGAGCGCTATGAACTGCGATAGCTCGGTAATCGCGGCATCAAGATCGTCGCGCTGCTGACGCAGACGCTCGGCCTTGTCGCGGCAGCGCTCGACTGTGACCCGGCGCTGTTCGACCCGGCCATCGCCCAAATCGTAGAGATCGATCATCTCCTTGATCTCGGTCAGGCTGAAGCCAACGTTCTTGGCGCGCAGGATCCATGCGAGCCGCGCCCGATCTCGCTTTGAATAGACGCGCGTCAGGCCAACGCGCGCCGGGGCGATCAACCCCTCGTCTTCATAGAACCGAAGCGCACGGGCGGTAACATCGAACTCGGCGGTCAGATCGGAGATCGCGAACTGCTCACGCTGCAACGCGTCCGGCGTATCGAGGTGCGCGCCATCGTGGCTGGTGGGTGAAGCGCCATGATTGTCCATGCGGCGCAAAATAGCTTACCTTTACGTAAGCGTCAATCAGCGAGGTGCTCGAGTGTGTCGCCCAAGACCCTGCGATAAAAGCAGCTTCGCGCTCCGGTGTGACAGGCGGGCCCCGCCGGTTCGACCAGAAGGACCACCGCATCCTGATCACAATCGATCCTGATGTCCTGCACTCGCATCACGTTGCCCGAACTCTCGCCCTTAAGCCATAAGCGGCCGCGCGAGCGCGAATGGAAGTGCGCCAGCCCGGATGCCTGGGTCTTGTCCAGCGCTTCACGGTCCATGAAGGCCAGCATCAAAACTTCGCGGCTATTTGCATCGACCACCACCGCGCTCAACAGGCCATTCGCATCGAACTTTGGGGACAGGAGCAGGCCCTGCTCGCGATCGCTGTCGTGATCCTCGCTCATGCCGATCCCTTGTTGCAATATAACCACATGTCGGAGTCAAAAATGGGCTGTGACACGCTTGCTCCTTTCAATCGAGAACAAATTCGGTGATTTACCTGCTTGCGGTAAGGCCGATGGCCCCGGTTCAGGGAAACCAACCGCATGAGGGATCGGGCGCGGCAGCCCAAAGAGGGAGCTGCCAAACCACGCAAGTGGCGCCCTTAGAGTTTCGTCACGAGGGCGCCCGGAGCTTCGGTTCCGGGCGTTTTCGTTTGGGCTCATGACGTCATGCCAAATGCAGCGCTTCGTCGAGCACCCGGGCGAAGCAGGCGATGACGACTTTCTCCGCCCCGCCCCGTCTCAGCGCCCGCACGCAGGCATCGCTGGTTGCCCCGCTGGTCAGCACATCATCGACCAGCACGACTTTCGCTCCGGCCAATTGTGCCAGGCGCGCGGGGTTGAAGGCGATCGCCCCGCTCAGGGTTCGCGCGCGGGCCTTGCGGCCAAGCCCACCCAGTGTCGACGTGCGCTTGGTGCGAATCAGGCCATCGACCAACAGCCTGGCTCCAGTGCGCTGCGCCAGTTCGCCCGCCAGCAGGGCCGACTGGTTGAAACCGCGGCTCCACAATCGCCAGCGGTGCAGCGGCACCGGCACCAGCAGCCAGTCAGGCCCGATCTCCGCGGGGAGCTGCGCCGCGATCAGCCGTGCCAGAAGCGGCGCCAAGGCCAGGCGATGGCCGTGTTTGAGCGCAAGAATCAGTCGGCGCGAGGTCTCGTTGTACAGCGTGCCCGCAGCAATTCCGTCATGCCGCGGCGGTTGGGCAAGGCACGGCGCGCACAGCATACCCGCACCCGCCCCATCCTCAAGCGGGCGGCGGCAGGTGGCGCAGGACGGATCGCCCGGTACCGCCAGCCCGCTCCAGCATTCAGCGCACAGCCCGGTCTGCGCCGCAAGGCCGGCACCGCACAGCGGGCACCGCGGCGGGAAGACCAGGTCTACGACCGGGGCGAGAAGCGGGTGAACCTCCATCTATCCGCTCCGTATCGCTTGCGCGGCGCAGCGTGGCAAGGCAGGGCGCTGAGGATGGCCCAGACCGCCCCGCCGCTGATCTTTTCGCCTGCCCGGCGGCTCGCCGTGCGGCGGCGGATGCTGCGCGCGCAGGGCCGGCCCGATGCCCCCCGTTACCTCCTTCACGATATGGTCGAGGACGTGACTGAGCGGCTCGCGTTCCTGCGCCACGAGCCGCGCCGGGTGCTCGCAATCGGCGATCTGGGCGAGATCGGAGTCGGCCTCGCCTCGCCCGAGTGCGAAGTCACCGGGCTCGACCCCGCCGCCGTGTTCGACCAGGAGCTGCCTTACCCGGTCGCCGACTTTGACACTGTCATCAGCCTCGGGACACTCCACACAGCCAACGACCTTCCCGGGGCACTGATCCACTTGCGCCAGGCGGCCGCGCCCGGCGGGCTGCTGCTGGCGAGCTTCGTCGCCGCCGGGAGCCTTGAGACCCTGCGCGCTGCGATGCTTGCTGCTGATGGCGACCGTCCTGCCCCGCGGATGCACCCGATGGTCGACGTTCGCGCCGCTGGTCAACTGCTCCAGCGTGCCGGGTGGCGTGATCCGGTGGCCGATGTCCGCTCGCTGCAGGTCCGGTTCTCAAGCCTCGATAACCTGGTTGCCGATTTGCGCGCACAAGGCCTCAGCAATACCCTCGCGCGGCCCGGCCCGGCGCTTAGTCGTCAACAACTTTCTGTTGCTAAAGAACAGTTTGGCAGCGGAACTACCGAAACATTCGAGATCTTGACCCTGACCGGTCGCCGTTAGGCCAACGCCGCCTGCGCTGCCGCCAGTCGCGCGATCGGCACGCGGTAAGGCGAGGCGCTGACGTAATCGAGCCCCTGCTTCTCGCAAAAGGCAATGCTCGCCGGATCGCCGCCGTGTTCGCCGCAGATGCCCAGCTTGATATCGGGCCGGGTCGCCCTGCCCCGCTCTACGGCCAGCGTCACCAGCTGCCCGACGCCTTCGATATCGAGGCTGACGAACGGATCGCGCGGGAAGATGCCCTGTTCGACATAAGCGCCGAGGAACTTGCCAGCATCGTCCCGCGAAAGACCAAGAGTTGTCTGCGTCAAATCATTGGTTCCGAACGAGAAGAACTCGCCCACTTCGGCAATCTCGCCCGCCAGCAGCGCCGCACGCGGCAGTTCGATCATCGTGCCGACGTGATAGGTCAGTGTGCGGCCCTTTTCGACGAAAACCTCGGTGGCAACCCGGTCGACCAAGGCCCTGAGGATCGCCAATTCCTTGCGGGTGGCGACCAACGGGATCATCACTTCGGGCACCGGCGCTTCCCCGCCCGCGGCAGCAACGTCGCACGCCGCCTCGAAGATCGCGCGGGCCTGCATCTCGTAGATTTCGGGGAAGGTGATTCCCAAGCGGCAGCCACGGTGGCCCAGCATCGGGTTGAATTCATGGAGCTCGCTCGCGCGGCGCTTGAGCGTTTCGACGCCGATCCCGATTGTCTCGGAAAGCTCGGCGAATTCCGCGTCCTCGTGCGGCAGGAATTCGTGCAGCGGCGGATCGAGCAGGCGGATTGTCACCGGCAGACCCGCCATGGCATCGAAGATTCCGTGAAAATCGGCGCGCTGTTCGGGGAGCAACTTGGCCAGCGCGGTGCGGCGTCCCGCTTCGTCCTCGGCCAGGATCATCTGGCGGACTGCGGCAATGCGGGTGGCATCGAAGAACATATGCTCGGTGCGGCACAGGCCAACACCTTCCGCGCCGAACTGGCGCGCGATGCGGCAATCGGCCGGAGTTTCGGCGTTGGTGCGCACCTTCATCCGGCGGTGCGAATCCGCCCAAACCATCAGCGTGCCGAAATCGCCGACCAGCTCGGGTTCGATCGTCACGACGTGCCCGGCCATGACTTCACCGGTGGCCCCGTCAAGCGTGATGATGTCACCTTCCTTGAGCTCGCGCGTGCCGATCCGCAGCGTGCGGCTGGCCATATCGATCGAGACCTGGCCCGCGCCGGACACGCAGGGCCGCCCCATCCCGCGCGCGACCACCGCCGCGTGTGACGTCATGCCGCCGCGCGCGGTCAAAATCCCGCGTGCGGCATGCATGCCGTGGATATCCTCGGGGCTGGTCTCGACCCGGACCAGCACCACCGCCTCGCCGAGTTCGGCGCGCTTTTCGGCGGTTTCGGCATCAAGAACGATTGCGCCTGAAGCCGCGCCGGGGCTCGCGGGGAGCCCGCGGGTGAGTACATCGCGCACTGCTGCCGGATCGAGCGTGGGGTGGAGCAACTGGTCGAGCGCCATCGGATCGATGCGCAGGATCGCGGTCTTTTCGTCGATCAGGCCTTCGCCGACCATGTCGACCGCCATCTTGAGCGCGGCCTTGGCGGTGCGCTTGCCGCTGCGGGTTTGCAGCATCCACAAGTGCCCGCGCTCGACGGTGAATTCGATGTCCTGCATGTCGCGGTAATGCGCCTCAAGCAGCTCGAAAACTTCTGCCAGTTGCCCGTAAGCCTCTGGCATTGCTGCTTCCATGCTCAGCGGCTTGGCCCCGGCGCGGGTCCGTGATGCTTCGGTCAGGTACTGCGGCGTGCGGATCCCCGCGACCACGTCCTCGCCCTGCGCATTGACCAGCCATTCGCCGTAATAGGCCTTCTCGCCGGTCGCCGGATCGCGGGTGAAGGCGACCCCGGTGGCGCTGGTATCGCCCATATTTCCGAACACCATCGCCTGGACGTTGACCGCGGTGCCCCAGTCGCCCGGGATGTCGTTCAGGCGGCGATAGACCTTGGCGCGGTCCGAATCCCACGAATCGAACACCGCGCGGATTGCGCCCCACAGCTGTTCGTGGACGTCCTGCGGGAAATCCCGGCCGAGCTTGGCGGCGACGATCTGCTTGTATTCGGCAACAAGCGCCTGCCATTCCTGCGCGCCCATCTCAACATCGGCATAAAAGCCGTTGTCTTCCTTGATGATTTCCAGCGCATCTTCGAACAGGTGGTGATCGAGGCCGAGCACTACGTCAGAATACATCTGGATGAAGCGGCGGTACGAATCCCAGGCGAAACGCGCATCGCCGGAGGTTGTGGCGAGCCCCTCAACCGTGGCATCGTTGAGGCCGAGATTGAGCACGGTGTCCATCATCCCCGGCATCGAAACCCGCGCGCCCGAGCGGACCGAGACCAGCAGCGGATCGGAGGCATCGCCGAACTTCTTGCCGACGGCGCTTTCGATGTGGCCGAGCGCGGTGGCGACTTCGGCCTGTAGGCTGGCCGAGAAATCCCCACCTTCCGCGAGATAGCGTACGCATTCTTCGGTGGTGATGGTGAAACCGGGCGGCACCGGCAGCCCGATCCCGGCCATTTCAGCAAGGTTCGCGCCCTTGCCGCCGACGATGGTCTTGTCGCGAGTGCGGGGATCGTTCGAGTTTGAATTGCCGCCGAAGGTGTAAACGTGTTGGTTCATTCGACCCGCCTTGTTGGCATGAGCGTGGACCGCTTGGACCACAGTCTAAGCGAAAAAAATCAGCCCTCGATTTTCGAGAAATCGGCGACTGAATGGACCGCATCGCGGAAACGCGCGAGCAGACCCAATCGTGCCTCACGCTTGGCCGGATCGGCATCGTTGACCGTCACATCGTCGAAGAACGCATCGATCGGCGCGCGCAGCGTGGCGAGCGCGGCCATCGCGCGTGCGAAGTACTCGCCCGCAACGGCAGCAGCGGCCTGCGGCCCGGCGAGATCAAGCGCATCCATCAGCGCCTTTTCCGCAGGTTCGGGGGAGTAGGAAAGCGATTTTGCCTCGCCCCCGGTGAAGCTTTCCTTCTTGAGGATATTGGCCGCACGCTTGTACCCGGCGAGCAGGTTGGTGCCGTCCTCGGTGCCGATAAACGCTTGAAGCGCATGGACCCGGGCGAGCAGGCGAACAAGATCGTCCTCCCCGCCCAGCGCGAACACCGCGTCGATCAAGTCGTGGCGGACACCCGCTTCGCGCTGCTGGACTTTAAGGCGGTCGGCGAAGAAGGCGAGTAAGCCGAATTCTAGAAATGGATCAAGCTGTTCAAACACAGTTTCCAAACGGCTGTTCTGCGCGACCTCGACAAGATCGTCCTTGTCATGCCCATCCAGTTCGAGGGTCTGAACCGCATCAATCAATGCGCTCTTAATCGCACGATTGCGTGCTAATAGTTCCTGCGTTCGACGGACAACTTGAGCGTTCAAAATCGCCTTATCGATCCTGAACCTTAGTTGATTCTTGAATATCAGCTCGAGAGTGCCAATCGCTGCGCGACGTAGCGCGAACGGATCTTTCGATCCGGTAGGCTTGAGATCAATCAAAAAGAAACTGACCAAACTATCCAGCTTATCCGCCAAACTGACCGCCACCGTCACCGGTGCGGTGGGTACATCATCGCCCTGCCCGACCGGCTTGTAGTGATCGCGGATCGCCTCGGTGACGGCTTGGGGTAGGCCCTCGTCCGCGGCGTAATAGCCGCCGATCACGCCTTGCAGTTCGGGGAATTCGCCGACCATTTCGGTGACGAGGTCGGCCTTGCACAGTTCCGCCGCCTGCCGCGCCAGCTTGGGATCGCAGTTCGGGACGATGCCTTCCTGCGCGAGCCACTCGGCCAATTTAGCCACCCGCTCAACCTTGTCCGCAACCGTGCCCAGCTTCTCATGGAAGGTAATCCGCGCAAGGCCATCGGCGTGCTCGCTAAGCGTCTTCCTGCGATCCTGCTCCCAGAAGAAGCGCGCGTCGGACAGGCGTGCGGCGAGGACCTTGCGGTTGCCGTCGACAATTGCCTCACCATGATCGGTGGCGACGATGTTGGCGGTGCAGATGAAGGCGTTGGCGAGCTTGCCCTCGTCCGCGCCCTCTGGGGTGCGCTCGCGGCAGATGAAGTACTTCTGGTTGGTCCGCGCGGTGAGCTGGATCACTTCGGGCGGCACGTCGAGGTAAGCCTCGTCGAAGCGCCCGAGCAGTGGCACTGGCCATTCGGTCAGCCCGGCGTTCTCGACCACCAGCCCTTCGTCGGCGACCATCACCAGCCCGGCGGCGTGCGCGGCGGCGAGGGCGTGCTCGCGGATGAAGTCCTGCCGCTCCTCGTGGTCAACGATCACGTGCGCGGCGCGCAGCTTGGCGGCGTAGTCGTCTGCACCGTCGATCTGGATCGGACCCGAGGAATGGAAGCGGTGGCCGAGTGTGTGATTGCTCGCAGCAATATCGCCGACTGCGCAATCAACCACCTTGCAATCGAACAGCGCGACGATGCCCGACAGCGGCCGCACCCAGCGCAAGCTCTCACTGCTCAGCGAGGCCGCGCCCCAACGCATCGATTTGGGCCACGGAAAGGCGCGGACGATCGCCGGGATCGACTCGGCCAGAACATCGGCGGTGGCGCAGCCGGGCTTCTCGGTGACGGCGTAAAACACCCCGTCCCGCTCGGTCAGCTGGTCTTCGCTCAGACCGGTCTTGCGCAGGAAGCCTTCGAGCGCTTGCGGCGGCGCACCGACGCGGGGACCTTTGAGTTCTTCGCTTATGGCTGCGGTTGCAACCGGCAGGCCGCGCGCAATCAGCACGAGACGGCGCGGGGTCGACCATACGGTTACCTCGCCCACGCTCACTCCTGCGGTGGTCATTTCCTTGCGGAACAGCTTTTCCAAGTCAGCGCGCGCGCCGGCTTGCATCCGTGCGGGGATCTCTTCCGAGCGCAGTTCGAGCAGGAAGGCGCGCGCTTTTTCGGTCGCGCCGGAGGCAAGCCGGTCGCTCACAACACCCACTCCGGATAGTCCGCCTGCCACTGCGCGGTGTTCTTACCGATCCACGCCTGGCAGCTGCCCTTTGCAAGGTCGCGAACCCGGCCCATGTAGCTGGCGCGTTCCTGCACCGAGATCACGCCGCGCGCCTGCAGCAGGTTGAACAGGTGGCTGGCCTCGATCGCCTGGTCATAGGCGGCGAGCGGAATGTCGGCCTCGATGCAGCGCTGGCATTCGGCCTCGGCGGCCTGGAAGCCCTTGAACAGGCTGTCGGTGTCGGCCACTTCGAAATTGTATTTCGAGAATTCCTGCTCGTTCTTCAGGAACACTTCGCCGTAGCGGACCCCGGCGCCGTTGAACGCCAGGTCGTAGACGTTGTCGACGCCCTGGATGTACATTGCCAGGCGCTCCAGCCCATAGGTCAGCTCGCCCGCGACCGGCTTGCAATCGAACCCGCCCATCTGCTGAAAATAGGTGAACTGGCTGACTTCCATCCCGTCGCACCATACTTCCCAGCCCAGCCCCCAGGCGCCCAGCGTGGGGCTTTCCCAGTCATCCTCGACAAAGCGGATGTCGTGCGCCAGCGGATCGATACCGATTTCCAGCAGGCTGCCGAGATACAGCTCCTGGAAATTGGCCGGGCTCGGCTTCATAATCACCTGGTACTGGTAATAGTGCTGCAGCCGGTTGGGGTTCTTGCCATAGCGCCCGTCAGTGGGGCGGCGGCTCGGCTGGACATAGGCCGCGTTCCAGCTTTCCGGGCCAAGGCTGCGCAGCGTGGTGGCCGGATGGAACGTACCCGCCCCCACGCGCATGTCATAAGGCTGGAGGATCAGGCAGCCGTGCCCGCTCCAGTAGGCATGGAGGCGCAGGATCATATCCTGGAAGCTGAGCGGCCGGGCAGTTTCGCGCATGGGCGGCCTTTGGCGGATGGGCTGGACAGGGTCAATATCCGCATTCGTTCATCGACTGTGAGGAATTGAACGGTTAGGACGCTGCCATGACCTTAGCCACGCGCCTGTTCGCCCCGTTGATTGCCCCCGTGTTTGCCATTTTCGCGCTGGCCGGGAGCGCGAATGCGCCGGCCGACCCGCAGCGCCTGCCAAGCCCGCAGCCGGTCCAGGCGGCGCCAATGGCGGCTCCCGTTCAGGCCCACCCGGCGCTGTGGAAGATAGCCGACCACGACACCACGATCTACCTGTTCGGCACGATCCACTTGCTGCCAGATGGGATCGACTGGCTCAATGGCCCGCTGGCTTATGCGCTCGATCATTCGGACACCTTGGTGACCGAGCTGCCCGACCTCCCCACCGGCGACATTGCGGCGGCGCTGCTGCGCCATGGCACGTTGGCCCCGAGCAAGAACCTGCGCCAGATGATGGATGAAAAGCACCGCGCGCAATTCGAAGCGGCAATGACCAAGCTCGGCCTGCCGGTCTCGCTCCTCGACAAAAAGAAGCCCTGGGTGGCCGCCGCGACCTTGCCGATCCTGCAGCTGCAGAAAGCGGGCTACAACATCCAGTCCGGGGTCGAGAACGGGCTGACCAAACGCGCGACCGAGCTTGGCCACCCGCGCACCGGGCTTGAAACCGCCGACTTCCAGTTCGGCCAGTTCGATGCGCTGACCGAGGAAGAGCAGCTTGAATACCTGGGCAACGTGCTTGACGCCCTGCCCGAGATCAACGCCGAAATCGCCGCCATGGTCGGCAGCTGGACCCGCGGCGATGCGGCTGGTCTGGCCAAACAACTCAACGCCGAAAGTGACAGCCCGGTGCTGGCCGAAGCGCTGATCTTCAGCCGCAACCGCAACTGGGCGGCATGGATCGAAAACCGGTTGAAGCATCCCGGCACGGTGTTCATCGCGGTCGGGGCGGGTCACCTTGGCGGCAAGGGCAGCGTGCAGGACGTGCTCTCGAAACACGGGATCAAGGCGGTCCGTGTCCAGTAGGAAACTGCGCGGCCTGGTCTGCGCCGCATTGGCCGCGCTGGCGCTGGCTGGCTGTGCCAAGCCGGCCGAAGTTCGCCCGGCACTGTGGCTGGTCGAGGGTCCGGGCGGGCAGCAGGCGTGGCTGTTCGGCACGATCCACGCGCTGCCCCGGCCGGTCGAGTGGAAATCGGCCAAGGTCGCGGCGGCGCTTGGCCAATCCGACCGGCTGCTGCTGGAAGTGGCGAATATCGAGGACGATGCGGCCACCGCCAAGACCTTTGCCGCGCTGGCGCAAAGCCCCGGACTGCCGCCGCTTGAACAGCGGGTTCCGCCCGATCAGCATGGCGAGCTCGATACGGCGCTCAAGGCCGATCACTTCGAACCCGGCGCGCTCGATCCCTATGAGACCTGGGCGGCGGCGTTGATGTTGCAGAATGCGGCAATGGCGGCGGGTGATTCCAACGCCGCCAACGGAATCGACCGGGCGTTGGTGCGTAATTACACCAAGCCGGTCGAGGAATTCGAAGGTGCCGCGGCGCAGCTCGCGATCTTCGACCACCTGCCCGAAGCGGCGCAGCGCGCGCTGCTGGAAGCCGCAATCGCGCGGCCCGGCGAAGATCTCGCCAGCCTGCGCAAGCTTGAACAGGCCTGGGCGCATGGCGACCTCGCCACGGTCGATGCCGAAACAACCGCCGATTTTCGCAGCAACCCGGAACTGCGCCAGGCTCTGCTCACCCGGCGCAACGATGCCTGGCTGGCGCGGCTGGTCGGCGAGCTTCAGCAAGGCGCGCATCCGTTCGTCGCGGTCGGGCTGGCGCACCTGGCCGGCCAGGACGGCCTGCCCGCTCTGCTGACCCGGCTCGGCTACACGGTCACCCGGCTCCAGTAGCTTGCATTAATGGTGCTTTGCCGCTAACGGCGCCCGCTTCCCCGTCTTAGGTCATCCCTGGAGGCGAGACGGCGGAGATGTATCAATCCAGAGTTTTGAAAGGCAAGTACCATGAGCGATACGCTGAACCTGCCGGCCGAGACGCGTGAACGGGCTGGCAAGGGAGCCTCCCGTGCACTGCGTCGTGAAGGCCGCGTTCCTGCCGTTATATACGGCGGTAAAGAAGAGCCCCTGGCGATCCACGTCGAGGAAAAGCTGCTGGTCAAGCGGCTGAGCACCGGCCACTTCCTGAACTCGATCATCGAGATCGAAGTGGGCGGCAAGAAACTGCGTACGCTGCCCAAGGACGTTGCTTTCCACCCGGTCACCGATCGTCCGCTCCACGCCGATTTCCTGCGCTTGTCGAAGGATTCGACTGTGCACGTCAACGTGCCGGTCATGTTCATCAACGAGGAAGCTTCGCCCGGCCTCAAGCGCGGCGGCGTACTCAACATCGTGCGCCATGAGCTCGAACTGATCTGCGACGCGGACAAGATGCCCGAAGACATCCAGATCGATGTCACCGGGCTCGATATCGGCGATTCGATCCATATCAGCTACGTCAAGCTGCCCCAGGGTTCGACCTCGGCGATCACTGACCGCGATTTCACCATCGCCACGATCATCGCGCCGTCGGGCCTGCGCAGCGAAACCGGCGACAACGCCACAACCGAAGCTGCCGGCGAGGAATAACCTTCCTTGCGGTCAGCCCATGGTTGACCGCCAGCCTTAGTCAGTCGATGCTCAACCGGACCGTGGCAACGCGGTCCGGTTTTGCTTTTGGGGGCTATCAATGAAGATCATCGGCATCGGTTCGGCAGTCTGCCTTGCGCTGACGGCAACGACTCTTGGCGCCGCCGCGCCCAAGCCCGCACCAGGCGTTGTTCCGCTCGCTGGTCTCACCGAGGAACAGGCGATCGACTGCATGTTCCGGTTGATCCGCCTGAGCAACACGTCGTCCACGGCGGCAAAGGATGCGGCAACGAGCGAAGCCGATCGCAAGACCGCCGATCTGGTTGACGACCAGACTGCCCGGGGCGTGAGTTTCTACACCGGGTTCCTCTATACCAAGCCGTGGATCGCTGACCGCTCGGCGCAGGCCGGGAAACTGTTTGCGGCGCAAGGCAGCGAAGATGCCAACGCCGCTTCCGAAACCACGCGGACGTGCCTCTCGCGAGCGATGGACGCGCAGGGAAACGTCCTCGCCGCCGCACTCGGCCAGTAACAGGCGAGGTTCGGAGACTGCTTGGTGCAATTATGGGTCGGCCTTGGCAATCCGGGCGCGCAATATGCGCTGCACCGACACAACGTCGGCTTCATGGCGGCTGACACCATTGCCGAGGTGTATAGCTTCGGCGCTGTGCAGAAGAAGTTCTCGGGCTGGCTGCAGGAAGGCCGGATCGGCGGCACCAAAGTGCTGCTGCTCAAACCCGCGACCTTCATGAACGAAAGCGGCCGCGCGGTGAGTGAGGCGTTGCGGTTCTACAAGCTGGAACCCGATGCGCTGACCGTTTTCCACGACGAACTCGATCTCGCGCCGTTCAAGGTCAAGGTGCGGATGGGCGGCGGGCTCGCCGGGCACAACGGCCTGCGCTCGATCGACCAGCACCTCGGGCCCGACTTTCGCCGCGTGCGCATCGGGATTGGGCACCCCGGGCACAAGGACCGGGTCAGCGGCTATGTACTGGGCAACTACGCCAAGGCCGAAATGGACCCGCTCGCCGATCTGCTCGGCGCGATATCGGCCGAGGCGGACTGGCTCGCCAAGGGCGATGACGTGCGTTTCATGAATGACGTTGCGCTGCGGCTGGCGGACTAGGCTGGCGGTTGCCACAGTTCGATCGGGTTGCCTTCGGGATCGTGAATGCGGGCGAACTTGCCCATTTGCGGGTCATCCCACTCAGGCTTGGTGATCACTTCTATGCTGGCACCGCGCAGCGCGGCAAGCAGGGCATCAATCCCGGTCACTCTTAGATTGAGCATGAACTGCTTGTTGGCCGGGAAATAGTCTGTGTCGGCCTTGAACGGTGCGAACACGGTCGGCCCGCCCAGCGTGGTCCAGCTCCATTCATCGACCGGGCCGGTCGCATCGGCATTGCACCCTGCCCCGACATGGAGGTGCGTGCGGTACCACGTGTTCAGCGCATCGGGATCCTTCGCCCGGAAGAATACCCCGCCAATTCCCAATACGCCCATGATCCGGACTCCCGCCTAGCAATTGTCGCCGCTTGTCCATAAGAGGCGCGCACGTCTCACCGGAGTCAATAATGGGTTTCAAATGCGGTATCGTCGGACTGCCTAATGTCGGCAAGTCCACCTTGTTCAATGCGTTGACCGAGACGCAGGCGGCGCAAGCGGCGAACTATCCGTTCTGCACGATCGAGCCCAACGTCGGCCAGGTTGGCGTGCCCGACCCGCGGCTTGACCAGCTGGCGAAGATAGCTGGCAGCCAGAAGATCATCCCGACCCAGCTCGGCTTCGTCGATATTGCCGGACTCGTGCGCGGTGCCTCCAAGGGCGAGGGTCTGGGCAACCAGTTCCTCGGCAATATCCGCGAGGTCGACGCGATCGTCCACGTGCTGCGCTGCTTTGAAGATGACGACATCCAGCACGTCGATAACAAGATCGATCCGGTCAGCGACGCCGAGACGGTTGAAACCGAGCTGATGCTGTCCGATCTCGAAAGCCTGGAAAAGCGCGTCCCCGCCGCGCAGAAGAAGGCCGCGCAGGGCGACAAGGATGCCAAGCTGCTGGCGGGCGTACTGCTCCCCGCGCTCGAGCTGCTGCGCGATGGCAAGCCTGCCCGGCTCGCCCGGCCGAGCGATCCCGAAGAACTGCAGGTGTTCAATTCGGCCCAGCTGCTCACCGCCAAGCCGGTGCTTTATGTCTGCAACGTCGAGGAAGACAGCGCGGCTGGCGGCAATGCGTTCAGCGAAAAGGTATTCGCCAAGGCCAAGGCCGAGGGCGCCAAAGCGGTGATCGTTTCAGCGGCGATCGAGAGCGAGCTGGTCTCGATGGAGATGGACGATCGCATGGTGTTCCTCGAGGAGATGGGCCTCCACGAAACCGGCCTCGCCCGCATCATCCGCTCAGGTTACGACCTGCTCCACCTGCTGACCTTCTTCACCGTCGGCCCCAAGGAAGCGCGCGCCTGGACCGTCCACGCCGGGGCCAAGGCCCCCGATGCGGCGGGCGAAATCCACTCCGACATGCAGCGCGGCTTCATCCGCGCCGAGACCATTGCCTATGATGACTTCGTCGGCCTCGGCGGCGAAAACGGGGCCAAGGACGCGGGCAAACTTCGGCAGGAAGGCAAGGAATATGTGGTGCAGGACGGCGACGTCATGCACTTCAAGTTCAACGTTTGATTGCTGCGCTCAGGCCTGTTCGAATGCGGTGATGATCGGACAGGCGCCGGCCGAACCGCGCGCGCATTCGCGGGCGAGCTTTTCCAGTGACCGGCGCGCCCGCTGCATCTCGGCGATCTTGGTATCGAGTTCGGCAATGCGGGCGCGGGCCAATTCGCGGGCGCGGGCCCGTTCGGTTGTGGCATCGAGCGCAAGCAGTTCGGCAATCTCATCGAGCGAAAATCCGGCCCGCTGCGCCCCGCGGATAAATCGCAACCGGCTCAATTCGTCTGGACCATAATGCCTGCGTCCGCCAGCGTGGGTGGCTGTCGGGCGGGGATCGAAAAGCAGACCCCGGCGTTGGTAATATCGCACGGTTTCGACGCCAACCCCGCCGCCACGCGCCAGCTCAGAGATCGTCAACGCCATTCACTTGACTCCGTACTGCGGTACGGAAGCTATAAGCCGATTCGAGATGACCGACCAAGCCCAAAAACCCGTTGCCACGATCTACCGGATGGTCATGGACAAGCACGTCTGTCCCTATGGGCTCAAGGCGGTGTACCTGCTGCGCCGCAAAGGCTTTGCGGTTGACGATCATTGGTTGACCACGCGCGAGGAAACCGACGCGTTCAAGGCCGAACATGGCGTCAAAACCACGCCGCAGACGTTCATCGATGGCCAGCGGATCGGCGGATACGACGATTTGCGCCGTTACTTCGGGCTTAAATCACCGGACCCCGAAGCAGTAAGTTACGTCCCGGTGCTGGTGGTCTTCGCAACGGCCGCCGCGCTCGCGCTCGCCGCTAGTTTTGCGGTTTCTGGCAATCCTTTTACCTTGCGCTCGGGCGAATGGTTCGTCGCGTTCAGCATGATGATCCTGGCGATGCTCAAGCTGCAGGACCTCGACAAGTTTGCGACCATGTTCCTAGGCTTCGATCTGCTGGCCCGGCGCTGGGTCCCGTATGGCTATGTCTATCCCTTTCTTGAATGGGCCGCAGGTGCCCTGATGGCGGCGCGCGCGCTCGATTGGCTCTCGATCCCGGTTGCCAGCTTCATCGGCACGATCGGGGCAGTATCGGTGATCTATGCGGTCTATATCCAGCGCCGCGATCTGAAGTGCGCCTGCGTGGGCGGGTCAAGCCGCGTACCGCTCGGATTTGTTTCCTTGACTGAAAACCTGGCCATGGTGGCAATGGCCGGGTGGATGCTGCTACGCCCGATGTGACAATGGAGCTTGTGTGTTGAACGTTCGTTTGCTTGCCAGTGTTTGCGCCATTGCCTTGTTGCCTGCAGCGCCTGCGATCGCGCAGGACCATTCCAGGATGAACATGCCGGGCATGACTATGCCCGGCCCCAAGGCTGCGCTGAAAGCAAAGCCCAAGCCAGTCAAGAAGGCCGTGAAGAAGAAGGTCCGGAAGACTGTCCGCAAGACGCAGCACACAGCGCATCGGCCCGCCCTGCCGCCGGTTGTGGCGCAGCCGACAGCGATGCCAATGCCAATGCCAGCACCAGCTGCGGCTCCTGCAGCGGATATGCCAATGCCGCCCATGGACCACGGCACGATGGATATGCCGGGAATGGCCAAGCCGATGCCGGCTCAGAATCCGTCACCTGCTCCTGCTGCGGCTCCCGCACCGATGGCAGGCATAGATCATTCTGGCCACGACATGGCGGGGATGGAAATGGACGACGAAGGCTATCAGGCTCAGATGTCTGGCAGCAGGATCATCACTTTTTCCGAAGGCTCGGGCACCTCGCGCCTCCCCGGCACCGAGATCATGCACGGCAAGCACATCATGGCAGGCGACTGGATGGTGATGCTCCACGGCACCGCCTCGCTGCAATACACCAACATCTCCGGCCCGCGAGGGGACAGCAAGACTTACGTTACCTCGATGGCGATGGTGACCGGCGAGAAGAAAACCGGTTGGGGCAAAATCCAGCTCAAGTCGATGTTCAGCCTCGAACCGGCGATGGACGGCAGCGGCTACCCCAACTTGTTCGCCACCGGCGAAACATCACGCGGCGTGCCGCTGGTCGACCGGCAGCATCCGCATGACCTGTTCATGGAACTTGCCGCGCGGGTCGATGTGAATGCCGGTGCTGGCACCGTCTATCTCTACGGCGGCCCGGTCGGCGAACCGGCGCTGGGGCCGAGCGCATTCATGCATCGCGCCTCGGCCAGCAACAATCCCGAACCGCCGATCACGCACCACTGGTTCGATTCGACCCACATCACTTATGGTGTGGTTACGGCAGGCTATTCGGCGCCCAAATTCCAGATCGAGGCCAGTGCCTTCCGCGGGCAGGAGCCCGATGAGCGCCGCTGGAACATCGAGACGCCCAAACTGGATTCATGGTCGGTCCGCGCGACGGTGAACCCCTCGCCAAACTGGTCGATTCAGACGAGCTATGGTCAACTCAAGCAGCCCGAGGCGAACCATCCGGGCGAGGACGAACACCGCTTCACCGCCTCAGCACACTATGGCCACGGCGGGTTTTCGGCGATGGCGGCGTTTTCGGCCAAGAAGCGGGTCCCAGGCGAAACGCTCACCGCTTGGCTGGGCGAGGCGAACTGGAACGTCGACCACCACAACAGTCTGTTCGGCCGGGTTGAGAATGTCGCCAATGACGAGTTGTTCCCCAACCCGCTCAGCCCGCTGCACGACATTGCGTTTCGGGTGACCAAGTTCCAAGCCGGTTATGCCCGCCACCTGCCGGTCGGTCCGTTCGACCTCGCGCTCGGCGGTTCGCTCAGTGCTTATGCCAAGCCGGCCGCGCTCGATCCCTACTACGGCAGCAATCCCATCGGCTATACGCTGTTCATGCGGGTAAGCTTGGGGCACTGAGATGAGTGACGACTTGATGTATTTCGAAGACCTCGAGCCGGGCACCACGGCCAAGTTTGGACGTTACCAAGTCACCCGCGAAGAAGTGATCGAATTTGCCTCGAAGTACGATCCGCAACCCTTCCATTTATCCGATGAGGCCGCCGCACAAACGCATTTCGGGCGCATCTCGGCGAGCGGCTGGCACACCTGCGCGATGGTCATGCGGATGATGGTCGACAACATCACCGAGCGGAAACAGGCGGGGCTCGGTTCGCCCGGACTCGATGAATTGCGCTGGCTGCGGCCGGTCTATCCCGGCGACACACTGCGCGTCGAAACCACGCTTATCGACAAGACCCCCAGCCGCTCGCGCCCCGAAATGGGCAGCTTCCGCTCGCAGGTGAAAGTGTTCAATCAGGACGACGTGCTGGTCGCGGCGATGAAGTCGATCGGCCTGATCAGGCGCCGCAGTTAAGCGTGCCCTGCCCGAAATAGACCACCCGGTCCCAGGCATCACGAATGGTAAGCTCACCCGCGAATTCGGTGCTTACGGCAATCCCTGGCGTTTCTTTGCCCCCGGCGCGCTTCACCGTCAGCGTGTATTCCTTGCCGACATAATGCTCCCACGCACCTGCTGCTAATTTTGTGCCGCCGCTATCCGACAGCAGCAACTCGATACGATCGTCGAACTTGATCATCGCACGGCCGACCAGAGCGAGCGCGAGCGGGTGCGCGCTGTCAGGGCCGAAGCTGCACCCTTCCCCGCCCAGGTTCTTGGCGGTTATCTCCTCCGCAGTGATGGCTTGCAGCTGGAGCAGCTTGATCGGCGGCGCGATCTTCTGAATGGCCTCGACTGCGGCGACATCCTTGGCATCGCGGCGCTTCTGATCTTCGGATGGCGCGCCCTTCCCGCAGCCGCCTAGAAGGACCAGGGCAGCAGCTAGAACTAAACGCATCACTTTCTCCCGAACAGCTTCTCGATGTCGCCGTGCGCCAGCTTGACCCAGGTCGGGCGGCCGTGGTTGCACTGGCCGGACCGCGGGGTGACTTCCATCTCGCGCAACAGAGCATTCATCTCCGCCACCGATAACGCACGACCGGCCCGAACGCTCCCGTGGCAGGCCATTGTCGCTAGGACGAGGTCGAGCCGCTCGCCCAGCAGCAGTGCCGCGCCGTTGGCGGCAAGGTCGTCGGCAAGATCGCGCAGCAGTGCTTGCACGCTCCCCTTGGCGAGCACGGCGGGGACCGCGCGGACCAGCATCGCGCCGGGGCCGAAGCGTTCGATCTGCAGGCCCAACGCGGCAAATATCGTCGCCGCTTCTTCAAGCCGGTCGCAGTCAGGTTCGTCGAGTTCGACCACTTCTGGGATGAGCAAGGCCTGGCTTCCCGCCATCTTGTCCTGAGCACCGGCCGCCTTGAGCCGCTCCAGCACCAGGCGTTCGTGCGCGGCGTGCTGGTCGACGATCACCAGCCCGTCCTCGGCTTCGGCGATGATGTAGGTCAACGCCACCTGACCGCGCGCGACACCGAGCGGATGCTCGCTCGCCGGGGCGGGCTGGTCTTCGGCCATCTCTGCGCGCGCTGCCGGGGCGAGCGGTTGAGCTCCAAGCGGCCGCCACTTCGGCACGGCTTCCCGCACCCCTGATGAGCCGTATTCTCGGGCAAACAGCGAAGCGAGCGCCGGAGCTGGTTGAGCGATCGGTTCGCTCTGCCAATTGCCCATCGCGGGAGCCGCCGGGGCCTGTGCGCTGCGCTGACCTTCAGCTTCGAGCGAGTGGCGTAAACCTGAAACAATAAAGCCGCGCACGAAGGCAGGATCGCGGAACCGCACTTCGGTCTTGGCCGGGTGGACGTTTACGTCGACTTCTTCCGGCGGAATATCCAAGAACAACGCCAGCACCGCGTGCCGGTCACGTGCCAGCATATCGGCATAGGCGCCGCGTACCGCGCCGATCAGCAGCCGGTCTTTCACCGGGCGGCCATTGACGAACAGGTACTGGTGATCGGCCACTCCGCGGTTGAAGGTGGGCAGGCCTGCCACACCGGTCAGCGATGTCTCGCCGCGCTTGAGATCGATCAGCACGCCGTCGCTGGCCAGCTCGCGTGCGACAATTTGCGCGACCCGGCCGGGCAGACTGTCCCCGGCCTGCAGCCGCAGCACTTGCCGCCCGTCATGCTCGACCACGAAGCCGACTTCGCTGCGCGCCATGGCAAGGCGGCGGACCACGTCGATACACGCGGCATATTCGCTTCGCGCCGAACGCAGGAACTTGCGCCGCGCGGGAACCTTGCCGAACAGGTCCTCAACCCGGACGCGGGTTCCAGGCGGAAGCGCGGCTGGCCCTTCCCCGACCAGCGCACCGTGATCGAGCGTCACGCGCCAGCCTTCGTCCGATCCGGGCACGCGGCTCTCGATTGTCACGTGGGCAACGCTGGCGATTGACGGCAGGGCCTCGCCGCGAAAGCCTAGCGTGCAGACCAGTTCGATCGCGTCGTCGGGCAGCTTTGACGTGGCGTGGCGTTCGAGCGCCAGCGCGATCTCGTCACGCCGCATGCCGCAGCCATCGTCGGTTACCTCGATCCCATCGAGCCCGCCCGCGCTGAGCCGGACCGTGACGTTGCTCGCCCCGGCATCAAGCGCGTTTTCGACCAATTCCTTGAGCGCAGAAGCCGGGCGCTCGACCACCTCGCCCGCAGCGATGCGGTTGACCAGACTGTCGGGCAGGCGGCGGATCGTGGGCATCGTCAAACCCTAGCGGTGAAGCGCTGGAAATTCGAGACGGACTGGTCCGGTTATCAGTCCAATTGACACAATTTTTTGGCCTTTCCGCAGGCCTTGCGCTAATGGAGCGACTTCCATGCCAGCAAGCAGGTCCGTCGCTGCCGCAGTAGCTGTGGTAAGCGCCGGTAAACATACGGAATTTTGAATGGCTTCGTTCCTCTCGCGATTCTTGAAATTCGGCTCCCAGAACATGGCGATCGACCTTGGGACTGCCAACACATTGGTCTATGTTCAGGACCGCGGAATTGTCCTCAATGAACCCTCGGTTGTCGCTATCGAAACCATCAATGGCGTGAAGCGGGTCAAGGCCGTGGGCGACGACGCCAAGATGATGATGGGCAAGACCCCGGACAACATCGAAGCGATCCGCCCGCTGCGCGACGGTGTGATTGCCGATATCGAAGTCGCCGAGGAAATGATCAAGTACTTCATCCGCAAGGTCCACGGCGGCAAGAAGTCCATGTTCCGCTATCCCGAAATCGTGATCTGCGTGCCTTCGGGCTCAACCTCGGTTGAGCGCCGCGCGATCCGCGATGCTGCATCCAATGCCGGCGCGAGCCAGGTATACCTGATCCTCGAACCGATGGCTGCGGCGATCGGTGCCGACATGCCGGTGACGGAGCCGGTCGGCTCGATGGTCGTCGATATCGGCGGCGGCACCACCGAAGTCGCCGTACTGTCGCTGCGCGGCCTTGCTTACACCACCTCGGTCCGCGTTGGCGGGGACAAGATGGATGAAGCAATCGTGTCCTACGTGCGCCGTCACCACAACCTGCTGATCGGGGAAAGCACCGCCGAGCGGATTAAGAAAGATTACGGCGTCGCCACCGTCCCCGCTGACGGCGTGGGCGAACTGATCCAGATCAAGGGCCGCGACCTTGTGAACGGGGTGCCCAAGGAAATCACCATCACGCAAGCCAATCTGGCCGAGGCGCTGAGCGAACCGATCGGTGCGATCGTCGAAGGCGTGCGTATCGCGCTGGAAAACACCGCGCCCGAACTGGCCGCCGACATCGTCGACCAGGGCATCGTGCTGACCGGCGGCGGGGCCCTGATCAAGGGTCTTGACGAGTACCTCCGCGAGGAAACCGGCCTGCCCGTCAGCGTTGCCGAAGATCCGCTCTCCTGCGTTGCGCTCGGCACCGGCCGCGCGATGGAAGAGCCGATGTTCCGCGGCGTGCTGATGACGGCCTGAGCGCAGACTTATGTCCCGCGCTCGCCTAATCCTGGAGTAACCCTGCGATGGCGGCGCCGAACAATCGCCGCCCGGGGTATTCCCGCCGGGCGCAGTACGGCAATTTTTTCGGCTATATCCTGGCCGTCGCCGGACTGGCGGTGGGCGTAATCATGCTGGTCGTGTCGACCGGAAAGCCGGGAGCCTTTTCCGGCGTGCGCATGGCCGCCACCGATGGTGCAGCCCCGGCCGCCAAGGCTGCAGCAGGCGCGCGCACCGGCAGCCAGAGCACCTGGCAGATCGTCACCGGTTACTTCACTTCGGGCGTACGCGTCGCGCGGCTTGAGCGCGAGGTTGCCGAGGCGCGGGTTCGGCTCGCCGAGCAAGCGGCGCTGGCCGAAGAGAACGCGCGGCTGAAAGCAATGCTGGCGCTGGCCCAAGGCGATCAGCGCCCGGTCGTGGTCACCCGGATGATCGGGTCCACCTCGTCCTCCACCCGGCGCTTTGCGACAATCGGCGCGGGCACCAACCAGGGGATTCGGGTTGGCATGGCTGTGCGCTCACCGCTTGGGTTGATCGGGCGCGTTGTCGAAACTGGCAGCACCAGCGCGCGGTTGCTGCTGGTGACCGATACTGAAAGTTCCGTGCCAGTGCGCCGCGCTAGCGACGGACTTCAGGGCTATGCCAACGGGCTGGGTGACGGAACCGTGCAGATCCGCCTCAGCACCACCGGGATCAACCCGTTGAAGCGCGGCGATGCGATCGTGACTTCGGGCTCGGGCGGAATCTATCGCTCTGGCGAGGCCATTGCGGTGGTCACTGCCTTGACCCCGGATGGCGCGATCGCCCGGCCGCTGAGCGATCCCGGGCAGACCGAATTCGTTGCAGTCGAGCCCGCGTTCGAGGAAATTCCCGAAATCGTCCCGGCACCTGCGCCGAAGCCTGGCGGCAAGCACTGATGCCGCCGCCGCTGCCCAGCGCGCTGCGCCAGTTTGGCAAGCCGCGGATCAACCGCGCTGCCTCTCCGGTGCTCGCGCTCGCGACCCCGTGGCTGCTGGTCATGCTTGGCAGCCTTTCGCCCAGCTGGCCAGTGATCGCCTCGGCCCCGGTGCTTCCGCCGTTCGGATTCCTGCTGCTGGTCGGCTGGCAGCAACTGCGCCCCGGCCTATTTCCGGTCTGGGCCGGGTTTCCGCTCGGCCTGTTCGATGATCTGTTCAGCGGGCAGCCGTTCGGTTCAGCGGTTGTGCTGTGGTCCGCGGCCATGATCGCGCTCGACTTCATCGATCACCGCTTTCCGTGGCGCGGTTTTGCCCTGAACTGGCTGGTGGCGAGCGCCTTCATCACCGCTTACCTGCTTTTCGCGTTGCAGATCGCTAACCTCGGCGGCGGCAATACCAGCCCGCTGGTCTTGCTGCCGCAACTTGCGGTGGCCGTGCTGGTCTACCCTGTCGCCGCCCGGCTGGTCGCCCTGGCGGACCGGTTCAGGCTCATCCCGATCCGGAAGGTTTGAGGTGTTCGGGTCGCCGCAGCATGTCAGTTCGGGAACGCTGAGCAACAGCTTCGATCGTCGTTCGATGCTGATCGGGGGCTTGCAGACCGGGCTTGGCGTGCTGCTGGCCGCGCGTATGGGCTGGATAGGTCTGGTCCAGAATGCCAAGTACGCGACGCTGGCCGAAAGTAACCGGGTCAACCTCACGCTCGTTCCGCCGCGGCGCGGGGCGATCCTCGATCGGGACAACCAGCAGCTCGCCTCGAACCGGGTCGAGTTCCGCATCGACATCATTCCCGAACGCCTGGTCGACAAGGACGCCACCGTAACCGAGCTTTCCCACCTGCTCGGCTTTGACGCAGTCAAGGTTCAGGATCTTCAGGACAAGCTCGACAAGGCGCATGGATACCAACCCATCGAAGTCGTCTCGGGGCTCGAATCGAAGGACTACGACAAGGTGCTGGTGCGCCTGCCCGACATGCCAGGGGTGGCGGCGCAGCAGGGCTTCACCCGCTGGTACCCGACCGGGCCATCGGTGGCGCATCTGATCGGCTATGTCGGCCCCGCCTCGGCCAAGGACTACGAGAAGGAAAAGAACCCGCTGCTGGTCACGCCTGGGTTCAAGATTGGCAAGGATGGGCTGGAGAAGTTCTTCGATCCCATGTTGCGCGGCACGCCAGGAGCGCAGCGCGTGGAAGTCACCGCATCGGGCAAGTTCGTGCGCGATCTCGATCACCGCGACGACATCCAGGGCAAGCCGATCAAGCTGACCATCGACGCCGCACTGCAGGATTTTGCCTCGCGCCGGATCGGGCTCGAATCCGCCTCGGTGGTGGTGGTCGATTGCATTACCGGTGGGATCCTAGCGCTGTGCTCGATGCCGGCCTTCGATCCTAACACCTTCGCCGGCGGGATCAGCCGCCTGCAGTGGAAAATGCTCAACGAAGATGACCACATCCCGCTGCTCAACAAGGCACTGCGCGGGCTCTATCCGCCCGGCTCGACGATGAAGCCAATGGCCAGTCTGGCGCTGCAGTTGCACGGCGTTTCGCCTGCTGAGCGGATCAATTGCCCGGGTGGGTACCAGCTCGGCAACCGCTTCTTCCGCTGCGATGCCGCGCATGGATCAATGGATATGCGCAGCGCGATCGAGCATAGCTGCAACACTTACTTCTGGTCGATGGCGCACCGTGTCGGCTACGACGCGATCGCCCCGGTCGCCAAGGCACTCGGGCTTGGTCAGCAGTTCGAATTACCGGGTTCGGCGCAGCGATATGGCACCATCCCCGATGCCGCTTGGAAGATGCACCGCTACAATCAGCAGTGGACCACCGCGGATTCGCTCAACGCATCGATCGGCCAGGGCTATGTCTCGGTTTCGCCGCTGCAGCTTGCGGTAATGACCGCGCGGATCGCCTCGGGCCGTAACCTCACGCCGTCGTTGCTGTTTGGCCAGCAGAAAGCGCCAGGCGGCGGCTTTCCCTTTACGCCCGAACAGCTCGCGGTGGCGCACGACGGGATGTTCCGCGTGGTCAACGGGTCGGGCACCGGGGCCGGCAGCAAGCTCGACCTGCCGGGAATCCAGATGGCCGGCAAGACCGGCACCGCGCAGGTCCGCGCGCTCACCTCGCGCGGCGGTGGCGGATCGTGGAAGTCGCGCGATCACTCGCTGTTCGTCTGTTACGCACCGACCGATGCACCGCGCTATGCAATGTCGGTGGTGGTCGAGCACGGCACCTTTGGGGCCCGTGCCGCAGCGCCAATCGCCAAAGACGTAATGACCTTCCTGTTCGATCCGGCCAAGGCCATGGCGACCTTGCTTGAGCTCGAGAAAGCCTGGGGCGGCACACCGACCGAACGCATGGCGACCAAGTACAACGTGTACGTCCATCAGGTCGGCACCGCCGCCCCCAAGGTCAGCGACGACGAAGAGACGGTGACCAAGGCAATCGGCCGCGCCGAAAGTTCGGACGCACCGATCGGCAATGCCGAATCCGGGACCCGGCCCGAAGAACCGGCGGCGACCGTGCCAAAGCCCGCTGCTTCGGCCGAACCCGTCCCTGCCCCGGTGCCCGCACCAACGCCGGCACCGCAATGACCAACCGTATCATTCCCGAAGCGATCTCGCGTGAGCCGTGGCATGTGATCGTCCCGCTGTTCCTGCTCAACACTTTTGGCTCGGTGGTGCTCTACTCGGCGGCGGGCGGCCATTTACAGCCGTGGGCGCTGCTCCACGAGATCCACTTCGCGGTGTTCCTCGTCATGGCTTTCGTCATCTCGCGCTTTCCCCGTGATTTCTTCAAGCAGGCCGCCTTTCCGATCTATGGCACGCTGGTCGTGCTGCTGGTGCTGGTCGAGGTACTGGGCAAAGTCAGCGGCGGCAGCCAGCGCTGGCTCAACCTGGGCTTCATGCAGCTGCAGCCAAGCGAATTGATGAAGCCCGCAATCGTGCTGGCGCTGGCCAAATTCTATGGCGGCTTGCCCCCGGCCATGACCAAGAGCTGGCGCGCCTTGCTTCCGGCCGGGGCCTTGGTTGGCGTGCCCGCGCTACTGGTCATGGCCCAGCCCGATCTTGGCACGGGCCTGGCGATCACCATCGGCGCTGCGGTGGTAATCTTCCTAGCCGGGCTGCCGCTCTCATGGTTCATCGGCGTTGGCGCGGCGGGCGCGGTCGCGGTGCCGGTGGCGTTCAAGCTGCTGCTAAAGCCGTATCAGCAAGCGCGAGTAACGATCTTCATGGACCCGGAGAGCGATCCGCTCGGCAAGGGCTATCATATCACGCAATCAAAGATCGCGATTGGCTCGGGTGGATTCTGGGGCAAGGGTTTCGGCAACGGCAGCCAGAGCCACCTTGAATATCTGCCCGAGGCACAGACCGACTTCGCTTTTGCCACCATGGCCGAGGAATGGGGCATTCTGGGCGGATTGTTCGTGCTGGCGGTGTTCCTGTGGACCTTCCGCTGGGGCATGGGCGTATCGCGCCGCGCGCCTGACCGGTTCTCCAGCCTGCTTGCTGCGGGGATGACCTTCACGATCTTTTTCTACATGGCGATCAACATGATGATGGTCATGGGGCTGGCCCCAGTGGTGGGCATCCCGCTGCCGTGGATCAGCCATGGCGGCTCTTCGATGATGACCAACATGATCTGCATCGGCACGATCATGGCAGTAGACAGATGGAGCAAGCACGGACGTTCGCTGGGCAGTTGAACGCTGGTCCAAAAAGGGCCTTCCATCCCTCGAAACAATGGCTATAGGGAGCGCTCCCCGCCGAATCGGCGGCTCCGACGCAACGTTGGAATGGACGCATAGCTCAGTTGGTAGAGCAGCTGACTCTTAATCAGCGGGTCCTAGGTTCGAGCCCTAGTGCGTCCACCATATTTCCTCATTAGCGGTACCGAGATTATCGGTGCGTGCCCGCGATCATCCCGCAGCGTTTGGCGATGGCGCGAGGATTGTTGCCCGCCGTTCGCC
>JANYEY010000088.1 GCA_025359685.1 Sphingomonadaceae bacterium | reverse complement strand
TTCGCTCGCCATGCCAGTCGACGTTCTTGTGCACCAGGTGATCCGCGCCGCAGCCTTGCGCACCTGGTGCGACCAGCTTGACGACCCTGCCCAGATGCGTGCCGACCTGCTGCGGTTCGAGGCTGAGGCCGCCGCCTTCATTGATGCTCACCGCGACATGCGCGAGGCATCGGGTTTTTACGGCCAAAGCGCCCATGTCTTTCTGGGCTGGCTGGAGAGCCGGATGGGCCTGAAGGGTGAGGACAAGCGCCCCAATCCCTCAGGCGCTGAGGCTGATGGCATCGAGATTGTAACCTGGCATGGTTCCAAGGGGCGCGAATGGCCAGTGGTCGCGGTCGCCTGTCTCGACCAGAAGCATGACCCGCGTGGCGGTGCCTTCTCCACCTGCTTCCCGGGTTTTGAAGATCTCGACCGTGTGATCGAGGGTGCAACGCTGGCCTATGCGCCAGCTTTTGCGGCGCCCGAGGCGACCGAGCGGTTTCTGGCACGCTTGCGTCCAGAGGCAGACGAGACGACGCGCCGGTTGCTATATGTGGCGCTGACCCGCGCGCGTAACAGGCTGATCGTCGAATGGCCGCAAGATGATGGGGCTGACGAACCACCTTTTCCGATCACCCCGCGCCGCTTGATGGATGAGCGCGGTGGCCTCAGCCTTGGGGCCAACACTGTCAATCTGGGTGGTCAGAGTTTCTCTGCAAAGGTCCACTCTCTTCAAGCTGACCTGCCGCCGTGCTTCGGCGAGGATGCGGTCAACGCACCAGATGACAAGCGGGAACCGCGTTTCGCCTTGATCGAGCAAGCGATTGAACCTGCCGTCGCGATTGTTTCGCCTTCAAGAGCATTGGAAACGGCGCGTGTCATGCCGATGGCCGTGACGACGTCACAGGTCACTCTTGGTTGGCGGGTCGAAGGTGAGGAATTGTCGCTCGCCACCGACAAAGGTACCGCGATCCACGAGGCCTTGCGGATCTTGTTGCAGCGTCCGGATCTTGCTCATCGCGTGGCCGCGCACTGTCGCCTTTCCAATGCGGATGTAGAGGCGCTGGAAAAGCAGGCGCAGGGGCTCACGAAGGCACTCGCCGAGATGGGCTACTCCGAATTGCACATCGAGCAGCCCCTCGAAATTGCACTGACCGATGGGGGCACTTTGAACGCGATAATTGACCTGATCGCCGAGGGGCCGGAAGGCTATCTCATTGTCGACCACAAGAGTGGCGCAGTGGATGACCATACCGAGCGCATGGCAACATATTGGCCACAGCTTGCAGCCTACGCCGAGGCGGTGGAGGCCGCCGGCGACAAGCCAGTAAAAGGAACCGCGATCTTTTGGACCGACACGGGCGAACTCACCCTCGCCCAACTCGGCGGAGAATAACGACGGGGTGTACGTGTCCAATAGCCGGATCACGTCAGGCGAGGAGTGGAAGTAGCGGAAGCGGTTGTCGGATTTGATACGGCTCATACGGCAGGTGCTAACCGCGCATCGTGCGCCTCGCTATCCCTTTGACAGCACCCCGCTATCGCTTCGCAATGTCGAGGACCTGCTGTTCGAGCGGGGCATCGACACCGTCGTTTTCTTTTTCGCGCTCGCCGTGTAGGATTACTCGCAAGGACTTCAAATGTGTCGAAATCCATAAGGGTGAATTGGGGGGCCTAATGACTACGGTTACCGCGTCGAGCGTTCATTATATCCAGCTTGGACAGGGTGGCGAATGGGAAGCTGAGAGCATCCACGATGACGTGCTGCGGTTTGGGTATCGCGAGGCACCTCACGATCTCTGTGTCAAAGGCGACTGGCCGCGGGTCTGGGATGCGATGATGGCTATCCGTGGCGATGCGGGCGCAGCGACGCGCGACGTCAACCAAATTCGCACCTACTATGAAACGGACGAGAGTGCGATTTTCATCACCTTCCACGGCGGGCTCCTTTACTGGTGCCGCCCCGTCGGAGACGTCGAAATCCTTGATGATCGCAGCCATCGCCGGGCAACGCTGAAGCCCTGGCAAAACTCGACTCTTGGAGGCGCCTTGCTGACTGCGGATCGCCTGTCCGGTCACCTGCTGACGGTACAAATGTTTCGTGGGACGATTTGCAACGTGAGGGCGGCGGACTACCTACTGCGCAAACTCGGCGACGAACTGACCCCTGAAGTGGAAAAGGCTGAGGAGGCCGAGCGCGCGCTCATGGAGGCAACAATCCCGCTGATGCGCCTGCTGACGTGGCAGGATTTCGAGTTGCTCGTAGACTTGATTTTTTCGACGAGCGGATGGCGCAGGGTGAGTGAGGTTGGCCGTACGCAGATAACGATCGATCTTGAACTGGTCCTCCCGAGCACCGCCGAGCGGGCTTTCGTACAAGTGAAATCCCAGGCAACGAGCGCCGATCTAAAGGACTATGCTGAGCGTCTCGCCGAGACTGAAGCTTACGACCGGATGTTTTTCGTCTGGCATACTGGCAACATCCCCGAAAACCTTGCGCCGGAAGGTGTCATTCTCCTTGGCCCACAGCGGCTCGCTCGGATGGTCCTCGACGCGGGTTTGTCTTCCTGGCTGCGCGAGAAGGTTTCATGACAGCCGAGGCTGCTGTCATTCGGATGGCAACTCCTCTCCGCTTGACGCGGTTGTGGCTTTGGGTGCCCCGCTCATCCTCCTGCATTGAAGCGCCAAGACGACTTCGTAGCATCCAGGAGGGTGGCTAGATCAATTACGCGGTGTCCAACAAAGCAGACACTAGCCACGCTCTGTCCACCATTCCGGCCATGCGACTTTCTCCGGATTGCGCGTTGCATTCCAGACTTCACGCTGTTCGCCGGGGGTGAGCCGCCGATCTCCAAGTCGCGCGAGCGCCAACTCGACGATCCACGGCTTGAGCCACCAACGGGCTTTCTCTTCGCTGTGCCGGTTGGATTTGACGGCCATCCCGAGGTCACGCAGAATGCATCCAATCCCCATTCCGACTAAGAAAATGCGCGAGATGAAAATCTGACTTTCGTTGGGGCGGTTGGCTCGCGCCTCCTCAATCGCCGCAAGCGATGCCCTCGCTGCCGCGCTGTCGCCCGCGAGACCTTTCTGGGTGAGCTGAAGAAGGAACGCCTCGGCTGCAGTAACCCGCCGTTCGCGCCCATCTTCCCGGATCGTCACCATCTGACCCAGCACGCTGTCATAGGGGATGGTGCTATGCTTGCCCCGAGGACGGCCGCGCGGATTGCCGCTGCGGCCCTTCTGGAATTGGGTGGCGCGCGGAGGCCGGCCGTAACCAGACTTTGCGGGATCATCGCTGATTGAGGTCTCGCTCATCCCTGGCGCCGCTTCGGCCACTTGAGTTTGTCGGAATCGAGCGTGAAGAACTTCACGTCGGTAACCTGGTTCTCGGTGAGTGGGGCACGTCCAGGCCGGCTGAGGCCTGCCTGCGAAGCCCACGTTGCCGCACGCATTCGACGACCCTCGCCGGGTCCGTCATACTCCGCGATGCCGAGGATCAGCAGCGCCTCATTGGCATTGTCGCTGTCATACTCAGCCGAGAGGCGGATCGCCTTGGGTTGAGGCGGCGAGCGCTTGGCGAGTGCCTTCTCGCGCTTCTCGATCATCTTGAGCACCGCGCGTATGGCCATCTTGCTGCCTTTGAGCGCGGCCTGGTAATTCTGCAGCTGCAGGCCTTCGTCGACCGTGAGCTCGCGCTCGACGCCGCCTTGCGTCACCTTGAGGGTCTTGTCGACGATGATGTCGAAGGCCGAGTTGTGGGGCCTGCGCGCTTTGGGACGACCGGCCGGATTGCCCGACTGGCCCTTCTCGAACCGGCCCAAGCCGCCGCTCAAGCGGGCAGCTCCTCGGATGCGCGGTGTACAAGTACCGCCGTCTTGCCCGTCAGCTGCTCCCACCGCGCGATGGCGACATCGACGTAAGCCGGATCGATATCGAGCCCGCGGAACTTCCGGCCGACCCGCTCGGCAGCAATCAGGCTGGTGCCAGAGCCAAGGAAGATGTCGAGCACCCGCTCGCCCTGCCTGGTCACATCGCAAATTGCATCGGCAACCATCGCAACCGGCTTGACCGTCGGGTGCAGCGTCAGGTCCTCCCGGCGACTTCCTCGCAATGAGTTGACCGATGCGTAGTCCCAGACATTTGTACGGTTTCGGCCGTGCTTGCCGAGCTCAACCGTGTTGGTGTGCGGAGCGTCGCCCACCCGGTAAACGAACACCATCTCGTGCTTGGAGCGGTAGAGCGAGCCCATGCCGGCGTTGCTCTTGTTCCACACGCAGATGTTGAGCAGCGAGTTGTAGACCTCTGCTCCAACTGCGCTGACATCGTCGAGGTGGCGCCAGTCCATGCAGACGAAATGAACCGCACCGTTGCGTGATACCCGTTCGCAGGCAGACAGTGTTTCTGAGAGGAAGATGCGAAATGCCACGGTGGTCATCTCGCCCGAGGCCATCGCGAACTCGCGGTGACGCCCTGCAGCGTTGGCATGGCCATTGATCTTTACATTGTAGGGTGGGTCGAGGAACGCGGCATCGATAGGCTCCCCCTCGCCAACCACCGCGCGGAGGAACTCGATATCGCGCCCGTCGCCGCAGCCGATCCGGTGTTCGCCCAGCTGCCAGATGTCGCCGAGACGAGTATTTGGTTCGCTTGGCACTTCGGGAATGACTTCGTCGTCGGGATCGACGCTGTCACCCAGCACCACGTCAATTTCGCCCGAGCTAAACCCGGTCAAGGCCAGGTCCATTTCGAACTCAGGTAGCGACAGATCAGCCAGCTCGAGCTTGAGGATCTCGATGTCCCATCCGGCATTGAGGGCGATCTTGTTGTCGGCGAGGCGGAGCGCCTTCTTCTGGCCTTCGCTGAGACCAGCCAGCTCGATCACCGGCACCTCGGTCAGCCCAAGTTGTTTCGCCGCAAGCAATCGGCCGTGCCCGGCAATCAGATGTCTCTCGGGATCGGCCAGCAGCGGGTTGGTGAACCCGAAGGCACGGATCGAGGCGACGATCTGCTCGATCTGTCGCTTGGGATGCGTTCGCGCATTGCGCAGATCGGGGACGAGGCAGCCGATCGGTCGGTAAACGACCGTCAGCGGGCGGACGACCGAAGAATCGGTCGTGTCTGGTGCGCTGGCCATGAGTACAGATATAGAACGCTCTGCAATGGTTCCAAGGTGTGGGAACAAGTTTTTTCATCCCCACAATCCACTGGACTGTCACGGCACATCGAGCATTACTGTGAGTGCCCGGTGAGCCGGGCTCGTGGCGGTAGCGGCCGGGATTGGACCCGACCGACTTACCGAAGGGACCCACGATGACCCAGACCGCCAGCAAGCCGCGCCGCATGGCGCGCGAACTTGATGCGACCGCTGTCGCAGCAGCCAAGCCAGCGAAGCAGCCGAGCAAACTCGACCAGGTCGAGGCGCTGCTGTTGCAGCCAACCGGCGCCGGCATTGCCGAGATCATGACCGCAACCGGCTGGCAGCAGCATTCGGTGCGCGGTGCGATGGCGGGTGCGCTGAAGAAGCGCGGCCTGACCATCACCTCGGACAAGATCGACGGTGTCCGTCGGTATCGCGCGAGTAAGCCGGCATGACGGCAGAAGTCGAAAAGGTCGTATCCGAGATCGAGAAACTCGATCTCGAAGGACTTCGCAGCTTCTGGGGGCAGCGCTACGGCGCGCCCCCTTCGCTGCGCTCGGTACCCATCCTGCGCATGCTGCTCGCCTGGCGGGTACAATCCGAAGCGATGGGTGGGCTCGATAGCGAAAGCCGCCGCACGCTTGGACGCAAGGGTAAGGTCCGCGCGGAGGGCCTTGACCTCGGGATTGGTGCACGGTTCACCCGCCAATGGCAAGGCCGTACCCACGAGGTGTTGGTCGAGGTGGGTGGGTTCCGATGGCAGGGCCAGAGCTATCGCAGCCTCTCGGCGGTCGCCACCGCCATCGCCGGCAGCAAGTGGAATGGGCCGCGGTTCTTCGGCCTGCGCGACGCATCATGACTGCGGCTCTGGTAAAGCGCTGCGCGATCTACACCCGCAAGAGTTCCGACGAAGGTCTCGACCAGGCATTCAACAGCCTCGACGCCCAGCGCGAAGCGGGTGAGGCCTATGTGAAGAGCCAGGCCTCCGAAGGCTGGAAGCTTATTCCCACGCTTTACGATGATGGCGGGTTTTCGGGCGGATCGATGGAGCGCCCTGCGCTGCGCCGTCTGCTAGATGATGTCGAAGCCGGCAAGATCGACGTGGTGGTGGTCTACAAGATTGACCGGCTGACCCGCAGCCTCGCTGACTTCGCGCGGATCGTCGAAACGTTTGATGCGCGCAGCGTTAGCTTCGTCTCGGTCACGCAGGCGTTCAACACCACGTCGTCGATGGGACGGCTCACGCTCAATGTACTGCTGTCGTTCGCCCAGTTCGAACGCGAGGTCACCGGCGAGCGGATCCGCGACAAGATTGCTGCTTCCAAGGCCAAGGGCATGTGGATGGGCGGGGTGCCACCGCTCGGTTACGATGTGCCCGAAACTGGCAGCCGGATGCTGCGGGTGAACGAAACTGAGGCCGAAATCGTCTGCACCATCTATCGGCGGTACCTTGAGATCGGCTCCGTCCATCGTCTCGCGGCTGCGCTTGTCAACGACGGCATCGTTTCAAAGCGCCACGTTACCAGTTGCGGACGCGAGCTAGGCGGAGCTCCGTTCGGCCGAGGCGCGCTGTTCCACCTGCTGCGCAATCGGATCTACCTTGGCCAGATCGTTCACAAGGACCTTGTTCACCAAGGCGAACATCTTCCCATTGTCGATGCACAGCTCTTCGAGCGTGTGCAGCAGCACCTTGCAACCAACCGGGTCAGCCGCAGTGCGAACGCGGAGCGCCGAACAGAGCGCGCCGCGCTGACCGGACGACTGTTCGATGCAATGGGGGAACCGATGAGCCCGGCGCATTCGCGCGGAAGCTCGGGACGGCTTTATCGGTACTATGTCTCGGCCTCGGTCCAACGCGGTGAGAATCGAAATTGCGAACTGCACCGCGTTGCGGCGTCTGCGATCGAACAACTGGTCGCGAACACGCTCGAACGGTTGCTGCCCGGCAAGGGGTCTGGTCCCGTCCTCCAGTCCGTTCACCTGCGGCCCGATGCTATTGATCTGGTGTTGCCGGCGAACATGGCGCGCGCAATTGCGGCTCGGATTGAAGGCGAAGAACAGGTGGCATCGCGCGGTGAGCAGTGCGTGGTTACGATACCCATAGCCCTACCACTCCGAGGAGGGCGCCGAGCCATCACCGCGGGTCAGCCTGATGCAGCGGATCACGACGCCACCCTGATCGCCGCGCTGCGCAAGGCGCATGCGATGGTGGGCCGCGATGAGCGTGCTGAGCCGAGCATCGAGACTGCGCCAACATCGCCTTACGAACGGCGGATGTTGAGGCTGGCTTTTCTCGCTCCCGACATCCAGCAGGCCATCCTCGCAGGACGCCAGCCCCGCAGCCTCAACCTCGAACAACTCATCCACCAGGACATGCCGATTGCCTGGTCGCAGCAGCGAAAAATGCTGGGTTTCGCGCCAGCTGCTTGAACCCTGTTATGACACTCAAATGGCCTGTTACGGCCGATTAAAGCCCCTGTTATGGTCGATTAAACGCCCTGTTCCGGCGAATAACAGGGAATTGGGGTTTTCGGTTCACAAACCCGCGGAACTGCGCGGTTTTCTTCGGCTGAGTGAGCGTCTGAGCCGCCAAAACCCCTGTTTTGAGCCTGCATTTTTGTGTTTTTCCCTGTTCCTGCCTAAGAACAGGGAAACCGAACCGATTGCGATCCGTGCGGAGACTGAGGCGCAGGGTCGGAGCCAATGTGCGGCGGAGACGGGGCCGATAGGCTGGTTGGAAACGGATTGGGCCCTGTAACACGGCCAAGTCCGCGGGTCTCACGCGCCGCTGTGAAGACGGAGACTAGTGCTGGGACTGTGTGGCGGAGCGGGAGGGATTCGAACCCTCGATACGCTTTTGGCGTATACTCACTTTCCAGGCGAGCGCCTTCGACCACTCGGCCACCGCTCCGCATGCT
>JANYEY010000059.1 GCA_025359685.1 Sphingomonadaceae bacterium | reverse complement strand
AGCGGCGCGATGCTGCTGCATCTGGCGGAAAAGTTCGGCGCGTTCATTCCCGCCGATGCCAAGGGCCGCGCCGAATGCCTGAGCTGGCTGATGTGGCAGATGGGCAGCGCGCCGTTCATCGGCGGCGGGTTTGGGCACTTTTATGCCTATGCGCCGGTCAAGATCGAGTACGCGATCAATCGTTACTCGATGGAGACCAAGCGGCTGTTCGACGTGGCCGACCAGCGGCTCGCCGAAAGCCCGTACCTCGCCGGCGACGCGATCAGCATTGCCGATTTCGCGACCGTCCCGTGGCTTGGCGCGCTGTACCGCGGGCTGGCTTATAACGACGCCAAGACCTTCCTCAGCCTCGATGAATACAAGAACGTCGGCCGCTGGGTGATGGAATTGACTTCGCGCCCGGCGACCAAGCGCGGGATGCTGGTCAACCGCGCGATGGGCGGGGAAGAAGGCACCTTCCTGCGCGAACGCCACGACGCCAGCGATTTCGATACGCTCAAGCCCGGCACGATTTGACGTTCCGCCCCTTCCCATCGCCGTGCGCTCTGCTATGAGCGCGCGGCGTTGTTGGGGCGTCGCCAAGTGGTAAGGCACCGGTTTTTGGTACCGGCATTCGGAGGTTCGAATCCTCCCGCCCCAGCCAGCGCTGTCAGATCAGCATGATGAGCGCCGTGCCTGTGCTTGCGATTACTTGACCTTGATGACCGCGCCGGCCCTGAATTGCTGCTTGGCCCGGTCGATCCACCCAGTCCGGGCATAATACTGCACGTCGGTATAGACCCCAGGCAGCCCGCTGCGTCCGCAGGTCCGGCCCTTGCCGAACGAGACCAGCCCGATCAGCCACGGCGCTCCCTTGGGATCGTACCAGACCAGCGGTCCGCCGCTGTCACCCTGGCAGGCATCGGCGCGTTCGGCCGAATCCGCGCAAATCTGGCCCGGCACCCACGCGCCGAGCTTCTCGAACAGCTTGGTGCCATAGGCCTTGCAGGTCTGCATCGGCACATAGCGCAGCTTCGCGATCAACAGCCCCGGCGAAAAGCTGTTGGGCGTGCCATTCGCGTCGCGAGCATCCTTGAAATCGTCGGTCTCGCCGGTCTTGCCCCAACCGGTCAGCTGCAGCGGCTGGTTGGACAGACGGGGATAGCTCGCGGTCGGTATCTTGATTTCCTGGCCGGCCGGAACCCCCGGGCCGTCCTCCAGCCGGAACAGCGCAATATCGTCGCGCAGCGAGTTCTCATCGAAGCCGTTGTTGACCACGACCCCGACGATCCGCCTGACCTGCCCGCCATTGCCCAGCCGCAAGGCCCCGGTGCGGATCATGCGGTTGTCGGTAAAATGGTCCATCGGCGTCCAACCGACGCAATGCGCCGCGGTGAGCACCCAGTTGGCGTCGATCTGCACCCCGCCACAAACATGGTTGTGCTGCGAGCGGAGCTGAAGGTGGCCGTACTTCTTCATTTCGAGCGCAGCATCCCGCGCATCGAACTTCGCGGCGCTCGCTCCGCTCCGCGATAGCTGGACTTGCCACGGAGCTGTAGTGGCGCGCGCCAGACCCCATGAGTGGACCGGCTTGACGGCGGAATTGAGATAACTCCAGAACGCAGCATCTTCGCCGGTCAAAACGTTGGGATTGCCGGTCTCCAAAGCGAGCACAGCGTGTTCGGTTGAAATGTTGCCGAGCCGCTGGATCAGCCCGCCAATCGCCGCTTTTCCCTTGAATTCCAGTTGCCGCGCCAGAAACTTGCGGCGGTCCGGACTGGCGCCGACCAGGAAATCGATCAGGCGCTGCAGCGCAGCAGGGTCAGTCGCCAACAACACCTCGGCATTGGGTCCACTGTAACCGACGCCGAACCGTTCGAATATGTCGAACAGCGCCGCGCGGCCTTGCGGGGTCAAGCCATCCGCCAGCCGCTCGAAAGGTACCTGCGCGGCGGGATCGAGCTCGGCCTTGATCTTGGCCAGCGGGTTGCCGACGATTGGCGGCGAATAGGCCGGCAGGAAATCATCATCGGTCGGGGCTGCGTCCGGCCAGCCTTGCTGGGCACCAACCGGCTGCAGCGCAAAACCCGCTGAGATCGCCAACGTCAAGGCAGCAAGGCGCAAACCGCGCAAAGCGGCAGGGCGGTAGCTACCGCCCTGCCCTGGCTTTCCCGAAAGGGCGACCATCGCCCTGCTTACGTTTTGACGTCGTTACCCTTGCCATCGCCGTCTTTGGCAGGCGCAGCAGCCTTGGCGGCACCGGCGTCTTCAGACGCGGCATCGCTCGGCATGGCGCCGGTGTCAGCAGCAGCTTCGGTGGTGGCGTCGGCGACCGGTGCGGCATCTTCGGCCTTTTTGCAGGCCGAGAGGCTCAACGCGCCAGCGGCCAAAGCAATGATCAATGCTGTCTTCTTCATGTGATCCCCCATCCAATTGCCCGGCATCACGAGAAACCGAGACGCGTTAAAACTGACACAAAGCGGCGATCATGTCGAATCGGATCCAGAACCGGGTCATACCGCATCAGGACCAAGCCCGAATCGCCAAGCTCGTATGCCTTTTCCAGCGCGTCGAGCGCGTCGCCGGGCCGCTGCCATTGCGCCAGGATCTGAACTTGCTGGTAATAGCTGTTGGTGCCGAACCGGGTGACCAGATCGGCCCGGTACCGCTCGGCGCCGGCCGCATCGCCCAGCCGCATCGTTGCCGTGGCCAGCCCGCGCAAGCGCGACAGCGCACTCGTTTCCTTCTCGTACAAGGTCTTTGCCGCGGCGGCGTCGCCGCTCAGCAAGGCGATATCGCCCAGCGTGGCATTGGCGATGCTGGACTTGGGGTTGTGCGACAGGGCGGCGCGCAGCAAGGGGATTGCCGCATCGAATTTGCGTGCGCTGAATTCGAGGTATCCTGCGCTGCGAAACACACTCGCGTTAAGCGGATCAAGCTCGCGGGCGCGGGCGCTGGCTTTGCGCCCTTCGTCAAACCGCCCGACGTTGGCGGCAAAATCGGCAAAGGCGGTCAGCATGTCGGCATTGCCGAAGCCCAGTTCAAAACTGCGCTGGTAAGGCTCCTGCGCGGCCTTCAGGTCGAGCTGTCCGTTCGACAGGACGAAGCCCAGCGCCGAGTACCCTTCGGCCATGTCGGGCGCGAGGCGGACTGCGGTGCGGGCGGAATCGATTGAGGCGGCATAGGCACCCTTCATCGCCTGACCCGAACTGAACGCGCTGGTGATGTAAGTCAGCACGCGCGAGCGATAGGCGTGGGCGGCAGCAAATTTCGGATCGATCGCGATCGCCTTGTCGAGCTCGCCCAAGGCGCGCCGGGTTTCAGCCTCGGTCGCGGCGCTGAGATAGAGCGCCTTGCTGCGCAAGAACGCATCGAGCGCGGCCGAGCTGTCGGCCCCCCCCGCCCGCTGCACCGGGGTCTGCCCTGCTCCGGCGATATTGACCGCCAGTGCATCGGCGACCAGCGTCGCGATATCGCTTTGCACCGCGATGATATCCGCCAGTTTGCGGTCGAAGCTTTTCGACCAGGTTTCGAACCCGGTCGCACCGTCGACCAGCTGCGCGGTGATCCGGACCGTTTCCCCGGCGCGGCGTACCGAGCCCTGAAGCATGAACGCAACGCCCAGCACCTTGGCGATCTGGCGCACGGTTGACCCGGCATCGCGAAAGCTGTTCGACGAAGTTTCACCGGCGACCGCTAGGTTGGCATTGCGGCTTAACGTGGCGCGCAACTCCTCGGACAGGCCGTCGGAAAAATAGGCTTGCTGAGGATCGCCGCTGAGGTTGCGGAACGGCATGACCGCAACGCTGTTCTTGCGCGGCTGGCCAGTGAACAGCCCGGCCTGCCACACCCCAATCCCGCCTGCCACCACAGCCAGCGCGCCGCCGCCGAGCAGCAGCGCGCCGCGCCGGTTGGTCACGATCTGGTCAGACTGGAGCGGGGCGTGAAAGCCGGCCTGATCACGCTGGCGGGTCGCTGCCCCGCGGATCGCCTTGATCACCGCGGCCAAGCGTGGATCGGCGGCATCGCCAGTCCAGCCGCTGAGGTTCAGGTACTGGATCTGACGAAAGCCAAGCGGCGGCCGCGTTCCATCGATCGAGACCGGCACCAGCCGTCCGCGATCACGCCCGCGCGTCGCCTCGTCGCGCACCCAATGCGACTGGATCGCTTCGGCCGACCACAGCACCACCACCGCCCCGGCGGTCTCCAGTGCATCCTCGGTGGTCTGGGCAAAGGCATCGCCGCCGCCCAGCATGGCGTCCCACCACACCTCGAGCCCGGCGCCGCTCAAGGCATCGAACAGCCGCTGCGCAAAGTCCGCGTTGCCGCGATTGTAGGACAGAAAGACGTCCGGACCTGGCAATGTGGAGTTCCCCTTACCGCCACCCAGGAGACTGGATCGCGGTTCAGCGCAAACTTACGAAGCTTGGGCAGGTCAAGACAAGGCATTTCTGAGGTAAGCAAATGCAGCTCAGCCAGCATCCTCCCCGTCACCGTTACCCACCGAACTACGCAAGTCTAAGTATAAATAGCCCGGCACGCGTGATCCCGGTCACGCCGAAGGGCAATCCGATCAGCTATTCCTGCGGTATCGAAAGCAGGAGGACAAATCATGCGTATCGTATTGGCAACCCTTACCCTGGCATTGGCCACGGCTCCTTTGGCAGCGCAACCAGCGACCCAGCCGGCGGCCCCACCCCAGGGCACTGTGCCCTTGAAAAAGGTGGAGCCCAAGGCTGACAAGCTGCTGATCAATGGCAAGACCCCGGTAGAGGTACTTGCGGCGCATCCCAAAGCACATTTCGAAAGCACTTCGGTAGAGCACTACCGCTACGTCGCTTACTCCAACTGGGCTTGTGATGCTGACTGGGACCAGAACTGCGAGGGGAGCGTATCCGTCGATGCCCTTCCCGGTTATCAGGTCTGCAAAGTGCTTTACCGGGTGACGACAAGCGACGGCCACGATGCCTGGTTCAATGCGACCCCGGCCCAGTTTTACCCATCAGATCCGCAGAGCCCTGACCGGTTTCGGTCCTACACCTTCCAGATTCATGCGTTCGGGAACGGCAACGCCTTCGATCATCGCGGGTCGAAGGAAGTCGTCGAGGACATTGGCATGGATCTGATCCCCGCCGACGCCGACGACTTCACCCGATATTACGAGGGCTGCTATATGCCGGCCCACGACTAAGCCCGATCAAGGTTTCGCCGTCTGGGCAGGTGCCTGACCGCCCGCCACACGCAAAGCATCGAGCCGGGCCTGATCGGCCAGGGCCGCGTCAAGCTCGGACTGGCTCTTGTCCGACATCGTCTGGTAAGCGCGCGCGCTGTTGGTTGCGACAGCCAAGTCGGCATTGGCCTTGCGCGCAGCCTCCTGCTTGGCGGCATCGCCGCGAGCGGCGGCTGCAGCGGCTGTCGTCTTCTCGGCCCGCACCTGGGCTGCGTTTTCGTCTTGCCGGGCAGCCGCGAGCCGTGGCGCGGCAAAGGCCACGCCTTCGCGCGCAAGCTTGAGGCGATAGCCGTTCACGTCGCCCGGCTTGTGGCAGTACTGCGCGACCGGATCGACCCAGCTCTGCGGCGGGATCAATTGCAGCGTCGAGATGCGCGGCTGCTGCTTGGTCATGTTAAAGGTTGCGTGATAGGTGCCAACGACCTGGCCGCTGGCATCAAGCACATGCCATTGCCCCACCGCAGTAAGGCCGTCCCCGGCCAGCGCATAGCCGGCTGGTTCGGTGACCAGATTGCTGCCTGCTACGACCCACGGATCCTTGATTGATCCCAGCGTCTTCTTGTCGAGCACAGTCGTGCCGAAAGTCCAGCGCACGTGCTTGTCGATCAGGAAGAAACCGAGCGGAGATCCGCCACTGCTGAGCGCATCCCAATAGCCGCGCACCTGGGTCATCGCTACCGACCTGGTCGCTGCAACGGCATTGACGCTCGGTGGCGTGCCTTTCTGGCAGGCGACGTCGCTGGGCATGTTGCCCAGTTCGTTGATCAGCTGAAGCGTCGAGAAATAACCGCCGTAATACTGAGCTTGCGCTGGAACAACGCAAGTAAGTTGCACGGCCAATGCTGCAGCGATTGCTGCCGCGTGACGAAATCGCATCGAAACTGCCCCCTACCCCAAGTACCCGCGCTCGTTCTGTTGCCAATCGAGGCCCAGGTCAATCCTGTACCACGGGAAGGTACACCGCGCTCGCCTCGGCGCCGCCCCAGCGCACGGTCTGGACCGCTTTCTTGTAAGCGCTGGCCGGAGCGTCGAATATCGAGGGCACCCAGGTTTGCGGGTTGCGGTCGTAGAGCGGGTAGAGGCTCGACTGGACCTGCACCATGATCCGGTGGCCGGGCAGGAACACGTGGTTCACGTTGGGGAGCGACCAGCCGAAGCTGTAGGTCTGCCCCGGCTTGAGCGGCGCGGGCGTGCTGAACCCGTGCACATAGCGGCCGCGGTAGATCTCGATCCCGATGCCCAGTTCATAGCCAGCGAGCGCCGGGTTGACCGTCAGTTCGGACGGATAGACGTCGATCAGCTTGACCACCCAGTCGCTGTCCTGCCCGCTGGTTACGGCGTGCAGATCAACCCGCGGCGCGCCCTTGATGTGGACCGGCTGTGCCAGCACCGGCGACGAATAGCTCAGCACATCGGGCCGCCCTTCGACGAAGCGCTGGTCCTGCACCAGCCAGGTTTTCCAGGCATCGCCGTCCATGTGCACCGGGCGCGGCACGAACGGCACCGGCTTGGCCGGATCGGAGACATAGGCATCGCTGCCCGCGGTTGCCGGCTTGGTAAAGCTCAGGCCGAACTTGTCAGTCAGGAACAGCGGGGTTTCGCTCCCCGCCGGCCATTTGGCGTCGGTCTCCCACTTGTTGGACCCGGTGGCATAAGTGATCGCGGCGGGCATCGGCTTGCACGGTGCGGGGTTGGTTTTGAGGCGGCAATCGAAGAACGGCTTGATCCAGTTCGTGCGGAATTGCAGCGCAGTATCGCCCTCGAAATTGAGCGGGCCGAGCTGGTAGCCGACGTAGTTGGTGCCCGAATGGCGCCACGGCCCGATCCCCAGCGTAATCGGTGCATCGGGCTGCGCGGCCTTGACTGCCTTGTAGACAGCAGGCGCGCCGTAGCTGTCTTCCTGGTCCCACTGGCCGAGCATCACGAGCGTCGGCACGGTCAACTTGCGCCCCGCCAGCAGCTTGTCGACCGCCTGTTCCTGCCAGTATTCGTCATAAGCCGGGTGCGCCATGATCTTGCGCACGGTGGGCAGCTGATCGATCCCCCAGGCCCGCGCGAACCCGCCGGAACTGACCGCATCGAGATAGGTCTGGTATTCGTCCCCGGTTCCCACCGGCACCGCGCCGCCGCCTTCCTTGACCGTCTGACCAAGGTCGTAATCGAAGCCGAAGGTGCGGAAGGCGCCATTGTGAAACCAGTCATCGCCCATCCAGCCATCGACCATCGGCGACTGCGGCACCGCGGCCTTCAGCGCCGGGTGCGGGTTGATCAAGGCCATCAGCGCGGTGAAACCAAGGTAGCTCGAACCGATGATCCCGACCTTGCCGTTCGCTTCGGGCACGTTCTTGGTAAGCCAGTCGATCGTGTCGTAAGCGTCGGTCGAATTGTCGATCCCGGTCTTGTTGAGCGGGCCCGACAGCGGTCGGACCATTACATAATCGCCTTCCGATTTATGCAGCCCGCGCACGTCCTGATAGACACGGATGTAGCCATCGTTGACGAACGGTGCGTCCATAACGGGGAGCACTTCCTCGATCTTCTGGCTGCGGTTGCGGCTGGTCGCCCCGTTCGCGTCATAGGGCGTGCGGCTCAGCAGGATCGGCGCGTCCTTCGTGCCTTTGCGGAACACAATCACGGTGTAGAGTTTGGTCCCGTCGCGCATCGGCATCATCACTTCGCGCCGGATATAGTCGGCCTGCGGGCGCACCCAGTTGTAGCTCGGCACCTTGTCGTTCATCATCGGATCGATCGGCGCTGGCGCCTGGGCGAGAAGCGGCGCGGCCGCAGCGAGAAGCGACAGGACAAGCAGTTTGCGCATCGAAGAACCCCAGTTTGAATTTTTCGCAGGCTAGCACTTTTGTTGCGCGTGCAAAGAGGTAGACTGGACCGCAAAGGAGTTTCCCATGCGCGCGACCCAAGCTTTCATCGAGCAGACCGGCGGACCCGAGGTAATCCAGTGGAAAGAGGTCGACCTCCCCGCTCCTGGCCCGGGCGAGATCCTCATCCGGCACGAGGCGGTCGGGCTCAACTACATCGACACCTATTTCCGCACCGGGCTCTATCCCGCTGCGATGCCCACTGGCCTTGGCATGGAAGCCGCCGGGGTGGTCGAGGCGGTCGGCGAAGGGGTCATGCACCTCAAGCCTGGCCAGCGCGCGGTGACCTTCGGCGCGCTCGGCGCCTATGCCAGCGCGCGGATTGCCCCGGCGATGCAGTATTTCCCGCTGCCCGATGCGATCGACAGCCAGACCGCCGCCGCGGTATTCCTCAAGGGCGCGACGGTCGAAGCCTTGGCCGAACGCTGCGCGCCGCTCGGTGCAGGCGAATGGGCGCTGGTTCCGGCGGCTGCCGGCGGGGTCGGGCAGCTGCTGGTTCAGTGGCTGACGTCGCGCGGAGTGCGGGTGATCGGCACCGTCGGCGGCGAGGAAAAGATGGCGCTTGCCCGTGAGGCCGGGGCCGAAACGGTATTGCTTTCGGGCGATGCCGAGCTTGCCGCCAAGGTCCGCGAACTGACCGGCGGCGAAGGCGTCGCGGTCAGCTACGACGGGGTTGGCGCGGCGATGTGGGAGGCATCGCTCAAATCGGTGCGGCGGCGCGGCACGATCGTCTCGTTCGGCAATGCCAGCGGCCCGGTGACCGGGGTCAACCTGGGCGTTCTGGCGCAAAATGGCTCGCTGTTCGTCACCCGCATGACCCTGTTCGACTATTACCGCGAACCTGCCGAGGCGATGGACGGCGCGGCCAAGCTGTGGGCGATGGTGAGCAGCGGCAAGCTTAGCGTCACCGTGGGACAGACCTATCCACTGAAGGAAGCCGCGCAGGCCCACCGCGACCTGGAGTCGCGCAAGACCACGGGATCGACACTGTTGTTGCCTTAATGCTCGGTCCGCCCAAACCAGATCACATGGCGCGGGCCCTTGCCGTTGGCGCGGGCACGGACTTCGACTTCTTCGACTTCGAAGTGGCACTCCTCCATCCGGCGGCGGAACTTGGGGTCTTTGTCGGCTGACCAGACGGCGAGGATGCCGCTCGGCCGCAGAGCTTTCCGCGCGTTGTGCAGCCCGGCTTTCGAATAGAGCCGCTTGTTGTCGGCGCGGACCAGCCCGTCGGGGCCGTTGTCGACATCAAGCAGGATCGCGTCGAGTAGTTCGGGTGCGAGCAGGATCGCTTCGGCGACATCGCCGCGCACCAGCCGCACGCGCGGATCATCGAGGCAGCCCGCAGTCAATTCGGCCATCGGGCCGCGCGCCCATTCGATGATTTCGGGGACCAGTTCGGCGACGGTGATGCGGGCATTGCCCTCCACCTTGGCCAGGGCGGCGCGCAGGGTGAAGCCCATGCCGTAGCCGCCGACCAGCAGGTGCGGATCGCGCACCCCTTCAAGCCGCTCGATCGTCATCGTCGCGAGCGCTTCCTCGGACGTGCGCATGCGCGTGCTCATAAGTTCGTTGTAGCCCAGCACGATCATGAAATCGCGGTCGTGGCGGAAGAGCTTCAACTCCTCGCCATCGGGGACTTGTGCGGTGCCGAGCAGTTCGCGAGCAATCATCGGGCTTGGCCAGTTCTGTTCATGCTGCCCTCCTGCCGCAAAAAGAAGGGGCGGCCAAGGCCGCCCCTTCCCCTCACCCCAACGGGCACGTGTAGAATCACATCTTGTACGAGACGCGGACGTAGCCGAAGCGGCCCGGCACGTCGTAGGTCGTGGGATCGTAGTTGTTCAGGCTGCAGCTGAAGCAGGCCGGCGGATCGACGTCGAACGCGTTGTTCATGCCCAGCGTGAAGGTCATCCGCCGATCGAACATGCCCGGCGAGAACTGCAGCTGGAAGTCGGTGTAGAACCGCGAATTCAGGTTCTTGGTCGTGTCCTGAATCTCGGTCACCGGGCCGATATAGCGGCCGGTTACCAGCGCCTTGACCGGACCGATGGTCCAATCGACCGTGCCGGTGGCCTTGAACTTCGGATAGGCCTGGTCAGGACTGCCGCGTTCGAAACCGAGGTAGCTGGTCGTGGTCGTGCCGTTGGTCGCCGGAACCCCTTCATCATACTGGAAGAGGAAGTTGGTGGCGAGCGTCAGGCCGAGCTGGCTGCCACCCGGCGCGCCGGTGCGCAGGTTGACTGCTGCATCGAGCCCGCGGCTGCGGATCGTGCCTGTGTTGAGCAGCACCCCGTTGATCGACGAGATGAAGCCCGACGGCGTGCGGATGATTGCCGCGCAGCTCAGCGGGTCACCAGTCAGCGCACAACGGCTGAGCAGCACGTCGGCTCCGATCGAGCTGATCGCGCCCTTCAGCTTGATGTCGAAATAATCGACCGTTACGCTGAAGTTGCTGAGCGCACCGCCACGAGCCCAGGCCGGGCTGTAAACCCCGCCGACCAGGATGGTCCGCGCGGTTTCCGGCTTCAGGTTCGGGTTGCCGCCGGTCAGGACCGGCAGCTGGCCGCCCTGCGGTTCGACATAGCTGCCGTTCGACGGCACGCCCTTGGCGATGCAGTTGGTTTTGACCGTCGCGTTGGTCGGGAACAGCCCGCCCGCAGCGCTGGTGCACGGATCGGACAGCGGCTGGTCGAAGCGCGACTGCGCCCCGTACAGTTCGCCGATCGAAGGTGCGCGGAAGCTTTGCGCATAGGATCCGCGAAGCAGCAGGTCAGCCGCCGGCTTCCACTGCACGCCGCCGGTCAGCGAGGTGTTGCCGCCGAAAGTGGAATACTTCGAATAACGCGCCGCGCCCGATAGTTCGAGCATGTTGAAGAACGGGGTGTCCTTCAGCAGCGGAACCCGGATTTCGCCGTAGAATTCATCCACCTTGAAGCTGCCGCTGGCCGCCTGCGCCGGGATATCCGCGCCGAGACCGGCCTGGATGATCGGATCCGGAGTGAACGAACCGAACTGATAGCGATGTTCGAAACCGAGCGCGATGCCGACCGGGCCGGCCGGTAGTTCGAACAGCGTACCGGTCAGGTTGGCTTCGAAGTCGCTTAACCGCTGCGATGACCGGTCATATTCGTCAAAGCCGACGAAGGCCAACATCTGCGGGGTAACCGAACCCAGCCCGCCGAAGATGTTGAACGGGACGCAGGAACCGGTGCACAACGCAACCGGACCAAGCGCCTGCTGCAGCTTGGCGGCGTTGACGTTGCCGGTGAACAGCTGCTTGGCATCGTTGTGGCCGATCACCGCGTTGGCATCCCAGTACCAGTCATGGCCGAACAGCTGGAACTTGCCGTCGAGCGTGGCGCTCAGCGTCAGCGTATCGACATCCTGGGTGTAAGTGCGCTGCCCGGCTTCAACCAGGCGGCGAGCGATGAAGCTGTAATTGGCTACCTGTCCGTTGGAGGTAAAGTTGGAGTTGAGGCCGGACTGTAGCGTCACGCCAAACGGATTGTAGGGGTTGGTCGCATCGATCGAGATCGTATCGAGCAGGTTGCCGTTACCGGCATCGGGCCCGACGAACAGCGGCAGGAAGGCTGCCTGGTTCTGCGAGTGGCGGTGGTTGTAGACCATCTTTACCGACAGGTTCAGCGCGTCGCTGAATTCCACCCGGGTGTTGACGAAGCCGCCGTAACGCTGGTTCGGGGTCTGGAAGTAGTTGTACGGCGCGAAATTGAACCGGTCAGCCGAAGTGAAGTTCTTGAAGTCGCCGCCGACCAGGGTCGGATCGTAAACCGGGGTCTGCCCGATCACCGGCGCCTTGAGCGTCAGGTTCCGGCCAAGGACCAGGAACCGGCCCAGCGGGGTTGCGCTGGAGCAGCCGCCGATCGGGTCCGAACACGAAGTCTGGCCCGGGTTGGGGAACTGCGAGATGTCACGATCGCGTGCGCTGACCGAGCCCGCGCCGACATAGCTGACTCCGGCCACAACGTGGACCTGATCGCTGCCGGCACCGTAGCTCAGCTGGTACGCACCGGTCTTGCCGTCGCCCTTGCCAAGGTATTCGCCCATCTGGACCGAACCGCGGAAGCCGCGCTGCGTCTTGTTGGTGATGATGTTGACCACGCCCGCGATCGCGTCCGAGCCATAAAGCGGCGAAGCGCCCGACTGGAGCACTTCGATCCGGTCCACCATGCCATCGGGCAGTGAGTTCAAATCGACCGCGTTGGGAATGCCGCTGGCCGAAGCGCCGCTGACGTAGCGCAGGCCATCGACCAGCACGAGCGTGCGCTTGGCGCCAAGGTAGCGCAGGTCGATCGTCGACGAACCGGCACCAACGCCGCCGCCGTCTGGCGGGTTGCCAAGGTTGCCGCTGTTGTTGAAGCGGGTGTTAAGGCCGCCGGCCGAACCCGGCAGGCGCTGCAGCACGTCAGCTACCGACGTAAGCCCGGTCTGGGCAATCGCCTCGCTATCCAGGCGCACCACCGGCGAAGGATCGTTCAGCGGGTCGCGGCGGATGCGCGAACCGGTGACGATGATCTCGCTGGCAGGCTCGTCGCTGGAAGCTGCGGCATCCGGCGCAGTGGATTGCGCCTGTGCCGCGGTCGACGACATCGCGGTCACAACAGTAATTGCCGCCCCGGCAAGTAGCTGGCGTGCGAAGAGTTTCATATAGCTTTCCCCTTGGGTTACCCTCACTTGCCGCCGCCTTCGAATAGGCGTGTCGACAAGGAACCAAAGCGTTACCAGCCCGCACTGATGCGGCAAGCCGCGCCATGCTGCACTGCACGATTAGTACGCGACTATGGCAAAAATACCGCGACGAACGGTTAGAATATTACGTCAGGCTGCGCGCTGGGCGCGGTCCACGGCTTCCTGATTGAGCATGTCGGCCAGCAAAAACGCGAGCTCGATCGACTGCGCCGCGTTAAGCCTCGGATCGCAATGGGTGTGATAGCGGTCGGCGAGGCTTTCCGAGCTGATCGCCACCGCCCCGCCCATGCATTCGGTGACGTCCTGCCCGGTCATCTCGATGTGGATGCCGCCGGCATGGGTGCCTTCGGCGCGGTGCACCGCGAAGAACCCGCGCACTTCGCCCAGGATGCGGTCGAACGGCCGGGTCTTGTAGCCCGAATTGGCCTTGATCACGGTGCCGTGCATCGGATCGCAGCTCCACACCACCGGATGCCCTTCGCGCTTCACCGCGCGCACCAAGGCCGGCAGCCCGGCCTCGACTTTGTCATCGCCGAAGCGGCTGATCAGCGTGATCCGCCCTGCTTCGCGGCCCGGATTGAGCACGTCGAGCTGGCGCAGCAATTCGTCGGGCGAGAGGCTCGGCCCGCACTTGAAACCAAGCGGATTGCCCACGCCGCGCAGGAACTCGACATGTGCCGATCCTTCGAAGCGGGTGCGATCGCCGATCCACAGCATGTGTGCCGAGGTATCGTACCAGTCGCCGGTCAGCGAATCCTGCCGGGTCATCGCTTCTTCGTACTTGAGATGCAGCGCTTCGTGGCTGGTGTAGAAGCTGGTGCCCTGAAGCTGCGGCACGGTCTGCGGATCGATCCCGCAAGCGGCCATGAAATCGAGCGCCTCGCCAATCCGGTTTGACACTTCGGCGAACCGGTCGGCCCACGGACTGCGGCCCATGAAATCGAGCGTCCACTGGTGGACCTGGCGCAAGTTGGCATAGCCGCCGGTCGAGAACGCGCGCAGCAGGTTAAGCGTCGAGGCGCTTTGCGAATAGGCCTGGAGCAGCCGCTGTGGATCGGGAATCCGCGCTTCAGGCGTGAACTCGATCCCGTTGATGTTGTCACCCAGGTAGCTTGGCAGTTCGGTCCCGTCGATCACCTCGACCGGCGACGACCGCGGCTTGGCGAACTGCCCGGCCATGCGCCCGACCTTGATCACCGGCTGCTTGCTCGCGAAAGTCAGCACCACTGCCATCTGCAGCAGCACGCGGAAGGTATCGCGGATATTGTTGGGGTGAAACTCGGCGAAGCTTTCGGCGCAGTCCCCGCCCTGCAGCAGGAAGCCCTTGCCCGCTGCCACTTGGGCCAGATCGGCCTTGAGCGCGCGCGCCTCGCCAGCGAAGACCAGCGGGGGAAAGTTGGTCAGTGTGCCCAGGACCCGGTCGAGCGCGGGGGCATCGGGATAGCTCGGTAAGTGCCGGGCTTCCTTGTCTTGCCAGCTCGTCGGGGTCCAGTTCTGCGCCACGTCAAATTGCTCCGGTGAATCGAATGCGCGCCCATAGCCCCATGTGCTGGCGATTGCAAAACATGCAAAGCGCGCAGGCTAGCTCGCGCAATTTTGTTTCGTGTGCGCGGTGCTACCGTCCGCCCGCCTTGGCCGCGGGCATGACCGAGCTCAGCGTCTGGCCCTCGGGCAGGATCACCATGCGCCAGCTGCTGCCCGGGGTGAGGTACTTCTTCGCCAGTGCCTGCATCGCCGCCGGGGTGGTCTCGGTATAGTCGGCCATCATGCCGCGCACGGTCGAAAAGCGCCGCGGATCGATCGTCGCGCCTTCGAGCAGGTACATGAAGAAGGCGCTGCTGGTCGAAGCGCGGGTCAGCTGCTGCTTGAGCGGTTCGATCACCCGGTCCAGTTCATCCTGGGTTACCGGAGTGGTGGCCAGGTCGCCCGCAATTTTGTCCGCCGCCGCGAAGAATTCGGGCACCGCCTTGGGCTGCATCTGCGACAGCGCGAACACCGTGCCGCCGCTGTCGAGATCGATCGGCCAGTCATTGGCAACCTGCGGCGAATAGCTCTCACCCAGCTTCTCGCGCATTGCATCGAGAATGCGGTTCTGGATGACCTGGGTGAGGATTTCGAGCTGGCGGCTTTCGCGGATGTCGGTCACCCCGCCACCGGTTGGCCAGGCCATCAGCGCCGCGGCCTGGTTCTGGTCGCCCTTGTGGAACAGCACCACCGGATCGGCGGAAGCAGCAAGCGTGTGCGCGCTCGCCGGCGCGGTGGTCGCGGGCAGATTGCCGCGCGGCGGCAGCGCCCCGAAGGTCTTGGCCAATGCCGCGATTGCTGCATCGCGTTTGAAATCGCCGAACAGCTGAATTTCGATCGGCCCCTGCGCCAGGATCGGTGCCCACACGCTGCGGAACCCTTCAGGCGTGGTGGCCGAAATCTGGTCCGGCGTGGGAGTCGCGAAGACCGGGTCCTTGCCGCGCTGGTAGAACTTCAGATCACGCTGGATGACACCTTGCGGACTGGTCGCAAAGCTCTGGTAATTGATCCGCGCGGCGGCCTGCGCGCGCAGCACCGGATTGGCGTCCCACCGCGGCGAGGCGAACTTGTCGGCCAGCAGGTAGAGCTGATCGTCAAGATCGGCGGCGCGGGTATCGGCCGAGAAAGTAAAAGCGCCATCATCGATCTTGAAATCGAAGCCCATCTTGCGGCCGGTCGTCAACTTGTCGAGTTCCTCCTGGCCAAGGCTGCCTTCGCCCGACCCGACCAAAGCCAGATTGCCCAGCGTGGAATAAGGCGCGGTCTGCGGGTTGAACGCGCGCCAGCCCGCGCCGAAGCGGACCTTGAGCGTTACCCGCCCCGGCTCGTTATCGGTCGGCCACAGCAGAACCTTGACCCCGTTGGCGAAATCGAGCTGCTCGATCTCAAGCAAGCCGGTGGGCTTGGTCGCGGTGGGCTGTTGCGGCGCGCCGATTGGCGGGAGCGAGGCGAAGTCGATTCCCTTGGCATCGACCCGCGAATTGCCGTTGGCGGCCACGGTGCCGCCCAGTGCCAGCGCGAGCCGGCTGCCCGTCGCCTCCTTGGCATCGGGCGTGACATAGATCCCGCGCGTAACCGTGCCGCTGAACAGCCGCCGGGTGTGCGCCAATACATTGGCCGGGGTGAACATCGACTTCGAACGGTTGAAGATGTCGAGCACCGTTTCGGGGGACGCGATCGTCTCGCGGATATCGAGCGCGGCGATCATGTCATCGGCCAGCTTCGAGCCCGGCAGGAGGCGGCGCTGTTCAACCGAACTTTCAAAGGCGACGCCAAATTCCTTGGCCTCGCGGTCGATCTCGGCCTGGGTCGGCGGGCGGGTCATCGCGTCCGCAATCACCGCGCGGGTATCCGTGAGCGCGCTTTTCCAGTCGGGCCCCAGCGGGGTGATCGCGACATAGGTCACGTCGGCAGAGCGCATTGTCTTTTCCTGGCTGACCTGCGCGGACAGGTAGCTGCCGCCGGCACGCGCGCGGGCTTCGAGCCGCCGATTGATGATCGCCTGCGCCAGCGAATCCACCATGATCCCCTGGTTGTAGACGATCGTATCGTGGACCAGCCGCCACGGGCGCAGCACGCCATAGACGATCTGGCGCGGCAGGCTGGGCTCGACGATGACCTTGGTCGCTCCGACCGGGGCGGCGCCCTTGGCACCCTTGGGCGCGACCGGATCGCCGAACGCGGGTTCCGGCGTGCGCGGGCCCACGCCCTTCCAGTCACCGAACCACTTGGCGATATCGGCCTTGAGCACTTCGGGATCGATATCGCCGACCGCGACGATCACGCAGTTTTCCGGGCGATACCAGCGCTGGTGATAGGCGCGCACGCTGTCCTGATTGGCGGCGTTAAGCGTTGCCTCGGTGCCGATCACCGGACGCGAGCCCATCTTCTGCCCGGCGAACAGCGTGGCCTGCTGCTGATCGACCACGCGTTCGGCGGTGCCGCCGCGCTCACGCTTTTCGGCGAGCACGATCGGCACTTCGGTGCGGACGTTGGCTTCCGACAGGGTCGGCGCGATCATCATGCCCGAGAGCAGTTTCAGGCTGGTATCGACCTTGGCCGCATTGGCATTCGGCAGATCGAGCTGAAAGGTGGTGCTGAGCGGCCCGGTCTGGGCATTGGTATCATTGCCGAAGCTTGCCCCCAGCCGCTGCCAGACCGGGATGGCCTGCCCGTTTTCCAGATACTTCGACTGCCGGAAAACAAGGTGTTCAAGCAAATGCGAATAGCCCGATTCGGTTGGGCTTTCGAACATCGAGCCGACGTCCATGTGGATGCGGATCGAAACCTGATCGGGCGGCACGCCGTTTTTGCGCACCACATAGCGTACCCCATTGGGCAGCTCGCCGAAGATCCATTCGGGGTCCTGCGGAATGTCGCTGCCGCGATAAAGCCACGGCACGTCGGGCCGGTTGGGGGCAAGGACTGGGGCCGCAGCGCGCTTTTTGGTGGCCGCGCTCGCCGCGTCGAGCGCGGGGGCGAGCAGCAGAGCCAAGGCGGGAACGAAGAAGGCGAGCAGGCGCTGGGCGCGAGAGGTCACGTGCATAAGGCGCGGATATAGGCAGCGCGTAACTGACTGGCCAGTGAATAACCGCAGAATTGCGTGGCAGGCCCTAAAGTTCCTGTTGCCCCTGCCCAAGCAGCCACGCCCTTGCCGCGATGCCGCGCGCTCCTTACATACGGCGCATCATGTTCATCGAAACCGAACTCACGCCCAACCCGGCGACCATCAAGTTCCTCCCCGGCGAGCCGGTGATGACCGCTGGCACGCGCGACTTTCCCGATGCGGAGAGCGCCGCCACCTCGCCGCTCGCCTCGGCGCTGTTCGATCAGGGCGACGTGTCCGGTGTGTTCTTCGGGCGCGACTTCGTCTCGGTCACCGCCGGCGAAGGGGTCGATTGGTCGGCCCTGAAGCCGCAGGTCGTGGCCTTGCTGCTCGATCACTTTATCACTGGCGCGCCGCTGTTCGCGGGCCCTGACGCCTCGGGCATCAGCGTTCCAGCCGAACCCGAGACGATGGACGACGATCCCGCCGATGCCGAAGTGATCGAACAGATCAAGGAACTGATCGAGGTCCGCGTTCGCCCGGCAGTCGCCAACGACGGCGGCGACATTGTCTATCGCGGCTTCCGTGACGGGGTGGTGTTCCTCACCATGCAGGGCGCCTGCGCAGGATGCCCGTCATCCTCCGCTACGCTCAAGCACGGGATCGAATCGCTGCTCAAGCATTACGTCCCCGAAGTTCTTGAAGTCCGCGCCGCCTGAGTCACCTGACCTGAAGTACCCGGAGAACCGAATGTCCCTGCCTCTGCCCGACGCTTCGCTTGACCAGTTGTTCCGCACCGCGCGAACCTACAACGGCTATCTCGATACGCCGGTCGAGCTCGACCAGCTTGAGGCGATCTGGGACCTGATGAAGATGGGGCCGACCTCGGCCAACTGCCTGCCCGCGCGCCTCATCTGGGTGACCACGCCCGAAGCCAAGCAAAAGCTGGCAGATTGTGCCGGCGGGGCCAATCCGCCCAAGATCCTCGCCGCACCGGTCAGTGTGATCATCGGCATGGACCTCGATTTCCACGAGCAGTTGCCGTGGCTGTTCCCGCATGCCGACGCAAAGAGCTGGTTTGCCGGCAATGAGCCGCTGCGCGACAGCACCGCGTTCCGCAATTCGTCGCTGCAGGGCGCCTATTTGATCATGGCCGCGCGCGCGCTCGGGCTCGATACCGGGCCAATGTCGGGCTTCAACCCCGAAGCGGTCGACGCGGCGTTTTTCGCCGATACCCCGCGCGTGAAGTCGAACTTCATCTCGACGCTGGGCTATGGCGACCCCGCCACTATCTTCGAGCGCAGCCCGCGTCCGGATTTCGAGGCTTTCAACCGCGTCGCCTGACGCGCTATCGCTAGTGCAATGAGATTGCTGGCCATCGAATGTGCGACCGAGAACTGTTCGGTCGCCCTGTTTGAGCAGGGCGCGCTGCTGGGCGGCACCGCGCGCGTGCTCGGCCGCGGCCATGCCGAAGCGCTGATCCCGATGATCGCCGCGCTGCCGGGCAAGGGCCAGGCGGACCGCATTACCGTCTCGCTCGGCCCAGGCAGTTTTACCGGGCTGCGGGTTGGCCTTGCCGCCGCACGCGCCTTGGCGCTCGCCTGGCGGGCCGAGATCGCCGGCTATTCGACCCACGCACTGATCGCCGCAATGGCCCGCGAACAAGCCGGAGCGAGCGCCGTTGGCGTGGCGATGACCGGCGGTCACGGCGAATGGTTCGTCAGCCAGTTCGGCAACGATGGCCAATGCCTGATCCCGCCCCAATCGCGCACCCCGGCCGAGGCCGCAGCGCTGCTCGATGCAGAGGTTGTCGCCGGGTCGCAGGCCGAGGCACTGATTGCCTTGCGCGGCGTGGGCCGCGCGCTGCCGCTGCTTCCCGATGCGGGCATGATCGGTCTGCTGTCCGCGGAAGACTTCACCGCTTCGGTTCAGCTCGATTATGGCCGCGCCCCTGACGCGCGGCTGCCAGGGGCGCCAAATTGAGCGCCCCGGCGGACGACCTCGACCAGATCATGGCGGTCATGGCGCTGGCGTTCGATCCGCAATTCGGCGAGGCTTGGACCCGCCGCCAGATCGAAGACGCGCTGGTACTGGGCAACTGTCACTACGGCCTTGTGATGGAAGAAGATCGCTGCGCCGGCTTCTTCCTCTCGCGCTTTGCCTTTGACGAAGAAGAGCTGTTGCTAATTGGGGTCATTCCTCCGGCGCGCCGGAATGGATACGGGGTCCAGTTGCTTGAACAGTTTCTGGCCGGAGCTCGCTCACGGGGGGCATCGCGTGCTCTGCTTGAGATGAGGAGAGGTAATCGAGCCGAGAATCTCTATCGCCGATTTGATTTCACCCAAATTGGCGAAAGGCCTAATTATTATCGCAGTAGCAACGGTGAGCGGCTCGATGCCCTGACATTTGCTTGCCAACTGCAGCAGGATTACACTGCAAACGATTAAACCAAATGAACTTTTGGTAAGGTTGTTTAAAACCCGGCCAATTTGACTTGTGCGCGCCCGCAAATGGGCTTAGCCGGATTTCGCCTGTCGAAATTTGAAGGTAGCTTGGGTCGTTACTACGAAAGGAATTGGTCATGGATGCAACCCATGCCGATGTGAATGAAATGCTCATCACGCTGACGTCGGACATTGTCGCCGCGCATGTCAGCAACAACAATGTCGCGGTCGAAGACGTTTCGGGATTGATTACCAACGTCTACGGCGCGCTGGCGATGCTGGGCCAGGCCGTGGTCCCGGTGGAAGTGATGCCGGAACCGGCAGTATCGATCAGGTCGTCGATCAAGCCAGACTTTATCGTCTGTCTTGAAGACGGCAAAAAACTGAAGATGCTGAAGCGCCACCTGATGACGCATTACAACCTGACCCCGGATCAGTACCGCGCACGCTGGAGCCTGCCCGCCGACTATCCGATGGTTGCCCCCAACTATGCCGAGAAGCGCCGTGAACTGGCGAAGAAGATCGGCCTGGGACGCAAGCCTGGGGTGAAGCGCGGCCGCAAGCCCAAGGTTGCTTGATCGTTAGCGCTAGCAGTTGAAGAATCGCCCCGCCCATCTATGATTGGCGGGGCCATTCGTTTGAGGATCTTCCCAGCCCCGTGCACCAGCCTATCGACATCGAAGCCCTCTGCGCCGAGCGCGGCCTCAGGATCACCGAGCAGCGCCGCGTCATCGCGCGCGTCCTGTCCGAGGCCGAGGACCATCCAGACGTCGAGCACGTGCACCAGCGCGCCGCGGCGATCGATTCACGCATCTCGATCGCGACCGTCTACCGCACGGTGCGCCTGTTCGAGGAAGCGGGCATCCTCGATCGCCACGATTTCGGCGATGGCCGCGCGCGCTATGAAGCCGCGCCTGAGGCGCATCACGATCACCTGATCGACGTCGAAACCGGCAAGGTTATCGAATTCGTCGATCCAGAACTTGAAGCGCTGCAGCGCCAGATTGCCGAGAAGCTGGGCTACCGGCTGGTCGACCACCGCATGGAACTGTTCGGCGTGCGGCTGGAACGGGAGACCTGATGGCAGCCGCGCTCGTCCAGCCCCGGCAAATGTCGTTGCTTGGCAAGGCCCGTGCATCGATCCGTCTGACCGGCATGGTCTTGCTGCTGCTGGCCTGCATCCCGCTCCACTATGTCAGCCATATCCTGCGCCTGCCTAACCCGTGGCCGCGCGTCTTCCTTGGCGGGACCGCGTGGCTGGCCGGGGTGGAATTGTCCTATCGCGGCCAACGGGCGCGCGGCGGGGTGTTCCTGATCGCAAACCATGTCAGCTGGATCGACGTGCCGGCCTTGGCCGCAGCCAGCGGGAGCGCATTCGTCGGACATGACGGGCTCGCGTCGATGCCGCTGCTCAAATGGCTGTGCCGGATGAACCGGACGGTGTTCATCGCCCGGCACGATCGCACCAGCGTCGCCGAGCAGGTCGAAGCGGTGCGCGCCGCGCTGAGCGACAGCGGCGCGCTGACCATCTTTCCCGAAGGCACCACCAGCGACGGCACCGGGCTGCTGCCATTCAAGAGTTCGCTGCTCTCCGCATCCGAGCCGCTGCCGGCGGGGATCGCAGTCCAGCCGGTGCTGCTCGACTACGGGCACGAGGCCGCCGACATTGCGTGGGTGGGCGACGAGCACGGGCTCGACAATTTCCTGCGCATCCTTGCGCGCAGCAAGCCGGTCCGACTGACCGTGCATTTCCTCCCGCCACTCACCGGGGCGGCGCTGGAGAACCGCAAGACCATCGCCCAGACCGCGCGCGACGCGATGCTGAAACAATTGGCTGGCTAGGACCTGCTCAAGATGTCCGGCTTGCCCCGATTCGATTCAAACGAAGCAATTCCGATCGCTGCCGCAGGAACGCCGCTGCCGGTCGGCCTGACCGGTGAGCTCAGGATCTGGGGTCGTTCGCTGTTGCTGGGACTGGCCATGCTGGTGGTGGTGCCGCTGCATTACCTGTTCCGGCTGATCAAGTACGGCTCACCCTTCCCGATGTATTTCCTGCGCTGGACGGCCTGGGTGGTCGGCGCGCGGGTGCGGGTCCACGGGGTGCCGCTGAAGCGCGACGTGTTCTTCATGCCCAATCACGTGTCGTGGTTCGATATTCCGGTGCTGGGCGGGATAACCGGATCGGCCTTCGTCGCGCGCGCGGAAATCGGCGAAATGTTCATGCTGGGCTGGATGGCGCGGCTTAACCGCACTGTGTTCACCAAGCGCGAAGCCAAGCTCAACATTGCCGAGCAGATCAATGCCTTGCGCGAGGCATTGGCCGATAATTGGTCGGTGGTGATCTTCCCCGAAGGCACAGTGACCGACGGACATTCGCTGCTGCCCTTCAAGACCAGCATGATCAGCGTCCTAGAACCGCCACCGCCGGAGATGCTGGTCCAGCCGGTGGTGATCGACTATGGCCCGGTGGCCGAATGGATCGCCTGGCTCGACCAGGAAACCGGGATCAACAATGCCCGGCGGATCTTCGCCCGGCCCGGCACATTCACGGTCAACCTGTGCTTCCTCGACCCGTTCGATCCGCACGATTTTCCCGGCCGGAAGAACATTGCCGCACAGGCGCGCAAGCAGATCGAGGAGCGGCTGATCGCGGCGCTGGGTAAACCGCTGCGCCCGTTCCGCTATGAACTGCCGATGGTCGGCTACAAGGCTCCGCGCGATGAAGCTTTGGAATCCGCGTAACGCAGCGCTATAGGCCGCGCCGCATGACTGCACCCGCCTCCCCCAAGACCTACCGGGTCAAGAGCTTCGGCTGCCAGATGAACGTCTACGACGGCGAGCGCATGGCCGAACTGCTCGACCGGCAGGGGATTGCTCCGGCGGCTGATGGCGAGGATGCCGATCTGGTGGTGCTCAACACGTGCCACATCCGCGAGCGGGCGACCGAGAAGGTCTTCTCAGACATCGGCCGCTTGAAGCGCGACGATGGCACCAGCCCGATGATCGCAGTGGCCGGCTGCGTCGCGCAGGCCGAGGGGCAGGAAATCATGCGCCGTGCCCCGTCGGTGAGCCTGGTGGTCGGCCCGCAGGTCTATCACCGCCTGCCCGAACTGATTGGCCGAGCTGCGCAGGGTGAGCGCGCGATCGATACCGATATGCCCGCCGAGACCAAGTTCGGCGCGCTGCCCGCACGCCGCAAGGTCGGACCCGCAGCGTTCCTCACCGTGCAGGAAGGGTGCGACAAGTTCTGCACCTATTGCGTGGTGCCCTATACCCGCGGCGCCGAGATTTCGCGGCCGTTCGCTGATCTAGTCGCCGAAGCGCAGCGGGTGGTCGATGCCGGGGCGAAGGAAATCACGCTGCTTGGCCAGAACGTCAACGCCTACCATGACTCGGGGGCGCGCGATGGAGGCGGGCGCGGTCTGGAGAAGCTGATCGAGGCGCTGGCCTTGATCCCGGGCCTGCCGCGCATCCGCTACACCACCAGCCACCCCAACGACATGACCGATGGGCTGATCGCGGCGCACCGCGACATTCCCCAGCTGATGCCGTTCCTCCACTTGCCGGTGCAGGCGGGAAGCGACCGGGTATTGAAGGCAATGAACCGCAGCCATTCGGTTAAAAGCTACCTCGCGGTGCTCGACAAGGTCCGCGCGGTGCGGCCCGATATCGCGCTGTCGGGCGATTTCATCGTCGGCTTCCCCGGTGAGAGCGATGCCGAATTCGAAGAGACGGTGCGGCTGGTCGAACAGGTCGGCTACGCGCAATGCTTCAGCTTCAAGTATTCTTCGCGCCCCGGCACGCCTGCGGCGACCATGGATGGTCAGGTTCGGCCCGAAGTAATGGATGAGCGATTGCAGCGCCTGCAAGCCGCGATCAGCGCCGGTCAGCGCGAGTTCAACGAACGCTCGGTGGGGCGCACCTGCACCGTACTGGTCGAGCGCAAGGGCAAGTCTCCCGGCCAATGGCTGGGCAAGACGCCCTGGCTGCAATCGGCGCATTTTACTGGCACTGCCGCGATTGGCGACTTGGCCGAGGTCAGGCTGAACGAAGCGCTCGGCAATTCGCTCGCCGCGCAGCTGGTCTGAGCATCAACGAAACGGCCCGCAGGATCACTCCCACGGGCCGCAACGCCGGTTAAATTGAATATTACCAGAAGAACCCGTTGATCACGCGCAGGGTGCGGCCGGTGCGGATGTCGACCAGCACGGCGTCATTGCCATAACGCACCCAGCGGTGGTTGTAGCCGGGGTTGGGCAGGCGATAGCTGCGGTAATCGTTCAGCCAGTAGCGGTTCGAATAAAACGCCGGCCGGAAGGTGTAGCCGACGCTGATCGGGCGATAACGCATGCCGCGCGGGGCGTTGTAGGTGCCGCGCTGGAAGACCTGGCGGTGCGACTTGCGATAATCACGCCAGTCTTCGTTGACTTCGCGCTGGTCTTCGCGGGTTTCCTGGCGCGCGCGCTGGGCCTTCTGCCAATCACCCTGACGCTGGGCCTCGCGGACATCGCGCTGATCACGCTGGACTTCCTGCTGGCCGCGGCGCACTTCGCCGGCGCTCTGCGCGCTGGCCATCGCCGGGACGAGGGTTGACGCCGCAAGGGCGGCAATGAGAATCTTACGCATGGATATTCTCCTTCGGATGCTGTCATCGCCTGGGACGATGCAGCGGGTGTAGGCGGCGTCCGCTGAACCGGTCGGGAACCTTTCGGTCAGCCATGGTCCACGAATGGCGCACCAATGCGACAGCTGTCGCAGTCAACGATGACTGTGCAAAAAGGCAGGCTGTCCTGCAGCTTACCGACCATCGTCTCTTGCCACAAACTCGCGGGGGCCTATCTTGTTCCCTGCGTCTATCGCGGCGATGGGCGGCCTTATCGAAGGGAGTGCGCTCCACCCTATATGTCCCGCAAGCAGCCCCGCGCCTATCATGGCGCATCCGATCATGCCCCCGTCCGCCCCGCTCCGCCCCGCGCGAAAAGCGAAATCGAATTCGAAGAGGCGACCGTGCTCGGCGCGCTGTTCGGCCAGTTCGATGCCAACCTGGTCCAGATCGAAAACCGGCTGGGGGTCTATATTGCGGCACGCGGTAACCGGGTGCAGATCGAAGGACCGGAAGAACCCGTCGCCCGCGCGCGCGATGTGCTCAAAGGTATGCACCAGCGGCTGATGGGCGGGCAGGAACTTGACGCCGGCGTGGTCGAATCGCTGATCGTGATGTCGGCCGAACCGACGCTCGAAGGAATTGTCTCGGGCGAGGACGGCGCGCAAGGCGTGATGATCCGCACCCGCAAGAAAACCATCGTCCCGCGCAGCGCGATGCAGATCGAATACATGAAAGCGCTGGCCAGCAAGGATATGATCTTCGCGCTCGGCCCAGCGGGTACCGGCAAGACCTATGTTGCGGTGGCGCAAGCCGTATCGCAGCTGATTACTGGCTCGGTCCAGCGACTGATTCTCAGCCGCCCAGCGGTTGAGGCGGGCGAACGGCTCGGGTTCCTGCCGGGCGACATTAAAGAGAAGGTCGATCCGTACCTGCGCCCGATTTACGATGCGCTGTACGATTGCATGCCGCCCGAACAGGTCGAGCGCCGCATTGCCTCGGGCGAGATCGAGATCGCGCCGATCGCTTTCATGCGGGGGCGCACGCTGGCCGACGCCTTCGTGATCCTCGATGAAGCGCAGAACACCACACCCGCGCAGATGAAGATGTTCCTCACCCGGTTCGGCCAAAACAGCCGGATGGTAATCTGCGGCGATCCCAAGCAGGTCGATATCCCGGGCGGTCCGCCGATGAGCGGGCTCAATGACGCGGTCGGGCGGCTTGAGGGAGTTGAAGGCATCGCAGTGACCCGGTTCACCGTGGGCGACGTGGTGCGCCACCCGATCGTCGGGCGGATCGTCGACGCATATGAGGGGAAGGATGCCTGATGGCGACCGATCAGCGGACAGTCGACATCCTGCTCGAACAGCTGACCTCGGTTGCAGCCCTGTCCGCGCGCAAAATGTTCGGCGAATACGCCCTCCAATGTGGCAGCAAGACCGTCGCATTGATTTGCAACGACCAGCTGTTCGTCAAACCAACGGCAAGGGGCCGGGCCTTTATTGGTGAGCCCAATGAAGCCCCGCCCTACCCCGGCGCCAAGCCCAGCCTGCTGATCGATGCCGAGCGCTGGGACGATGCCGACTGGCTGAGCGAACTGCTGCGCATAACCATTGCCGAGGTACCCGCACCAAAGCCGAAAAAGTCGAAGAAGTTCTGAAAGGCTGCGGAAATTGGACGGGAGGCCTATGCCTCTTTGCTAAGGCCGAACCATGCTGACATTAGACATCGATTCGTCGTGGCCTGTGCCGCCCGATTGGGAGGCTCTGGTTGTGCGTGCCGCAGGCTCGCTCGCCGAGCTCGTTCCCGAACTTGGCAACCCGCGATTGTCTGCCAGCTTTGTGTTCACAGGCAATGCCGACGTCCAAGCCCTCAACCGCGAATGGCGCGGGAAGGACAAGCCGACCAATGTGCTGTCGTTCCCGATGCTCGAGCGCGAAGACTTGCTGGCGCTCGCTCCCGATGGCCCACCCGAACTACTCGGCGATGTCGCGCTGGCGCACGAAACTTGCGAGCGCGAGGCAGCGGACAAGGGCATCAGCCTTGAACACCACACCACGCACCTGCTGATTCACGGCTTGCTCCACCTCGCCGGTTACGATCACGAAACTTCGCCCCAAGATGCGCGCGAAATGGAAAATCTCGAAATTAAGGCGCTTGCCACGATGGGCATTGCCGACCCATATGGCGACCACGACGAGACCTAGGGATTCTGGCATTTAATGGCCGAGGGCACTTCCGGAGATGGCGATAGTAGAACCTGGCTGAGCCGGATGCTACGCCGTGCGCTCAGCATGGGCGAGGCCGACCAGTCGTTGCGCGCCCAGCTTGAAGAAGCGATCGACGAACACGAGGAAGATGGCGGCGCGCCCGACGGCGACGGCGACCTCTCCCCGCTCGAACGTCAGATGCTGCGCAACCTGCTGCATTTCAGCGAGCACGACGCCGACGACGTGGCGATTCCGCGCGGCGAGATCATCGCGATCCCGGCCAGCGCGACATGGGAGGACGTGGTCGCCTCATTCGCCGAACACGGCCATTCGCGCCTGCCGGTATATGGCGAAACGCTCGATGAGATCATCGGCGTGGTGCTGATCAAGGATGTGTTTGCGTTCCTTGCGACAAGCAAGGTGCCCAAGGACTGGACCACGCTGCTGCGCCAGCCGCTGTTCGTGCCGCAGGCGCGCAATGCGCTCGACGTGCTCAACGACATGCGCGCCAGCCGGGTTCACTTGGCCGTGGTGGTCGATGAATATTCGGGCACCGACGGGATCATCACTTTCGAGGATCTGGTCGAGGAAATCACCGGCGCGATCGAAGACGAGCACGACGATGCGCCCGAAGCCATGCTGGTCCCGCTCGATGGCGGGATGTGGGAAGCCGATGCGCGGGCCGAGCTTGATGAAGTTGGCGCGCTGATCGATCCGCGGCTGGCGGTGGTCGAAGAGGATATCGATACGCTGGGCGGGCTCGCCTTCATGCTCGCCGAAGCGGTGCCCAGCCCCGGCGCGATGCTGCATCATGCCAGCGGCTGGAAGCTGGAAGTGATCGCGGGCGACGAAAAGCGCGTTACGCGGCTGCGGCTGCACCCGCCCTTGCCGCCAAGCGAGAGCGAGGACTAGCCGCTTGGCCATCCGCCGCCTTCCTCCGCTGCGCGCAATTGAAGCTTTTGTCCGGATCGTCCGGCTTGGCTCCGCGCGCGCTGCAGCCGACGAGCTCGGCCTCAGCCCCTCGGCGCTGTCGCGGCGCGTGGCTGCGCTGGAGGACTTCATCGGCAAGCGGCTGTTCACCCGCCAACACCAGGCGATGAAGCTTACCGACGATGGCCATGCGTTTTATGACGCGGTCAGCCTGCGCTTCGACGAACTGGCCGCCGCTGTGGAAGGTCAGGTCGAAGATTCCAAGGTCTTGCGCCTGCACCTTGGCGTGTTGCCGCTGTTCGGCACCCAGCGCCTGTTCCCGCGCCTGCCCGAACTGCGCAAGGCCCACCCGCGGCTGCACATCGATTTCGATACTGCGGCGCATCCCGAGGCGCGCGTCGGCGATACGCTCGACGCCGCGATCGTGCTCGCCAAGCAGCCCGACCCGGCGTTCCACGCGGTGCGGCTCGACCATAACCAGGTTTACGCGTTCACCTCGAAAGCGCTGGCGGCAGAGATCGGCGACAATCCCGATGCCGAGATCCTGGGAAAACAGACCTTCCTGATCCACACCGAACTGCCCGATAGCTTCGTCGCGTGGAAGCGCGCGCTGGGCATGCCAAGCCTCGCCTCGGCGGCGATCGATCACATGGACTCGGGCCAATTGATCCTCGAAGCCGCCGCCAATGGCCTCGGCGTCGCGATCATGCACGATGATCACTTCCGCCGCAGTCAGGATAACCGGCTGGCAAAGCTGTTCGATATCGAGGTTGAAAGTCCCTATTCGTACTGGTTCATCTGCCGCCCCCACGCGTTGGAAATCCGCGCGGTACGGATCTTCCATGACTGGATCGCGAGCGCCGGGCTGTAGCTAAGCGGCTGGCTTTGCGGCATCATCGCCGCATGAAACGCCGATTCGTTCTTGCCGCCCTGCCCGCCACCCTGCTCGCGCTGACTGGCGCGACCAAGGCGAAGAAGGCCCCACCACCACCCCCGCCGCCATTGGGCGATACCGTGCTGGTCGAAATGATCACCGAGCAGGGCACGATCGTCCTCGAACTCGATCACAAGCACGCCCCGATCACGACCGAGAACTTTATGCGCTATGTCGATAGCGGGCGGTATAACGGGATGACCTTTTACCGCGCAATGCACCTTAACTGGGGGACCGAGCCCAACGGGGTTCTGCAAGGCGGGCTCAACCAGTTTCCGGCGCGGCTGATGAAGCCAATTGCGCATGAGCCGACCACGGTGACCGGGCTGACTCACAAAGCCGGGACGCTGTCGATGGCGCGGCTGGCGCCGGGCACGGCCAACGCCGATTTCTCGATCCTGCTGTCGGACTTGACCTCGTTCGATGCCAATCCGGCCTCTCCCGATCCCGATGCCCGCGCGGGCTATGCCGCGTTCGGGCACGTCGTCAGCGGGATGGATGTGGTGCGCAAGATCTACGATGCCCCGCGCTCTGCCACCAAGGGCGAGGGATACATGAAGGGCCAGATGCTCGACCCGCAAGTCAAGGTGCTCAAAGTGCGGCGGGCGCCGCCGGTTCAGCCGGCAACGCCCACCCCCTAATCAGCCTTCGCTGACGGTCGCCTTGGTGATCACGCCCGGCTCGCGCGGCGGTTCGCCCTTGGGCAGGTTGTCGACATTGTCCATGCCTTCGACCACCTGGCCCCACACGGTGTACTGCCGGTCAAGGAAACTGGCATCATCGAACACGATGAAGAACTGGCTGTTGGCGCTGTGCGGCGCATTGGTCCGCGCCATCGAGCAGACCCCGCGGACATGCGGTTCGTTGTTGAATTCGGCCTGCAGGTCGGGCTTCTTGGAACCGCCCATGCCAGTGCCGTCGGGGCAGCCGCCTTGCGCCATGAAGCCCGGGATCACGCGGTGGAACTTCACCCCGTCATAAAAGCCTTCGCCGGCCAGCTCCTTGATGCGGGCGACGTGGCCGGGGGCCAGATCAGGGCGCAGCTTGATCTTGACGTCGCCGCCGGTGCTGAGGCTGAGGGTGAGGTATTCGTCGGCCATGTGAAGCTCTCCTTGGATTTCGCAGCGTGATATAGGGTGCGCAGGGGCAAAGTCACCTCCCGCCGCGCGCACCCGGTTGCTTTTGCATTTTGAGCGCCTAGACCGGCGCCGATGACTCCCGAAGATCTCGTTTCCCTGCACAGCGATGCGGCCGAAGATGCCACCGCCGATCTGCGCGTGGATGAGCGGCTCGACGAGGAAAACACCCTCACGAAAAAATTCGTGCGGCGCGTGCGCGACGCGCTCGATGCGGGCGAAACCGGGCTGGTCTACGATCTGGTCGAACCGCTCCATCCCGCTGACGTCGCCGATCTGTTCGAACTGATCGAGGCTGACGAGCGCCCGGCGCTGGCCAAGGCGATCAGCGACCTGATGAGCGGCGAGGTCTTCGCCGAGCTCAACGATCACGTCCGCGAACTGCTGGTTGAATCGCTCCCCGCCGGCGCAGTGGCGGACATCGCCGAACAGCTCGACACCGACGACGCGGTGGCGATGCTCGAAGATCTCGATGAGGACGACCAGCAGGCCGTCCTCGCCGAAATGGAGCCCGAAGACCGCGCCGCGATCGAGACCGCGCTGTCCTATCCGGAAGAGTCCGCCGGACGCTTGATGAGCCGCGATTTCGTCGCGGTGCCCGAGCACATGACGGTCGGCGATCTGATCGATTTCCTGCGCGAAGGCCACGATCTGGCCAACGAATTCTGGGAAATTTTCATCGTCGATGCGCGGCATCACCCGGTCGGGACCTGCGCACTGTCATGGATCCTGCGCGCCCCGCGCAGCATCGCGCTAACCGACGTTATGGCCCGCGAACAGACCCTGCTCCCGGTGACGATGGATCAGGAAGAGGTCGCGCTGCGGTTCCAGAAGTACGCGCTGATTTCGGCCGCGGTGGTCGATGAGGACGGGCGACTGGTCGGCCAGATCACGGTCGATGACGTGGTCCACATCATCCAGGAAGAAGCCGGCGAAGACGCGCTGCTGCTGTCCGGCGCGGGCGACGGCGATATCAACGAGCCGATCAAATACACCATCCGCACCCGGCTGACCTGGCTGGTGGTCAACCTTGGCACCGCAGTCATTGCTTCCAGCGTGGTCGGGCTGTTTCAGGGCGCCATCGCCAAATTCGCGCTGCTCGCGGTGCTGATGCCGATCGTCTCAGGGATGGGCGGCAATGCCGGGACGCAGACGCTCGCGGTGGTGGTCCGCGCGCTGGCCACCAATCAGATCACCAGTTCGAACACCTGGCGCATGATCATCCGCGAATTTTCGATCGCTTGTGCCAACGGACTTTCGCTGGGGATTCTCATTGGCTCCGGCGTCGGCCTCATTTTTGGCAATCCGCTGCTGGGCATGGTGATTGCCGCGGCGATGCTGATCAACAATCTTGTCGCAGGGCTCGCGGGCATCCTCGTGCCGGTGACGCTCGACAAGCTCAAGATCGATCCGGCAGTGTCTTCGGCGGTGTTCGTGACGATGGCGACCGACGTGATGGGGTTCTTCTCGTTCCTCGGCCTCGCCGTGCTCACCGGGCTCGCTTGATGCCGCTGCACTTGACCAAGGTCGCTTATGGCGCGCAGAGCCTGGAAGAACTGCACACCTGGTTCCAGAACCGCGGCGACGTCGCGAAGCTGACCACCCGCTATCTGCCCAAACGCGCGGCGGAGATCGAACAGGGCGGATCGCTGTTCTGGATCTACAAGCACCAGCTGGTCGCGCGGAGCGAAATCCTGCGCTTCGAAGAGGCCGAGGGCGGGAAGACCAACATCGTCATTTCAGCCAAGCTGATCGACGTCTATCCGCAGCCCAAACGCGCCCATCAGGGCTGGCGCTACCTGGCGGGCGAGGACGCGCCGCGTGATCTGGCCGAAGGCGAGACCGCGGGCGATGTTATCCCGGGCAAGCTGGCGAGCGATCTGGCGCGGCTGGGGCTGGTCTGATTGGCTGGATAGCCGGGCTTTCCCGCGCTACAGAACTGCTGCGTTTGATCGTACCATGCCCCGTGGCACGGGGCTAGGCTGACGCCGGGAGATCGCTTTCATGCCGTATGCCGAAAGTTTCGATGCCCTGCACGCCTTGGCCGGGCTTCTCGTCGGCTTTCTGGTTGGCCTGACCGGCGTCGGCGGCGGATCCTTGATGACCCCCCTGCTCGTGTTGGTGTTCGGCGTTTCGCCGCAAACCGCGGTGGGAACGGATCTGCTCTACGCCGCGATCACCAAATCGGTCGGCAGCGCGATCCACGGCTGGAAGGACACGGTCGACTGGAAAGTGATGCGCCGCCTCGCCACTGGCAGCCTGCCTGCGGCAGTGGTGACCCTGGTGGCGCTCAACAGCTTCATCCATCTTGGCAAACCGGCCAATCACGTGATCATGGTGGTGCTCGGCGTCATGCTGCTGCTGACCGCGACCGGCATCCTGTTCCAGCGCCGCCTGATGGCTTACGGCGCGACCCACCACCCGGTCGCATCGGATCTGGCCTTGGTCCCGACCGTGGTGCTGGGCGCAGTGCTGGGCGTGCTGGTGTCGATCAGCTCGATCGGCGCCGGGGCGATCGGGATGACCGTGCTGCTGATGCTTTACCGCCGCCTGCCGGTGGCGCGGCTGGTCGGCACCGATATCGCCCACGCCGTGCCACTCGCCTTCGTTGCGGGGTTTGGCCACTGGTTCATCGGTGACGTCAACGGCACGCTGCTGTTCAACCTGCTGATCGGGTCCATTCCCGGAGTGATCGTGGGCAGCCTGCTCGCCAGCCGCGCGCCCGATAACCTGCTGCGCCCGGCGCTGGCCGGGGTGCTGGTGTTGTCCGGCTTCAAGCTGCTGACGAGCTAAAGCCCTTTCGCTGCGACGCGGCGAAGTGCGTTGACGTAGACCTCGGGCTCTTGCGCGCCGGGGATCATGTATTTGCCTTGGACAATCATTGCCGGCACGCCCGAGATATTCATCTCAAAGGCCTGCGCTTCTTCCTGGCGGACAATCGCGCCGAGCGTCTCGTCACTAAGCGAAGCGCGCGCACCTTCCGCGTCGAGCCCTTGCACGGCCGCGAGTTCGACCAGCACTTGCGCGTCGGCCACGTTGCGGCGCTGCTGGAAATGAGCGTCGAACAGCGCCAGCTTGAGCCGGTTCTGCACTTCAGGCCCGGCCTCGATCAGCGCCCACTTGAGCAATTTGTGCGCCGCAAAGGTGTTGCGCAGCATGGCCGCCGGTTCGGGTGCAGGACCTTGATAGCCAAAGTCATAGCCCGCCCGCTTACCTGCGGCAGCCATCTGTTCCCGCCCCGCCGCGGCCTGTTCAAGGGTGCGGCCGTACTTGCGGGCAATATGTGCCACGCTCTCCTCGCCCTCGGGCGGCATATCGGGATTGAGTTCGAACGGCAGCCAGCGGATCTCGGCCTCGATTTCGCCCTTCAACTCGGCCAGCCCCTTCTGCAGCTGCGAATATCCGACGATGCACCACGGGCACATGACATCCGAATAGATGTCGATGGTCATTTTTTTGGGCTGGGTCATTGTTCGAGCCACCATTTCAAAAGGTGATGCGCCACTGCGAAGGGCGGCGGGGCGATGAACCGCGCGGCTTCGTCCCCGGCCATCGCCTGGACCACTTCGGCGCGGGTGAACCAGTCGGCCTCGTCGAGTTCGGTCATGTCGATGGTGATCGCAGGATCGTCAGTATGCGAATGGCAGGCGATCATCAGGCTGGAGGGGAACGGCCACGGCTGGCTGGCGACATAGCTAACATCGCGCACGCGCAGGCCCGCTTCTTCGTGGATTTCGCGCGCCACCGCTTCCTCGATCGTTTCGCCCGGTTCAACGAAGCCGGCCAGCGCGGAAAAGCGCCGCGGCGGAAAGCGCGGCTGGCGGCCAAGCAGCACCCGGCCCTCGTGCTCGACCAGCATGATCGTGACCGGATCGACCCGCGGATAGTGTTCGGCTTTGCAATCCTGGCTGGTGCAATTGCGCTGCCACCCGCCCTTGGCGAGCACGGTCCCCGCCCCGCAGCGCGCGCAAAACCGGTGCCGCGCGTGCCAATCGACCAAGGCCCGGGCGCCGCCGTAAGTCGCCAATTCATGCGCATCGAGCGCCGCCATCGCCGCCCACAGCCGCGGATTGGCCGGGGCGACGCTGCCCGCAAGATTTTGCGTGACTTCGGCGAAGCAGGCCTTCTCGCCCGCGAGGCCTAGGAACACCAGTTCGCTATCGACTGCAGCATCGCTGAGTGTGCCCCAGGTCAGCTGACCTTCGGGATCGATCACCGGATCAAGCCCGTCGAGCCGCAACAGCCGCGCGCGCCAGTCCATCAGGGCTTCGAGCGCGGCCGGATCGGAGCGGATGTGATCGGCGCGGTCGAGCCCGGCGCCGGAGAAGGCAATGGTGCTGGTGTTGGTATGGGCGCTCATGCCTTGCGCGCCTGCATCGCGGTCAAGTCGGCCCCCACCGCCTTGGGGAATTCCTTGAGGATCGGCAGCTTGCTCGACGGGATATATTGCACAAACAGGCCGGTCCGCAGGCCCAGCTTCATTTGTGCAAAGCCGACTGTCCCGGCGGCCCCCGACCAACCGAACAGGCCTTCGTCCTTGCCGGTCCCAACCACCCCGCCGGCGCCGAACTGCTGCCCCTCAACGTAGCTGCCGGTAAGGTCAGCATGGTCGGGCAGCAGGTTGGAGGTAGCGCGGGCAACCGCGGCCTCGCTCATCACCCGGTTTGAGCCGCTTCTGCCGCGATTGACCAGCATCGCCAGAAACCGGTCGTAGTCGGCCGGAGAGGTGACCAGCCCCGATCCGCCGAACGCGAAGGCCGGCGCGGTTTCATAAACCGAGGTGCCGGGGCGGTCGATCGCGACCGGGCGGCCAAGAAAGAACCCGTAATTGGTGGTCAGGTGCCCGGAAGCACTCGCCGGAATCTGGAAATAGCTGCTGCTCATTCCGCAAGGAGCAAGAATCCGTTCGGTCAGGAACGCTTCGAAACTTGTCCCGGCAGCCCGGCCGATCACCAGCCCAAGCACGTCGAGGCTGATCGAATAAGACCATTTGGTTCCGGGTTCGGCGACCAGCGGCACCGAGGCGGTGCGGCGGAGAAATTCGTCAGGGCCAGGGTTGGGCGGACCATCGTTGACGCCCTTGATCTTGCGCCGTGAAATCGCCCCGGGGTTGACCCCTAGCAAGCGCAACGCTTCGCTCACCTTATCCCGCCCGACCACCGGATAGCCCAGCCCGCTGGTATGCGTCAGCAGGTGACGGATGGTGATTAAGGTTGTCGCGGGGCGGGATTCGAGGCTCTTCTTCGGATCGATCGCTACCTGCATCTTTGCGAATTCGGGCGCAAAGTCGGCGAGCGGCTGGTCGAGCCCCAGTTTGCCCTCATCGACCAGGATCATCGCCGCCATGCCGGTCAGCGGTTTGGTCATCGAATAGGCGCGGAACAGGCTTTCGGGACCATCGGCATCGGGATCGTCGAAGCCTTCCTTGCCGCGCGCAATGTACCCGGGCGGCGCATCGCGCCAGCCGAGCGCTGCGATCATGCCTGAAACCTTCTTGGCCTTGACGTAGCGATCGAGCATCGCGGTCACTGCGGGCCATTGCGCCTCGATCCCCGCCGCTTCGGCCGCACGGGCCAGCTGCGCGCCGAGCGGGAGACCGGCAATCACCCCGGCCCCGCCCATCAAGGCGCTGGCCCTCAGCATATCGCGGCGTGAAAAATCGAGCTTAGTCACCAATCGTTCTCCCCGTGGCGGCGCCCGCCGTTACCAGCCGCGCTGCCTTGGCAAACAGTGTGGGCAAACCGGCCTCATCCAGCCGACCTAATGCCCACCATTCGCCTTGTTGTGGATCAAGCCTAGAGCAATCGGCTCCTGAATAAACCATCAATTGCAAATCAAGATCGAAATGGGTGAAGCCGTGGCGGACGCTGCCCGCCGGGGTCCAATCGCCGTCCAGCGGGGCCTGCGCGTCGCCGTCGCCCCGCGCTGACCAGCCATCGTCGGGTAGCGCGCGCATCCCGCCCAGCATGCCCGTGTTCGCACGGCGGGTGAGCCAGACCTGGTCGTCTTGTTCAATCCAGAAGGCTTGTCCTGAACGCTGCGGTTTGGCTGCCTTGGCCAGCTTCACCGGGAACTTCTCGGGACCAAGCGAGCGGCCCGCGCAATGATCGGACAGCGGACACAGCAGGCAGCGGGGCGCGCGCGGGGTGCACACGGTTGCGCCAAGATCCATCATCGCCTGGGCAAAATCACCGGGACGATCGGCGGGTGTAATGGCATCGACCTTGCCCAGAATCTGCGTGCGCGCCTGAGGCAGCGGGATTGCAATTGCATTGAGCCGGGTGATCACCCGCTCGACATTGGCATCGACCACCGCGGCTCTCTCACCAAAGGCGATCGCGGCGACTGCGGCGGCGGTATAGGCGCCGAGCCCCGGCAACTTGCGCAATTCGGCTTCGCTATCGGGAAAGTCGCCGCCGCGCGCCGCAACTGCTTTGGCGCAGGCGATGAGGTTGCGGGCGCGGGCGTAGTAGCCCAGCCCCGCCCACGCAGCCTTGACGTCGCCCTCGTCGGCTGCGGCCAGCGCCGCCACGGTCGGCCAGCGTGCAAGGAATTTGGCGAAGTAGGGCGCAACCGCAGCGGTGGTGGTCTGCTGCAGCATCACCTCGGACAGCCACACCCGGTAGGGATCCGGCGGCAGCGCGCCCGGCGGGCTGCGCCATGGCAAGCTGCGGTGGTGCGCATCGTACCAGCCGAGCAGCTTCTCGGGAATCGTCTCGGCGCTGGCGTCCATCGCGGCGCTATGGCATTGGCAGCCGCACAATGGAACGGGATGGCAAACCACCGAAACCGGCACCGCGCCGGTTCGAGCGCGCACGAGGCAGCGGAGCGCGGCCGATCTCCGAACTGATGCCCGAAGTGGGCCGCACCGCCTTCCGCAAATTCGGCTTCGTTCAGTCAAGCGTGGTCACCCGCTGGCCCGAAATCGTGGGTGAGCGCCACGCCCGGGTGTGCATGCCCGAAGCAATCCGCTTTCCCCCGGGCGAAAAGAGCGAGGGCATCCTTCAGCTGCTGGTGGTTCCGGCGCACGCCCCGATGATCAGCCACGTGATCCCCGAGATCATCGAGCGGGTGAACCGCTTCTTTGGCTACAACGCGGTGGTCAAGGTCAAGCTTCGGCAAGGTGCGGTTCAGCCGCCGCCGGCCAAGGAACGTCCGACAGCGCCGCCGTCATTAAGGCCGATCCCGTTCGAACTGGGGGACAGCCTGCGCGACATCGGCGATCCCGAACTGCGCACGGTGCTTGAATCACTCGCGCGCAGCCTTGGCAATGCGGCGGAGGACGAGAAGCAGTGAAGCGATACGCCCGCGTGGTCCTGCTGGCTGCCGCCACGCTGCTGCTTACTGCAACCGCGCCCAAGACCGTGGGCTGGACGCATACGGTTGTGCTCCTGCCCGATGGCGGCCACCTGATCGGGAATCCCGACGCGCCGGTGCGGCTGACCGAATATATGAGCTACACCTGCGCCGATTGCGGAACCTTCGAAATGCAGTCCGACGCAGCGCTGCAGATCAGCTATGTTGCTTCGGGCAAGGTGGCGATCGAGGTGCGGCACCTGGTCCAGAGTCCGGTCGACCAGGTGGCGGCGATGCTGGCCGATTGCGGAGCGCCAGAGAAGTTCGCGCTCAACCATTCGGCGCTGCTGCGCAGCCAAGACCGCTGGCGTGCCACACTGAACCGGGCCGGACCGGCACAGAAGCAACGCTGGACTTACGGGACGCTGTTGTCTCGCGGCCGCGCCGTGGCGGACGACATGGACTTCTACCAGATCATGGAAAGCCGCGGCTTCGATCGCCCGGCAACCGACGCCTGTCTGGGCGACGCCAGCCTCGCAAACCGGATTGGCGAGCAAAGCAAAGCCGGGTATGCGCTCGGCATCAAAACTGCCCCAAGTTTCCTCATCAACGGCACATTGCTCGATAATGCCCATAGCTGGGCAGAGCTGCGGCCCCTAATCGACGCGAGCTTTTGACAATGAAGAAATTCATCGCTGCCCTTGCCACCGGTCTGCTGATCGCCGCACTGCCGCTCGGCGCTTTGGCCAAGCCCGCCCCGCGCAAGCGCGCCGCGGCACCGGTTGTTCCGGCCGGGCCGCACTGGGACCAGACGATCACTATGACCGATCAGGGGTTCCCGCTGATGGGCAATCCCGACGCGCCGGTGAAAGTGGTCGAATTCATTTCGCTAACCTGTTCGCACTGCGCGGAATTCTCGAAAGAGAGCAAGGTTCCGCTGGCCGCGGGACTGGTCCGCCAAGGCAAGGTGTCGCTCGAACTCAGGCCGTTTATCCGCGTGGCGCTCGATGAAATCCCCACTCTACTGATGTTGTGCGGCGACAAGGGGCGGTATTTCCCCAACGAAGCGGCTTTGCTTGGCGCGCAAACTTCGTGGTTCAGGGCGCCGGCCAATCCGAACTATCAAGCCCGCTGGCAAGCCTTGGAGAGCAATCCGGCCGCGCAGCGCAAGGTGGCCGCGCGCGATCTTGGCCTGTTCAAGATCATGATGGCCCGCGGCTATACCGCCAAGCAGCTCGATGCTTGCCTGGCCGACCAGACCAAACTCGACTGGCTCAATAGCCAGACCAACTACGCCGGGACGACAATCGGCGTGACGGGCACCCCCAGCTTCATGATCAACGGGGCGTTGCAGACCGTTTATGCCTGGGAACCGCTGAAGTCACTGATCGATACGGCGCTGGCCGGCGGGGCAGCGGCTCCAACGGCATTATCGGCGCTTCCCGTGATACCGGCCAGCCGCGTGACGACCCAGACGCAGTGAATCACTTGTGGAGAAGCACGGCTGAAGCCCGGCCGATCCTTCTGTCGAAGCGCATTACCGACTAAATTTCACGACTCGAAGCAAGGATCCGACAAGCCCATGACCGCAATCCGTTCGCGCCACCTGCTGTTCGCACTCGCTGCCGCTCCGCTCGCGCTGGGGCTGGCCGCCTGCAAAAAGGACGACAAGGCCGGCGATGCGCCAGCCGGCGCGGCAATCGCCAAGATCGCTCCGCCTGCTGGGCAGACCTGGGAAGACACCATCACCGCAACCGCAACCGGCGGGATGCTGATGGGCAACCCCGCGGCACCGATCAAGCTCGTCGAATACGGGTCGCTCACCTGCCCGCACTGCGCGCGTTTTGCGAGCGAAGCGATGACCCCGATCAAGAGCGAATTCGTCTCCTCGGGCCGGGTTTCTTACGAGTACCGCAGCTTCTACATCCATCAGCAGGATCTGCCGCTGACCATGCTGGCGCGCTGCGCGCCCAAAGAAAACTTCTTCCCTTTGGTCGAGCAGGTTTATGGCAACTACGACAATTTCGTGAAGCTGCTGGATGATCCAAAGGTCCAGGCCGCGGCCGAAGCGGCTAGCAAGCTGCCGCCGGCACGGCGTCTGCCAGCACTGGCCGATGTGCTTGGCTTCACCAGCTTCTTCGCCGCGCGCGGGATGTCGGTCGATCAGGCGCATGCGTGCCTTGCCAACACCGACAACGCGATGAAGATTTCGAACACCTTCAAGACCTTCAACGAAGCGGGGATCAGTCAAACGCCAACCCTGGTGATCAATGGCTTCCAGCTTCAGCCCGATCAGTCCGAATGGCCCAAGATTGCTGAGGCGCTGCGCGCCGCCGGCGCGCGCTAAGCCGGCTCGGGGCGGGGGCCGGTAGCACAACAGATGCGGATCACGCGGCTCAAGCTCAGCGGATTCAAAAGCTTCGTCGAGCAGGCTGAACTGCGGATCGAACCCGGGCTGACCGGCGTGGTCGGGCCAAACGGCTGCGGCAAATCGAATCTGCTCGAAGCAATCCGCTGGGTGATGGGCGAAAACTCGCCCAAATCGATGCGCAGCGGCGGGATGGAAGACGTGATCTTCGCCGGCACCGCGCAGCGTCCGCCGCGCGATTTCGCCGAAGTGGTGCTCCACGCCGATACCACCTCCCCGGGCGGTGCCGTTAATGACAGCGGACTCGAAGTTGTGCGCCGGATCGAGCGCGGCGCAGGCAGCGCTTACCGCGTCAACGGGCGCGACGTGCGGGCCAAGGACGTGGCGCTGGTCTTCGCCGATGCTGCCACCGGGGCCCATTCCCCGGCGCTCGTCAGCCAGGGCCGCATTGCCGCAGTGATTGCCGCCAAGCCCGCCGAGCGGCGGATGATGCTCGAAGAGGCGGCGGGGATCGCAGGCCTTCACGTGCGGCGCAAGGATGCCGAACAGAAGCTGCGCGCGACCGAGACCAACCTCGCCCGGCTTGAAGACATCATGGGCCAGCTCGATCAGCAGATCGGCACGCTGCGGCGGCAAGCGCGCGCCGCCGAGCGCTACAAGGCACTGTCGGACAAGATCAAGCTGGCCGAGGCGCGGCTGGTCTTCGCCCGCTGGCGCGATGCAGCGGCTGCCGCCGAAGCCGCCCGCGCTGAGGCGCAGGGCGCGGATGCCAAAGTCGCCGAATGCCAGACTGCGGCGAAGGCAGCACAGGATGCCCAGCACAAGGCCGCCGAAGCGCTGGCCGCCGCACGCGACGAACTGGCCGACCGGCGCGACGATGCCTCGGCGCATGGCCACCGCATGGCGACGCTGACCAGCCAGCTTGAGGCCGCCGAACAGCGCCTATCCGATCTCGATCGCCAACATAAACGGCTCGAAGAGGATCGCGGCGAGGCCGACCGGCTGACCCGCGATGCGGCCGAGGCGCTGGCCAAACTGGAACGCGATCTCGCCGCCGGGCACACCGCGCTCCGCGAGGACGAAGAACGCCGTCCGCGCGTCGCCGCCGCGCTCGACGATGCTGACCGCAACCTGCGCGGGGCCGAACTGGCACTCGCGCAGGCCACCGCCGATCAGGCCGGGGTCGAAGCCGAATGGCGCGTCGCCGATGCCGAACTTTCTGCCGCGCGTCAGCGGCTTGAACGGATCGAGGGCGAGAAGCGTCGGCAGGCCGAGCTTGCTGCGAATCTCGCCAGCGAAGGCGATCCTGACACCGCGCTGCAGGTGGCCCAAGCCGAGGCCGAGCAAGCTCGCGCTGCGGTGCAGGCCGCACAAGCCGCGCTTGCTGCGCGGCAGGAACGCAAAGCCACGCTTCAGGCCGACCGCGATAGTGCCGGGGCGACGCTCGCACAGGCCAAGGCCGAATTGGCGGGGGTTGAGCGCGAGCACCAGGCATTGGCGCGTGACCGCGATGCTCGGGCGAGACAGGCCGCGGGCAAGCACGGTCTGCCCCAGGCGCTTGACCAGCTGCGCGCCAAGCCGGGTTACGAACGCGCGCTTGCCGCGGTGTTGGGCCGCGACGCCAAAGCGCTGCTCGGTGCCGCGCCGCAAGGCGAGGACGGCCGCTTCTGGACTGGCGCGACGACCCCCAAGGCAGTGTCTGGCAGCCTTGCCGAACAAGTCAGCCAATGCCCGCTGCAACTCGCTGCGAGGCTGGCGCTGGTCCACGTTGCCGAAGCCGACGATGGCCGCGTGCTTGCTCCCGGCGAGTGGCTGGTGACCACCGTTGGCCATCTGCGCCGCTGGGACGGCTTCGTCGCGCGCGGCGAAGGCGGAGCGGAAGCCGCACGGCTTGAGGCAGAGAACCGGCTCGCCGCGCTGGAGGAGGAACTTCC
>JANYEY010000034.1 GCA_025359685.1 Sphingomonadaceae bacterium | reverse complement strand
GCGAAGGCATCTGCCAAACGCCCACCATGCTCCTCAGCGAGATCGAAGTAATCCATTGCCCGTGTGATGTAGAGATAGCTGTTGGCATCGAACCGGTCGGTGAAGCTCAGCCCCTGATGGCGCAGGTAGCTTTCGACCTGGAAATCGGCGTCGAACCCGAAGGTCTTCTCCGCACGGTCCTGCAGCTTGCGCCCGAACTTTTCGTGCATCCCCTCTTCCGACAGGTAGGTGATGTGTGCCGCCATGCGGGCGACAGCGAGGCCGTTTTCGGGTCCCTTGCCGCCATAGTCGCCGCCCTTCCACTTAGGGTCGGCCATGATCGCCTGACGGCCGACCTCATGGAAGGCGATGTTCTGCGCCGAGTGCCGCGCGGTGCTGGCGATGACCAGTGCGGCGCGGGTCCGGGTCGGCCAATTGGCGGCAAAGCTCAGCGCCTGCATCCCGCCCATCGAGCCGCCGATCACCGCGTGGAGCTGCTCGATCCCCAGCGCATCGAGCAAGGCAACCTGCGCCCGCACCATGTCGCGGATCGTGATTACCGGAAAGCGCATCGCGTAAGGCTTGCCGTCGCTGGCGAGGCTGGCCGGACCGGTCGAACCCATGCACCCACCCAGCACATTGGCGCAGATCACGAAATAGCGGCCCGTATCGATCACCTTGCCAGGACCGACCGACTTGGCCCACCACCCGGGCTTGCCAGTCTTGGGATGAGTGCCGACGACATGCTGATCCATCGTCAGCGCGTGAAACAGCAGCACGGCGTTGGACTTGTCAGCGTTGAGCGTGCCGCAAGTCTGGTAAGCGACTTCGACCCCCGTCAGCGCCTGCCCGCCGTCGAGCGGCAGCGGCGCCGGCAGCACCAGCGTGTCGTTGACGATGTTGAGATCAGCCCCGGGCATAGCCCCAGCGATTGGGCGAGCCGCTTCCCTCTGTCAATTGCCGCCATTCTTGCTAAGGGCTGCGCGCGATGACCAATGCGCCCACACCCAAGCCCTGGATCGCAGGGATCCACGCTTACGTACCCGGCAAGGCCGCGGGCGATGACGGGCGCGTGGTTGCCAAGCTTTCAGCCAACGAGAACCCGCTGGGGTGCAGCCCGCTCGCATTGGAAGCCATCGGCAAAGCGCAGCATCCCTCGCGCTATCCCGATGGCGACAGCGCCGAACTGCGCACCGCGATCGGCGCGCATTACGGGATCGACCCGACGCGGATCATCATGGGCGCGGGTTCGGGCGAACTTCTATACCTGGCGGCGAGCGGCTATGCCGGGCCGGGTGATGAAGTGCTGTTTTCTGAGTACGCATTTTCGCTCTACGATATCGTTGCGCGCCGCGCCGGAGCCGTGCCGGTCGAAGCGCCCGCGACGGACTATGCCAACGATGTCGATGCGCTGCTTGCCAAGGTAAGCACGCGCACGCGCGTGGTGCTGGTCGCCAACCCCAACAACCCGACCGGCACTTACCTGCCGCGCGCCGAGATTGCCCGGCTGCACGCGGGCCTGCCCAGCGATGTGCTGCTGGTGCTCGACCTCGCCTATGCCGAATATGTCGCGCCTGGGGATGACGACGGTGCGATGGACCTCGCCGCGAGCCAGCCCAACGTGCTGGTCACCCGCACTTTCTCCAAGGCTTACGGGCTTGCGGGTGAACGGGTCGGCTGGGGCACCGGGGCAGCGCCAGTCATCGACATCCTCAACCGCCTGCGCGGCGCGTTCAACGTCGCCAACACCGCGCAATCCGGCGCGCTCGCCGCGCTCGCCGATCAGCAATTCGTCGAACATTCGCGCCGCCACAACGCCGAAGTCCGCGCGCGCTTTGCTGCCGCCATAGCTGCGCTGGGCAATCACGGCCTGCGCATGGTGCCGAGCGAGGCCAATTTCGTGCTGGTCGTCTTCGAGGACGCGCTGAGCGGCGAGGCTGCGTACCGCGCGTTGGCCGAACAGGGATACATGACCCGCTGGTTCCCGGGCATTGCCGAGGCAGTGCGCGTCACCATCGGCACGGCTGAGGAAATGGAAGCCGTCGCCGCGATCCTGCGCCGCGCGGCGGAGGCGGCGAAGTGAGCTTCGAACGCGTTGCGATCATCGGGCTGGGCCTGCTGGGCGGGTCGATCGGGCTGGCGGTCAAGGCGCATCTGCCTGCCGTGCGCACCACCGGTTACGATGCCGATCCGCAGACCCGTGAACGAGCTGCCGAGCGCAGGTTGGTCGACCAAGTCTGCCCGACCGCCGCCGATGCGGTGCGCGATGCCCAGTTGGTGATCGTCTGCGTGCCAGTCGGCGCGATGGGCGAAGCTGCGGCCGAATTCGCAGGTGCGCTGCCTGCCGGAGCGGTGGTCAGCGATGTTGGCTCAAGCAAGGGAAGCGTTGCCGCAGCCCTCACCGCCGCACTACCCGGCGTTGCGGTGATCCCCGCGCACCCGGTCGCCGGGACCGAGCGCTCCGGACCCGATGCAGGCTTTGCCAGCCTGTTCCAGCAGCGTTGGTGCATCATTACTCCGCCCGAAGGTGCCGATCCCGACCAGGTCGCCGCATTGGCCGAGTTCTGGGAAGGCCTCGGCGCGCGGGTCGAGATGATGAGCGCCTCGCATCACGACATGGTGCTGGCAGTAACCAGCCACTTGCCGCACCTCATCGCCTATACCATCGTCGGCACCGCCTCGGACCTCGAAGGGGTGACCCAAGGCGAAGTGATCAAGTATTCGGCCGGCGGTTTCCGCGATTTTACCCGCATCGCCGCGTCCGATCCGACCATGTGGCGCGATGTGTTCCTGACCAACAAGGACGCGGTTCTGGCCATGCTCCAGCGCTTCACCGAGGACCTCACCGCGCTGCAGCGGGCGATCCGGGTGGGTGACGGAGAGCAATTGTTCGAACACTTCGCGCGCACCCGCGATATCCGCCGCTCGATCATCGAGGAAGGTCAGGACGATAACCGCCCCGACTTCGGCCGCAGCGATCACGGAAATTCATGAGCATCCCGGCAACCCACTGCACGCTCGCTGGTTAGAGCAGCATGGCGCTCAACATCGAAACCTGGCTCGCGTACGATTACACCGAGCCGACCGATCTGTTGCTCCAGATCGAAGCCGCGCTGACCCCCGACCAGCGGGTGATCGAGCACGGCATCGGGATCAGCCCGGTCGAACACTTTGCGCGGATGCCCGGGCATGACGAAATCGGTGAGCGGATCTGGTTGCGCGTTGGCACCGGCGAACTCAGGATCGACTATCACGCGGTGGTCGAGATCGACCGCCCCGTAACCGACATCGCTTCGCTCCCACCGACCGAGCCGCATAGGCTGCCTGGCGAAGTGATCGATTACCTGATGCCCTCGCGGTTCTGCCCGTCAGACCTGTTCGGAACCTTCGTACAGACCGAGTTTGGTTCTTTGCGCGGCGGTGCCTGCATTGCCGCGATGCGCGACTGGATCGCCGAGAATTTCACTTACACTCCGGGCGCAAGCAATGCCTCGACCTCAGCGGCGGACAGCTTCCTGATCCGTCAGGGCGTGTGCCGCGACTATGCCCATGTGCTGGTCAGCATGGCCCGCGCTGCGGCGGTACCGGCGCGCTATGCCAGCGTTTACGCGCCCGATGTTCAGCCACCCGATTTCCATGCCGTGGCCGAGGTTTACCTCGCCGGAGCGTGGCATCTGGTCGACGCAACCGGGATGGCCCGGCCCGACGAAATTGCCTGCATCGGCGTCGGCCGCGACGCAGCTGACAGCTCGTTCCTGTCGAGCTTCGGAATTGCGCAGATGGTCAACCAGCAGGTCCGCGTAACGCGCGCCTAGCTGAGCAAAAACGTCCCGGCGACTAGCCACATCACCGCAGTCGCCAGCCAGCCGCCGAATTCGAGCCAAGGTCCCATCACGAGATCGCCCATCACCGCAGGGTTGCGCGCGATCAGCATGGTCACCACCATCAAGGGCGGGGCGAGCAGCCCATTGACCACTGCGGCCCAGTACAGTGCAGTCATCGGATCGATTCCGATAAAATTGAGCGCCACCCCGCCCAGTGTCGCCAGTGCGATCACCGCGTAGAACGCCTTGGCCTCGCGCGGCTGGCGGTCCAATCCTTCGGTCCAGTCGAAGGTCTCGCTCACGGCATAGGCCGCACTGCCGGCCAACACGGGCACTGCCAGCAGCCCGGTGCCAATGATCCCCACCGCGAACAGCGCGAAGGCAAATTGCCCGGCGATCGGGCGCAAGGCCTCGGCTGCCTGCGCCGCACTGGTCACGTTTGTAATCCCGTGGGCGTGCAGCGTCGCGGCGGTGGCGATGATGATGAACAGCGCGGTGATGTGCGAGAAACCCATGCCGACCAGGGTATCGGTGCGGATGCGTTTCAGCTCCATTCCGGCGGTCTTGGGGGTGACCATCAGCGGCTTTACATGGCGGCGGTGCTGCTCTTCCACCTCCTGCCCGGCCTGCCAGAAGAACAGGTAAGGGCTGATCGTCGTCCCGAAGATCGCGACCAGTGCCATCGCGTGGTCCTTGTCGAAATTGAAACTTGGGATCAGCGTACTGCGGATCGCCTCACTCCAGGGCACGTGGCTGACGAACACCACCGCGACATAGGAAAACAGCGACAGAGTGGTCCACTTGAGGATGCTGGCGTAACGCGCGTAGCTCACCCACACCTCGAGCACGACACTGGCCAGTCCGAACAGCGCGGTGAACAGCAGCACCGGCCCGGGGATGATCAGCACCAGCACCGCCCCCATCGCGCCGAGGTCTGCCCCCAGGTTGATAACGTTGGCGACCAGCAAAAGCACCACCACTGCGCGCAGCAGCCAGGGCGGGTAGTGCTGACGCAGGTTCTGCGCGATGCCCTTGCCGGTGGTCGCGCCGATCCGCGCGCAGATCGCCTGGATTGAGGCGAGCAGCGGAAACCCGAAGAACATCGTCCAGGCCATTCCATAGCCGAACTGCGCGCCGACCTGGCTGTAAGTGCCGATGCCCGAAGGATCGTCATCCGCCGCCCCGGTGACCAGGCCGGGGCCCAGAACTTCAAGCGGGTTGCGGCGGTCGGGTTTGGTCATCAGTCGTTGTAAACGTTTATCGCCGAGTGGACCAACGCTTCCGCTTCGGCCCGCGGCAGGCCCGGCGGGATTGGGGAAAATATCCGGTAGGTGATCACACCGGCGCGCTTCCACAGCCGGTGATAGAGCACACCCGAATTGACCGCGATCGGCACCACCGGCAGGCCGAGCAGCTTGTAAATCCCGGCAAAACCCGATTTCAGTTCGGGCGTGGTACCACGCGGCACGCGCGTTCCTTCGGGGAAGATTGCCAACGGGCGGCCCTGCCCGCTGATCTTCTTGGCCGCAGTCATCATGTGGCGCAAAGTCTTTGCGCCCTGCTCGCGCTCGACCGTGATCAGGCCGTAGCGATCTCCCGCCAGACCCCAGCCGGGAATGCCCATCAGTTCGGCCTTGGTGAAGACCCCGGGATAATCGAGCACCTGCGGCAGGTCGATCGCCTCGAAGAAGCTTTCGTGTTTCATCGCCACGAACACCGGACCCGGCGGCATCTCGCCCTCGACCCGGATCTCGATGCCCAACACGTTGCGCATGCACCAGCGGTGGTACAGCGACCAACTATCGACCGTGCGGCGAAAGGTCTCGCGCGAGGTCAGGAACAGCGTGACGACGCAGGCCAGCACGATGAACACGCTGCCGGCATAGAATAGTGCGTAGAACAACAGGCTGCGCAGGACTTCGGCAAGCGAGGGAGCGCGGTCGCCAACCATCTCAGCCGGTCACGGCCTGGGTCAGCCAGCGGGCGAGCAGCTTGTTATATTCGAGGAACAGCGTGCGCATGCCAAGACGGTTCGGCACCGCGTCCTCGACCATAACGACCCCGCCCGGCATCGCGTGACGCAGCTCGAACACCGCGCGGCGCATATGCCAGTCACTGGTGACAAGGCGGATCCGGGTAACTTTACGTTCGCGCATCCAGATCGCCGTCTCGCGGCCATTGGTCTCGGTATCGGTCGCGGCAAAGCCCAGCGATACGCAGCAGGCCATCTGCTCCGGGCTGACCTTGAATTGCGCCGCGAACTCAGGCGGCTTGACCTCGCGCCCCACGCCCGAGACCAGCAGCTGCGGGGCCCAGCCCCTGCGCAGCGCCTCAAGGCCGCGGTCAACCCGGCCCGCGCCGCCGGTCAGCACCACCACTGCATCGGTCTTCACCGAACCCGCCGGCTGGGCCAGCAGCAGGCAGAAGGCGATGAAGCCAAGCAGCCAGACCAGCAAAATGAGGGAGATGAAACGTCGGACCATGCGCCGCCCCTACAGCATCTTGCGCAAGGCGCGCATCACTGTCTGACGCGCAGTGACCATCGCCAGCACCACACCAAGGACGGGGATCAATACGAGCAGCAGCCAGTCGCTCCATTCGAGCGCACCCGAATTGACGAGCCCGGCGCCCAGCGCCGCGAATTGCTGGCCCAATAGCAGCACCACCACCAGCCCTAAGGCCAGCCCGACGATCCCGCCCAGCCCCGCGTCATAACCGATCGCGCGCTGGAAGATCCGCGCGATCTGCGCGTCAGTCCCGCCGAGCAGGTGGACAATCTCGATCGTATCGCGGTTGCTGCCCAGTGCGTTACGCACCGCCAGCAGCACCGCCGCAGCCAGCGCCACGCCAAGCAACGCGACCAGCGCCAGCGAGAGCCAGCGCAGCGTATCAATCGCCCCGAAAACCGGCTTCAACCAGCTGGACTGCGCATCGACCCGCGCCGCCGGGGCAACGGCATGGAGCGCGCGCCTGAGGCCGCCGAGCGTTTCCCCGGTTACCGCATCGCGCAGCTTGGCATCGACCAGCGCAGGCACCGGGATGCCGCTATCGCCGCCCACTGCGGTGCCCAGCCACGGCTCGATCAGGCGGTTGACTTCATCCTGTGAGACAAGCGATGCTTCAACCACACCGGGCGTGGCCCGCAGTGCTTTGACCACGGCCTGCGCCTGCGCATCGCGGCTCACCGGGTTGGCGTCGACGATCTGCACAGTCACCCCGCCGGCCAGGTCGTCCGAAGCACTGCGCGCGGTGTTGCTGAAAGCAAGGCCCGCTGCCGCCGCAATCACCGTCAGCGCGACCATGATCGCGATCACCCACGGCATCGGCCCGGACAGCCGCCCTTCGGGCAGCAGTTCGGCGTTCGTCCGGCGCCGCCATGGCAGTGAGAAGGAAAAGGCCATCGCGGTCAGTCCGGCATCGCGGTTGGCGGTGCGCTGGTCCGGAGACGCGGCGGATAGCGCAGCGCGCCCGTCGGATCCGAGAGCCGCCCCTTGTCGAGCCGCATGATCAGCGAATCGGGCACTTTCTTAAGCAAGTGGACGTCGTGCGTGGCCACCACGACGGTAGTCCCAAGCCGGTTGAGCGCCTCGAACAGACGCAGCAGCTTGACCGCCATGTCCGGATCGACGTTGCCGGTCGGTTCATCGGCGATGAGCATTTCGGGGCGGTGGATGACCGCGCGAGCAATGGCGACGCGCTGCTGTTCGCCGCCCGAAAGCTGCGCCGGCTGGGCGTGCATCCGCTCGGTCAGCCCGACCCATTCGAGCATATCGGCCACCGGCTTGACCAGATCGCGCTCGGCCACCCCGGAGACGCGCAGGGGCAATGCGACATTGTCAAATGCCGAGAGGTGCGAGACTAGGCGGAAGTCCTGAAAGACCACCCCGAACCGGCGGCGGAACCCCGGCAGCCGGTCGCGCGGCAGGGTAATCGCATCGGTCCCGAACATGCGGATCATCCCGCGCGAGGGGCGCTGGGCCAGGTAGAGCAGTTTGAGCAGCGAGGTCTTGCCCGCGCCGCTCGCCCCGGTCAGGAAATAGAAACTGCCGGGATAGAGCGTGAACGAGACGTCACTCAGCACCTCACGGTCAGTGCCATAGCGTAGCCCGACGTTGTCGAACTGGACGATTTCCCGGGGCGCGGCGCTGCTCATCGTGGTCTGGAATGGTCCGGTTCGAGGGCGCGGTGCAAGCCCTTCCGCCCCGCTAGCGCGCTATAGCGGTCAATCAATGTGGAAAAAAGGGGATTGCCGCCACTACCCACCGCGCCAAGCCTTGCTGTTCGCTCGGCGATGATGCTTAACATGACTGCACCATGATTATCGCCTGCCCCGCCTGCGCCACGCGCTACGTCGTACCCGACAGCGCGATCGGCGTTGACGGGCGGACCGTACGCTGCGCCAAGTGTCGGCACAGCTGGTTCCAGGACGGCCCGGCGGCTAACCTACCGCCTGAACCTGCGCGTCCGGCCCCGATTGCCGATGAACCGGCTCCTGCTCCGGCTGCTGTGCCCGAACCTGATCCCGCTCCGGTGCCTGCACCGGAACCGGAACCAGCGGCCGCTCCAGCGGAGGAATCTGTCCCGGAAACGACCGAGCCGCCAGTTGCTGCTGCGGATTGGGACGATCCGCAGCCGGCGCAGATCAGCGATACCCCAGCCGTCGATGAGTTCGAGCGGGATGCCGAAATTGCCGCGCCGCCGATCAGCTTTGCCGACGACGAAATCCCCCCGCCGCCGCCCAGCGCAGCACCAATTTCGGCCGACGAGCAGGAACTCGACGAAGGCTATTCCCGTTTCGCGCACGAACCGCTGTTCCGCCCGCGCCGCAACCCGGCGCGGATGTGGACCCTCGCGGCAGCACTGTTCGCCGTCGTCGCGCTGGGCGCGATTGCGGCCACCGCCTGGTTTGGCCTGCCCAGCTGGGTGCCGTTTGCGCATCCTCTGTTCGCCGAAGATCAGCCTGGGCTGACGCTCGATTTTCCGGCCAAGATGCAAGGGCAGCGTCCGCTGTCGGACCAGACTTGGTTCTTCGAGGCAAACGGCACAGTGTCTAACGTCTCACAGGCTGCGCGCAGCGTGCCGACGATCCTCGCGGTTCTCAAGGACGCGCGCGGGCGAATCGTGTTCACCGCCGAACTGCACTCGCCCAAGCGAGTCCTGGCGCCCGGCGAAAGCGTCTCGATCAACGAAGCGCTGGTATCGGTCCCCAAGGCCGCAGTGCGCGCCGAATACGGCTGGAAGCCGGGGACCTGATCATTCGAACTCGATGGTGATGCGGCCATCGGCGCTTGCCCACCGGTGGTGTTGCAGCGGCTTGTTCTGGGGCAGATCGCGAGTGGTCGCCGAGGGCAGGATTTCCTCCGTGGCCAGTGCCGTAATCCGCGCCCCGACATGTGCCTGAGCGCCATCCGCAGGCGCAGCGGCGAAAAGGGCCTGGCTAGCCAGAAGCAGGACCGCGGCGTTCATGGATCATGGTGAACGCGCTATTTACCTTTGCCGCAACCGCGCGCGACGCGATGTCCCCGAACGGTACTTTCAGCCTGCGAAAACTTGCGTCCGTTTCCCCGCTTGCCCCGCCCGCATCGCTTTGCTAATGGCGCGCACCTACCCCCCTCGGGCGGCCCCAATTTGCACTGGCGGCCCCCGATGATTTAGCGGTCGTGGCGGAACTGGTAGACGCGCAACGTTGAGGTCGTTGTGGGCGAAAGCCCGTGGAAGTTCGAGTCTTCTCGACCGCACCAAACAGTCCTGTAACTCCCTGACGGAATCGCATTCTCAAGGCACTGCCGTGGGAATGGCGCAGTTCTGGGCGCGTCCCGCGAGCCGCAAAGTTGGACTGAAGCCAGAGACGCTCGGTGGTGAACCAACTTCAGGCGCAAGATGCCGCCGCGTCTCTGGCCCAAAAATACTGACTGCAGTTGGAGAGGGCTCAGCTGAAGCCGAGCACGCAGCGCTGCTCGGACCAGGCCAATGGCAGCTGCACTTCGAGCAGCGAGCGCGCGGTAAGCGTCGGCGGCTGCCGACCTTCGACGATCGCCTTGACGATGTGTGGATCGAGGCAAGCGATGGGTAGCAACTTCGCCATCCGCGCGCGGCAGCGACCTACCCTTCCAGCGATCGCAGCAATCGATTCGGTTGGCGAGGCCAGCACCAGTTCCCTCAACTCATTCGCCTCGGCGATCAGCTTCACAAGCTTCTGATCACGATTGGCCGGCGTGGCGATCGCGGTGTCTGGCCCCGGAATGACCAATCGCAACTGATGCCCGCGCCGCACCCTGGTTGCCGGGCAGGAGAGTTCTATGGATGGACCGCTCGCCTCCAACGCGATCTGAAAAACATCACCCAACTTCATGCAATCAATGCTGATGCTGATTGCATTACTGTGCAATTGGATCGCGGGCCCGAGCGATTCGAGCAGTGCTGCCCTGACATGCGGGGTCCCGCTGCGCAGCTTGGCTGCGGTGAGATCCGCTTCGGCGAGCAGTCGTTGGGCAAGCTGCGCATCATCTTTGAGAAGCAGGTCGAGCATCGCCTGCTGATCGGCAAGATGCTCGGCGATTCGGCCGCAGACCATCTCCTCGAGATCATAGGCCGAGACCCGCCAAACCGGTTCGCCATCGATCAGATCAGACCGGGTGATGTAATAGCGATAGCGCTTGCCGGGCTTTACGGCGTGAGTCGGAGTCATTGCCCTGCCCTCTCCGTCGGTCAGCAGTCCGACCAGCAGGCTTGGATGGATCACCTTGCTGCGCTTCGAGCCGCCGCTGCTCTGGTCGCGGAGCTGGTTCTGCACCTGCTCCCACAGTTCCTGCGTGACGATGGCGTCATGCTCGCCTTCGAACACCTCGCCCTTATGCACGATCTTGCCGCGGTAAATCGGGTTGGCGAGCAGGTGATAGAGTGTACCCCGGCGGAAGATGCAGCCGCCCTTGTGCGGGCCGCTGGTACGGTTCTGTATCTTGGTGCGATGGCCTTGTGCGTTAAGTTCGTCGGCGAGCGCGACGACCGATGGCAGGACCAGGTAGCGCTGCATGATGTGACGGATGAGGTCGGCTTCCTCGGGCACAATAACCAGGCGTCGGTTATCGACGGCGAAGCCGAGCGGCACTGGCCCCCCCATCCACATCCCCTTGCGCTTGGAAGCCGCGATCTTGTCGCGGATCCGTTCACCCGTGACCTCGCGTTCGAACTGGGCGAAGCTGAGCAGCATGTTGAGCGTCAAGCGCCCCATGCTGGTGGTGGTGTTGAACGACTGGGTGATCGAGACGAAGCTGGCCTCGGCCTTGTCGAGCACCTCGACGATCTTGGCGAAGTCAGCAAGGCTGCGGGTCAACCGGTCGATCTTGTAGAGCAGGATGATGTCGACCTTGCCTGCGGCCACATCAGCCATCAATCGCTTGAGACCAGGCCGCTCCATGTTGCCGCCCGAGAACCCGCCGTCATCGTAGCGCTCGGGCACCACGATCCAGCCTTCGTGGCGCTGGCTCAGCGCATAGGCCGCACAGGCCTCGTACTGGGCATCTAGGCTGTTAAATTCCTGTAACAGCCCGTCTTCGGTCGATTTGCGGGTATAGACCGCGCAGCGCAGCAATTTCTCAGCCATTCCGGGTCAGCCCGAAGAACCGCGGTCCCGACCAGTGTGCGCCGGTAACTTCGCGCGCGATCTCGCTCAGCGAGCGGCGGTTCTTCCCTTCCCACAGGAACCCGCCTTCGATGACCTCGACCGCGATGGTCCGGCCTTGCCACTCACGGATGAGCCGGGCGCCGGGGGT
>JANYEY010000031.1 GCA_025359685.1 Sphingomonadaceae bacterium | reverse complement strand
GCCACCTCAGAACGCCGCTCCGGCGGTGAGGTTGAAGAAGGTGCTGACGAAGGTCGTGGCGGTGAAGGCGATGGCCAGCCCGAAGACGATGCCGATGCCCTTCCGCATGGCCGAGCCGCCCTCGGCAAAGGCGAAGCCGAGCCCGGTCAAGACGATGGCGATGATGCCGACCGCCTTGGCGACGGGACCGGAGAGCGACTGCATCACCGTGGTGAGCGGGCCCTCCCAGGGCATTGCGGTGCCGCCACCGGCCGCCCAAGCGGGCGTGGCCAGAAGCAGGCCGACGCCGGCGGCGAGCATCGCGGATTGGGCGGCGCGCCCGAAGCGAAGCGGCGCGGACGAGACATTTCGGATCAGATTCATCGTGGGGGGCTTCCTGATGCCGAACGCCCGCGAAAGCCGGGCTACCGCACGATTGAGACCCTCACGCGCCGAGGTCAAGTGCTTTATTTATAGAAAAAGTGCGTCATGTGCTTTTTATAAGTTTTGAGCCCGCCCTCAATCCGCACCGGGAGCTTTCTCCCATTGGCTACGCTCCCGAGGAGTGTGAACTGACCCATGCGCCGGGAAAGAGATCGCGCCTGCAGATCCCGGGGCGGAGTGCTGGCGAACGGCCAATTCGTGGGTCGCCCGCAGAGGGCGCAAGGGGCCTAGCGAGGCCAGGCCCATGTTTTGCACTTCGGCACCGCGTGGAGAGTCCGCTCGCTGGCCGCAGGGAGCCGCCTTCAGGACGGCTCCCCAAACCCCGCCCCCACGGCGGACTAGAAGTCGACCCGCACCTGAATTCCGATCCGCCGAGGTTGGTTCAGTCGGTTGGTAGTGGCGGTCTGGTTGACGATGTAGCGCTCGTCCGTTGCGTTGTCGGCGTAGAACGCGGCCTCCCAGCGGTCCTGCTGCACACCTATCCGCAGGTTCGTCAGCTGATGGTCGTGCAGCAGATTAGGCCCAAGCTGCGCCGGGATGGCGCCGGTTGGAGCGCCTGTCGGCGTGGCGGCGCTGAAGGGGATCGGCATGTCCGGGTTGATCTCTTGCTTGCCGCCGGACTCCGAGGCGTAGCGCACGTTTGCGAAGCCGAACATGCGGCCCGCCACCAGGTGGCGGTAGTTCACATTGAGTTTGAGTTGCCAACGCGGGATGCGCGCCGGCTCCTTGCCGACGTCGATGCCGCTGATGATCTTGCCCTCGAGGTGCGACACGCCCCCATTCAAGCGCAAATCTCCGCCGAGCAGGCCTTGGCGGTAGGTTGCCTCCAGCTCCTGACCGTTGAGTTCCACCTCACCGCCATTGATCAGGTAATTCGTTGCGGCGACCGGGCAGGCGGGGTTCGTGGCCCGGCAGCCGTTGTCCTTCTGCACCAAAGCGTTCTTGGTATTGGTCCTGAAGGCGGTGAGGGCCACAAATAATGGACGCCCAAGGTTCCCCTTTGCGCCCACTTCATAAGTCGTGGCTTGTTCGTCGTTGTAGGCCACCGGAATGGGCGCACCCCGCGGATCGCCCTGGTCGGTGTTGAAACTCCCGGCGCGGAAGGCTGTGCCGACCTTAGCGTACAACAGCCACTCGGGGAGGAACTTCCAGTCCGCTGTCGCTGTGTAGTTGAAATGCCTGGGCTTGTTCGTACCGGTGACTGAAAACCGGCTCGGCGTCACGATGACCCCTGTTCCCCGGTCAAATCGGTTGATGGCGATGCCCCGTTCGTCCTCGGTGAACCGGCCCTCGACACTCAGGTCCACGGTCGGTGACACCTTTGCCCCGATCAGCCCGTAAATAGCCTTTGAGCGGATCGTGAGGGTCGCGGGCGCCACCGTGCCAATTGAGCTGCTGGCTGGTGTCGGCGTACGACCTGTGGCCGAGCTCGAGTGGCTGTCGAGCTTCAGGTATTCGAAACCGCCGACGTAATTGAACCGGCTTCCGATATCGCCCGACAGGTGAAGATCCTGGAAGACGTCGCGCGTGCGGTCGGCGGTCACGCTTTGGCCGTTCGGATCTGTGGTTGCGGCCGCGCCTGTGTTCGCGGCGCGAATACGGGTTAGCTCGGCTGCGTCGACGGCGTCGGAGTCGAAGGCGAACAGGCTGCGCCGGTCACGGTACAGCGTCGATGAATCCAGCCGCCCGAAATCGAAATTGTAGCTCCAGGTCGCCTGAACATCGTTGATCTGCTGCTTTCCGACGTCTGACCCGTTGTGCGGGTAGGAATAGGGGGCTTGGACGTAGCCCCCGGGAAAGGCCGCGGACGTCCCGTTGGGGATCACCACTCTGAACATCACTGGCGTGAGTTGAGCTTGGTAGTGCTCCGCCAGAAGCGTTCCGTCAAAACGGTCCTGCTTGAAGCGCACCTGCAGCCGTTCACCCGACGCGTTGGTGGCGTCGTAATAGGTGTTGCGCGACGGATTGAAGAAGAAACCCTTCGACTGGTCAGACGCGCTGGTGCTCAACCGCACCGCCAGGTGGTCGGTAATCGGCGCGTTCAGGATGAGATCGAGCTGCTTGTATTCGTTGGTGCCGTATTGCGCGAAGGCGCGTCCGCCCCGCTCGAAGGTCGGCTTCTGGGTGATGACGTTGATCGCGCCACCCACGGCATTGCGCCCGAAGAGCGCGCCCTGCGTGCCCCGCAGCACATCGGCGCGCTGCACGTCGAACAGGTCCCACTGGCTGAAGGTGCGCCCACCAAGCGCGCCGCCGCCAATATAGGCCCCGTCCCTGTAAAGGCCGACCGCGGCTTCGGCGTTGGTGCCGCGGCTGGTCCCTGATCCTCGAATGCTGACCTCGGAATTCACGGTGGAGTTGGTGTCTAGGAAGTGCACCGATGGCGCGTTCGCCAACAGGTTTTCCATGGTCCGCAGCTGGCCCTGATCCTCAATCAGCCGTTGGTCGATCACCGTGGCGGCGATCGGCACATCACGAAGCCTTTCCTCGCGCTTGCGTGCATTGACGACGAGTTCTTCCACGGTAGCGGGCGCCGCCGCAGCAGCACCCGGCGACGTCTGCGCGTAGACGACCCCACCGCTCATTCCGGTAAGCAGCGCAGCAATGGCGCAGCCGCCCTTCCAAGACCTCATGACGTTCCCCCTCTTTGAACCGGTAAATCCCGCTCGTTTGTTGGCGACGGACGCTAATCACGTCGCTCCGATTGTCAACAATCTTGCGCCATGTGAGATCGTTTTCCGACCTAGCGGCGCTCCCAGCACGTTGGTCGTCAGGCCCCCGCCGAGCGCAGCGGGAGGTCGATGTTCAGGTATTCCTGGGCGTTGTCTGAGAAGAACAGGAAGAGCTCTTCATCCGAGAAGGCGATCCCTCGGCGGCGCGCCTCGAGGGTGAAGACCTCTACCCAAGTTTTCTCGCTCACAGTCCTGTTGTAGACGGGGTAATCGGAGCCAAAGAGAATCTTGTGCCGTGCATCGGTGTCGAGCGCCCGTCGGACGAAGCGCAGGACCGTATCGATTGGGTCAGCGGTGCTTCTGGTCTCCCAATCTCCGATGTCGAGGTAGATGTTGGGCTTGGACTGGGCCAACCCGATGGCGCTTTCCTCCCAGTGCGGCAGGCCCGCGCTGGTCAGGCACAGGTTCACTTCTGGGAAGTCATGGGCGACATCCTCGAAGTAGAGCGGATCGCACCACCGGGAGATCGAGCTGGAGACAATGGAACAGTTGGGCGCGATGTGGAGCCCGAGCTCTGCGCAGGTCTGGTAAATCGGGTAGCAGCGCTCGCGATCGTTCGGCGCAAAGCCAAAGAAATGGGGCGCAAATTCGCCCATGCCGCTGATGCGAAAATCGCTATGCAGCCGGCGTAAAAGATCGACACCACTGCCCGACCGGCGCGGATCAACGGCCGCAAAAAGCACGAAACGGCCCGGATGGCGGTCACGGACTTCGGCCAGCAGACGCACCTGGTCGTAATGCTGCACCCGGACCTTCTCGCCGGTATAGTCGTAGTCCATCGCATAGAGGATCGCGGTGTCGACGCCGGCGGAGTCCATTTCGTCCAGCAGACGTCGCGTCTGCTCCGTCAAAGTTGGGCCGTACTGCCGCGTTGGCCCCTGACGAGCGGTCATAGCTTCAAGCTCGGCGCCGCCGCGCGCCAGGCCACCACGCGGCGGCGGCGGCGAGGCGCGGTGACGCTTCAGGGGCGGCGGCCCCTGAAAGACATTGCCGCTGAACCACTCCGGGGACTGCAGGTGGACGTGGGCGTCGATTATGGGACCGCGCACAACAGGCTGGGGCTTCGGCGCAGCTTGTACTTGCGGTCCCACCACGGCCGCACCGATGAGACCGGCGGTCGCACCGATCAGCAGCCGCCGCGACGGACCGCAGCCACAAGACGCGCTGTGCTGTCTGTAGTTCATGGCTCTGCTATTCTCCCCCGCGCCCGCTTCATTGCGGGAGGCGCACTTTGGCAACATCGGTTCGTCAGCCGACCGGCTCATGGTACTGTCGGTACTAATCCAGTGTATAGCGTACCAGCGGTGATGGGGTTTGCAAGAGTGGCGGAGACAGTGCCGGTCATCGACGCTTCAGCCGAGTTGCAGGATCGTGTCCTGCGCGTCTTTACGGCACGCGCTGAGCGGGTCGGGATCCGCCGCGTCCGTATGGAGGACCTGGCGTCTGATTTGCGGGTCAGTAAGCGCACCATCTATGCGGCCTACCCGAGCAAGGAAGCCCTGGTTCGCGCCTTCGTCGACACATGGATGGCGCGCATTCGGGACCAGGTCAGCTACCGCCGGTCCACTCAGGATTCGCCTATTGACCAGTTGCGACGCTGGGCGAAGCACTGGGCCAGCGGTAATGGGCAGATTTCCGACGTGCTATGGGACGATATCCGCACCGAATACCCGCAGATTTACGCCGAGTTCCGTATCGCCGAACGCGAGCAGCTGCAGGACACCACCGACGCCATGCGCAAGCTCATGCGAGAAGATGTCCACCCGGAGGTCGCCATCGCAATATTCGCCGCTATCCGCCGTATGGTCCGAGACGAGCGGGTGCGCGCACGGCTTGGGATGGGGATGGAGGAGGTGCTTGTGAAGGCCTTGGAGATCTGGGCGCGCGGGTCCTACAAGGCGCCCGAGGGTCCAGAACCCCCTAGGACGACTTGACGATTGCCGCGAGCGCAGCCGCTGTCGCACGGGCCACCGGCTCCAGAATTTCCGGGCCCGTGATGCGCTCGGGCCTGTCCCCTGGCATATGGTGGAAGGCCGATCCGCCGGCAAATCCCCACACCTTGTAGCCCTGCCGCGCCATCACGACCATTTCGCCACCGGGGGCGGAAGCAAGGTGGGGCGAAAGCCCTGGCAGACCGTCGAACTGCGCTTTGAGGTGGGGCATGAAGCTTGAGGTGTTCGTCATCAAACGGCGCTCGGCGCTGGCCGCGGAAAGGCGCACCGGTCCATCCGGTCCGAACCTGTAAGCGTAGGTGGCGATCCCGGCGCCCAGGTGAATCCAGCTGATGGTATCGGCCGCGGGTGGGGCGCCACTGCCCATGAAGTGGCGGACCCCCATGGACTCCATCTCATGTCCGGAAGAGGCCACGAAGGTATAGCTGATATCGTTTCGTTGCCGGGCCGCCCAGCGCGCCAGCCCCAGCCACAAAGCGATCCCGGGCCCGCGTTCTCCAGCGCACTGAAACCATCCGCTGCTCGGCGTTGTAACGACAACCCGGCGCGGTCCGCGGCGCAATTCACCAATCACCTCATAGGCCGTGGCGGCGTAGTCGATCCGCCCGTCGATTAGAAGCTCGGCAGGCTCACCTCGTGTAACCGCCTGCTGTAACCGCGCCTCGTCACGACCGCCGACGCAGATCACCGGGATGGGCCACTGGGAAAGCCCAGACATCGCGTTGAGCGCCACGATATCGCCAGCGGGGTCGCGTGTGACGATGACCAGGCCGACGGCTTTGCGTCGAGCGGCCTCGACGACGAAACGACCTATGTCCCCGCCCGGAAGAATCGACGCCCCGACGACGGGGGGAACCCCCACGACTGCGATCTTGCCTGAGAGGGCGCCGGCGCCTTGCAAATCGGCGAGCGGCGCGCGCACCGGGTCCGGGCCGGTGGGCGAAGGCCACCAGAGCGGAAAGGACGCGATCTCTCCGCCGCCCTCCAGCCGCAGCCCTTGGCGTACGATGAAAAACTGCTGGTGCGTCCAGGGGCTCAAGCGAGACTTCAGGCCGGCGCGCCCCAGTTCGGCGTTGAGCCACTCAGACGTGCGATGGTCGGCCTCGGTGGCGGTCTGGTGGTCACCGAACGCGGCATAGCGCCGAACGTCCGCGAACAGGGCTTCACCCGCTAAGGGATCGCCGGTCTCAGCCGTGGCGACGCCGCTGCATCCAAGAGCGCCCACAGCCAGCGCATTCCGAAGTACCGCACGCCGGTCAAGGCGCCTGGAGCAATGTGGGTCCTCGGCCGGACCCTCGTCCGCGGGCCGCGAAGCCCCGCAGCCCGTAAAGCCCTCGGCGATATAGCCCTCGCTGCGCACTGGCGACTCCGTTCCGGTGATGTCCACTCGCCGTCTTCAGCCTCGCCAATCGCAGCGAGGCCCGGGGGGAACGAGCGCCGTCAGGAAGGCGACATCCGACCAGCGCAGCCGAGGGGGCCCGGCGGCACTTTGCCGGTCCGCCGGTGCTAGGTTGAGCTCCGCCTGCCGCACGATCGTCAACTGCATCGAGGGGATGACGAAGAGTCGTTGGTTCCCCGCGCCAAGAGCGGCCACCAAATCGGGCGGCGCGCACCCTGGATGAAGCGCAAGGTCAAAGCTCGCGGTCACCGGGTCGCCGCTGGCCGGCCCTTTTGGGAGCCACCAGCTCAGCCCGTAAGCCGGATTGGCCGCAGACCCGACGAAAAGGTCTTGGAATGTCGCGGGATCGACAATAGGGCGGCCATCGAGGCGCGCTCCGCCGCGCACGAACTCCCCGAACCGGGCCCACTGGCGGGCGGTCAGCAAAGCGCCCTGGGGCAGAAGCGGATCGCCGCCGGGCGTGCGCCGCCAGCCGACTTCGGCGAGGCCGATCGGATCGAGAATGCGACGATGCAGGTAGACGAGAGGATCCGGCGGCTGGCCGGCGGCGGCCAGCTTACGCTTCATGACCTCGCCGAACAGCTGGAACGGCGCTGGCCCGTACTGAAACCGCTCGCCCGGCGCAGCAGTAAGCGGATAGCTGACGGCCTCGGCGTACTCCGGCGGTCGGCCGACCTGGCTGCGCATGCCAGACGTGAGCGAGATCACTTGGCGCAGGGTGACCCGGGCTTTGATGGGATCGGTCCGCCATTCGGGCAGCGTCTTGGCGACCGGCTCGTCCAGGGCAAGAAGACCATCTTGCACAGCTGCTGCCGCCATCAGGCCCACGAAGCTCTTTGTCCCCGAGGCGAGCTCCATCTGCCGGTCAGCCGCTCCCCGGCCCATGTAGGCTTCACAGACGATCGTCCCGTCCTTAATCACCAGGACAGAAGCGCCCAGGCGCGGTTCGGCAAAGGCGACAGCTGCGCGACAGCCCGGGTTGCGCGCGCCTTGCAGGAACTCGGCGCGACTGGCCCCAGCGAAAGTGAAGGCGAGTGCGAACGCCGCAGCCATCCACGCCCTGGTGGATCGGACGTATGCGATCGGGGGAAAGGGTTTCGGGTCCACAGCGATGGTCCTCCTTGATCCATCGTAGCTTGACCCCAAGGCTACGATTTTGTCTACAATCCGACGACGGCGGGTCGCCTGTCGGAGAATGATGATGAGTTCATCCCTCAGCGCGCCGGCCCGGCGTTCGGTGCTTCTTGGCGGCGTCGGAGCGCTTGGGGCTGCCGGCGCGCCTCGGGCTAGAGCGGCCGCCGCGAGACGCGGTGCGGACCCCTTGAACGGCGATACGCTCTATCGCGATGTTTCCACCTACGTCGATCTGGGAGATCACCGCACTGGAACGCCAGGGGATGCAATGGCCACGGCCTGGCTGAGGCGGCAGCTTCGTCAAGCTGGCTTCGCCGTGGAGACCCAGGGTTTTAACTACCCCGTTTTCGAATTGGGCCGAGCGGACCTCGCCCTGGCTGAGCGCACGATCCCGGGGCTCCCTCTATGGACCCCACAGACGACCCCCACCGGCGGCGTTTCCGGGCCGCTCACGCGACGCGGCGCACCCGGGAAGATCCTGGTGGTCAGCCTGCCCTACAACCCAGGCGCCAGCCTTGAGCTTCCAAGCTACGACCAGCCACTGAGGGAAGCAGCGGCATCCGGGGCAGCGGCGGTAGTCGCGATAACCGAGAATCCGGTGGGCGAACTCATGGCGCTAAACGCTGCGCCCATGGCCCCGCCATGGCCCGTGCCTGTGCTGCTGGTGGCTGGACGCGAGGGACCGGGGCTGCTCCGCGCCGCCGACGCCGGCGCGGCGTCCACCGTGCGCCTGGAAGGCCGCACCCGCGATCAGGTTGCCCATAACGTGATCGGCCGCCGTTCCGGGCCGGGAAAGGTCGTGGTCCTGTCGACGCCAAAGAGCGGCTGGATGCGCTGTGGGGGGGAACGCGGCGCGGGGATGGCGATCTGGCTGGGACTGGCCCGCTGGCTGGCGGCGGAGACGTCGCACAATCTTCTGGTGACCGCCAACACCGGCCATGAATTCCATGGTTACGGCGGACACCTGTTTTCGCAGGCCCGGGCGCCGAAGCCTGAGGACACCGGCTTCTGGCTGCACATCGGCGCGAACGTCGCGGCCTACGATTTCGCGCTGCAGGACGGAGTTCTGGCCCGACTTCCGGGACCGCCCGCGCGGCGTGGAGCCGCTTGCAGCGGGTCGCTCGCGCCCGCGGTTGGGAAAGCCTTCGCTGGACAGCCCGGCTATTCAACGCCGACAGACATCGACGTGGACCGCGCCCCCGGCGAGGTCGCGCTCTATCAACGGCTAGGGTACCGGCCGATCCTTGGACTGGTGGGCGCACACCCGCTGCATCACACACCCAGGGACTTGGCGGACGTCACGGGTCCAGCCATGCTGGAGCCCGTCGCCCGCGGATTGCAGAATCTGCTGCGGACCGCCTTGGAGCACCTATGAGCCTCCCGCAAACCGCAACGGCGGAGAAGTCGTCGACTCCCATCGCGAACCAGATCGCCGAGACCCTGATCCGTGACATCATGCGTGGGCACTACAAGCCCGGCCAACGCATCCGCGAGCAGGAAGTCGCGGACCGGCTTGGGGTCAGCCGTGGACCGGTTCGCGAAGCTTTGCACATCGTCGAGCAGAACCGGCTCGCCGAAAACGTGCCCTGGAAAGGCGCGCGCGTGGTGCTGCTGACTATCGATGACGTGGAGGACCTGTTCCTGCTGACCGCCGCCCTGATGGGGGTAGTGGCGCGGCTGGCGGCGGAGCGGGCTACCGACGCCGAGCTCGAGGAATTTTCCCGAAGGGTCGAAGCCCATGCCACAACCGCCGAGCCGGCGCACCGGGTTCAGGAACAACTGAACGCCGCCTTCGGGCTTGGAACCTACCTATTTCACATCGCCCGTAGCCCGCACGTCGCCGAGACGATCGGGCGCGTGGTGCGGCTCGTCTATTGGCAGCACCGGGTGCTCAACGCCGCCGACCAGGCGTGGCGGTCACGCGCTGTGGGAACTTGGCGCGCGCTGGCCCGGGTGCTGATCACGCGCGACGCTGCACAAGCTGTAAAAGCGATCAACGCAGTGGATGCGCACGCCCGCAAGCGGGTGCTGAAAATCCACCGGGAACTCGGACCAGCTGTCTATGATCTCTTCGGATAGGGAAGCCTTCCCGCGGCAAGCCATTGCCGATCTGGCCGCGAGCCGTTGTTCTGTTTGGCGGTTGCCCGGCCGCGCGTGGGCGCGGCCGTGAGGCGGCGCAGCGTTCTCGCCGGCTCTCTCGCGGCCCTTGCGGCAAGCCGCGCCGAGGCGGCTAGGGGCGGGAAGGGACAGGACTGGGGTGGGCTGGGCCGCGAAGCCTACGCCTACATTTTGCCGCTCATTGAGATGAACGCGGCCCGTGCGCGCACGCTGGCCTCCGGGGCAAAGTTGAACGTCCTGAGGCACGTACGCCTGCTCGCCAACGCGCAGTCCCGCGCCGTGACCACACCCAACAACGACACACTGTATTCGTCAGCCTGGCTTGAGCTCGACGAGCCCGTCGAGATTACGCTGCCCGCGACTCACGGCCGCTACTTCTCGCTCGCGCTGATGGACGCGTTCAGCAACAATTTCGCAGTGCTGCATGGAGAGCCGGGAGCCAGCCGCAAGGTGCGCCTGGCGGGTCCAAGAGACCGGACAGGTCCTGGGGAAATCAGAGCGCCCACGACCCGGGTCTGGGCGCTGGCTCGGACCTATGTGGCCGGGCCGCAAGACCTCGCAGCCGCCCACGCGGTGCAGGATGGGCTCCTTATCGCGGCCCGTCCGGCTGAGAGCGAAATGGCCGCGGTCCCGGAACGGGCAGACGTGGCCGCCGTCTTTGCCGCGGGAAACCAGCTGCTGGCGCACACGGAGATACCGAAGCGCGACAGGCCACTCATTCATCGTCTGGCGTCCGCGGGCGTCGGCCCCGGCCTGCACTATCCCGCAGCTGGGCTGAGCCTGAGCGATGTCTCGGCCTTCGAGGCTGGAGCTAAGGCCGAGCTTGCGTCGCTGCGGTTTGGTGACGGGCCGGTGCGAGGGGGCTGGATTTATCCTAAGAACTCATTGGGAGACTTCGGCGCCGACTACGGCTACCGCGCCAGCATCGCCTTGACCGGATTGGCGGCCCTGCCGCTTCGAGAGGCGATCTACCTGAAGGGCGGCGGCGATAACGGCGAGGCGATTTACGATGGCACACGCCGTTATCGATGGGACATGAGCGCTGCGCAAATCCCGCCAGTGGACGCATTCTGGTCGCTGGCGCTCTACGAGCTAACGCCCCAGGGGCAGCTCTTCTTCTACGACAACCCACAGAAACGCTACTCGGTAGGCTCGAACACGCCCGGACTTGTTCGCGGAGAAGCCGGCCATGTCAGCGTATTGATCTCAAATACGGCGCCTGCCCCGGCGGACGGCTTAGTCAATTGGCTGCCGGCGCCACGAGGGCCCTTCGCGCTGCAACTCCGCGCCTTCCAGCCGCAACAGGCCTTCTCGCGCGGCCTCTACACGCCGCCTTCGTTTGAACGCCTACCCCTCTGATTGAGGCCTGCGTCCTTATCGCCTCATTGGCGCGGCACTAATTTCCTCGGCGCTGGCGTAACGGCCACCAGGAACATACTGCAACCCAGCGGGTGGCACTGCTCCTCTCGGCAGCCGCACCGTCTCATGGCAGATGTCGATGCCCCGCTCGAACAGCAGGTCCTCGACGTTGCACAGCGATGCAGCGATAGGGGGTAGCGGACGTACATCATGACGACCAGCCGGATCACCTCGGGCGAGCTGTCGAAATAGCGAAATGGGTTGGTCGATTTGGCCATGCGGCGCGGTTAGGGCGCGCCGGTTACCGGCCTCTGAACTTTGCGCTGACAAAGCCGCTTCGAGAGCTATCAGCACTGACCTGTGCCAGTGCAATCGCGCCTAGCGGGCCAGCGCGCGGGCCCAATCCTGCAGCGGTGACCATCGTAGACAGATGCCCCAGATCAAGATCCGCGTAGTAGCCGCCAAGAATTTTGGGAAGGAACAAGGTCGCGGCTGCGAGCAAACCAGAGGCGCCAAGTCCAACCCCGCCGCCGACAAGAATGCGCTGTGGCGCCATGCCGTGGATAAGCGTGGCAAGCAGCTGCGCGAGGTCGTGCGCGACGAATTCCCACGCTGGGTGGTCTGCGGCCGCCGCGGCGGCCGGAAACCCGAGGCGGCGTTCGATCGCTGGCCCACTGATCAGCCCCTCGATGCAATCGCCATGAAATGGGCAGGCGCCTCCGAATTGGTCGCCAGGCGCACGCCGTGTAAGAATATGGCCGATTTCGGGGTGAAGGCGACCGTGAACCGGACGTCCATCGATAAGCAGGCCACCGCCAAGTCCGGTGCCTATTGTCAGATAGACGAGGCTTGAGCAGCCTTGTCCGCCGCCCCAGCGATATTCGGCAAGTGCGGCGGCATTCACGTCTGTGTCGACCGATTGCGGGCACTCCAGGCCACGCCCCAGGAAGGCGAGCACAGGCGTGCCGTTCCAGCCTGGCTTCGGCGTCGTGAGGATCGAGCCATAGTCCTCAGCCAATGGATCAAGCCGAACAGGGCCGAAGGTCGCGATCCCAAGGCCGTCGAACCTACGATCGGCCTGCCAGGCGAGCAGTTGGCGATGAACGGCGCTGAGCGTGTCGTCGGGCGTCGTGGTCGGCACGCAGATCTGGTCGACGATTTTGTCGCCCGCGCTCAAGACCGCAATCGTCTTTGAGCCGCCCAATTCAACGCCGGCATACCGCGGTGTCAGGTCATCCATAGCGTGTCCCCGGACTGGCACGCGCGGGGCGCGCCAGTCCGGGCGCCGTCAAAAGCGTAAGCCGGCCTTGACGCCATAAGTCCGTGGCATGGCGTAAGAGGCATTGATGCTGCGGTTAGCGCCAATTGCGGTGCGGTTGAGGACCGCCTTGTCTTCCAGATTTTCGACATAGGCTTGCAGCGTGTAGCGTTCGCTGCGCGCCACATACGTCAGACGAATATCGGTCTTCGTGTAGGAAGGGGTTTTCGCGAGCGGCAAGTTGAGGTCGAGATTGTCGAAGCCGGCATTGTAGTAAACCTGCGCACTCGGTGTCAGCGTGCCGGCTCCAAGGTCGATGTCATAGGCGGCCGTGCCGGTAATGGTCCACTTTGGGCTGAGTGGAATGTTGGCGGTATAGTTCTGCCCGCCCGAACCCTTGCCTGCGATGATGTAGTTGAACACCGGGTTGCCATTGGGCAGGACCGTTACGCGGCGGAATCTGCCCGGGTCGGACAGGCCGTTGGGGAAGGGGAACCCGTTCGGGCTGAACCCCCCCGCCTCGCAGGAGTAGTCGCGCGCTGCGGGCGCGACCGGACAGCCCAAGGCCGGCGCAAGCCCGTTGGCCGCGGTGCCGGTTTCATACTGGGTGTATTTCGAGTCGAGATACACCGCCGACAGGCCAAGGGTGAAAGCCTGGACAGGCTTATAGATCACCTCGGCCTCTAAGCCGTAAGAACGGCCCTTACCGGAGTTTTCAATGATCGACAGCGTCGTCAGCCCGTTCGGCGCGGGAACCTGGCGCTGCACCTGCAGGCCCGAATAGAGATTGTAGAAGGCGGCCAGGTTCGCTTGAAGCCTGTTGTCGAGGAAGCGGTTTTTTGAACCAAGCTCGAAGGCGGTGACCTTTTCGGGCTGGAATGCGATCACGCCTAGTGCCGGGTTGGCGGCGTCCTGGAGCACGTTGTTAAAGCCGCCCGAGCGCCGCCCGGTCGAGACCGAGGCGTAGAGCAGATTGCTTTCGGCGATCTTGTAGTCCACAGCGCCTCGGAAGGTTGCGAACTTGAACTTCGCGCTGCCGCACTGGATGAAGGTGGCCGGCGTCGTCGCGCCTTGTGCGGCGCTGCTCGTCCCTTGCGCCGTCGTTGTAGAGCCACAGGCGAAATTGGTTGGTTGATTGAGCGCAAAGGCGAAGTTGGTCACGCCGGGCAGCTTGGGGGTTAGGACGCCGTTGGTAACGCCAGCGGCATAGTCCTTTTGGTCGCTTGTGTAGCGCACGCCGCCAGTGACACGCAGGTTCTCGGTAAGTTTGTACGAGGCCTGAACGAAGCCGGCGTAGGACTTGGTCTTAAGCTGAACCGGAGAATAGGCGTCGTCGCGGGTCGCGCTGATCGCACCCGTCGGCAGCACACCGATCGCACCACCTGGATAGAGCGGACCGGTTCCGGTCGTGAAGAAATCGAGGTTGTTGTCGCTGAAGAAAATCTCGCGGATCTTGTCGTTGTAATAGTAGGCGCCAACGATCCACTGGAATGGGCTCGTGCGGTCGTTCGAAAGCAGCTGCAGTTCCTGGCTGAAGGTGCGAACGTCGGTCTTGTTGTAATCGATCGCGACCGGAGAGGGCGAAAAGTCGTTGTCGGACGATCGTAGCGCATAGAAGTCCGCATAGCCCGTGATCGCACGGAAGGTGGCCGGGCCGAGGTCGTAGTTCACGGTGCCGCTGAATTGCTTTTGCGTCGTGTCGCGCACGGTGACTGTGTCGAAGTTGATCTTGTACGGGTCGCGCTCGATCGGCAGGCCGAGATCGACCCCAACGCCATTAGCGGTGAAGTCGACGATGCCGTCGCGAAAGCGCGAATTGATGAACGAGTTGGGCCCGAAGGCGCTGCCGCCGTTGAAGCCCGCTGGGAAGGTCAACGTGCGACCGCCAACCGCCAGCGTTCCGCCTGGTCCGCGGACCAGCGCGGGGTCGTAGGGCGTGCCGAGCGACTTGTAGCCGAACGCCGAAATGCCGTTGCCGCCCTGCTTCCAGTAAGAGGCACGAAGCACGACTTCGAGGCTGGTGTCGCGCGGCGCCACGCGGAGCGTGCCGCGAATGTAGTATTGGTCTTCGTCCCCAAGACTTGAGCCCGTCGAGGTATTTTTCACATAACCATCGGCCTTTTCGACCATGCCGGCGATCCGCGCCTGGACATCTTCGGACAGCGGCAGATTGACGAACGCCTCGCTGCGTACCCGGTTAAAGCGTCCATAGAGCAAGCTGCCGCCAGCGTCGAAGGTCGAGGTCGGCTTGGCGGAGTAAAGCGCGATGTTGCCGCCGAAGCTGTTGCGGCCATAGAGCGTACCTTGCGGCCCTCGCTGCACCTCCACCCGCTCAAGGTCCACGAATGCTGCGAGGGCCTGACTGGTCCGCGACTGGTAGACGTCATCGACGTAGAAGGCGATGCGCGGATCCGAGTTGGCTCCGATGGCTTCGGTGTTGATGCCGCGAATGTTGGGCCGCGCGTCGGATCCGGAGCGTCCGACCGACAGGCCAGGCGCGATATCCTGCAGCCGGGTGATGTCGGTGATGTTTTTCTGGGCCAGCGTCGCGCCGGTCACCGCAGTGATCGCCAGCGGTACCTCCTGCAGATTTTCCGATTTGCGCTGGGCGGTTACGATGACGTCGGAGACAGTGTTGGCGCTAGTATCGACCGATGCCTTTGCCGTCTGCGCCGTCGCCGAGCTCGCGACCAGCGCGGCGGCCAAAGCGATGACCGAGATCGATCCATAAAGGAGCGTCACCCGTACCTTGTCGCTGCTCATTAGCTGCCCTCCCCAAAGCGCATTGTCTCAATTTCGTCACTAGCTACGCACAATCCGCACGATTTGCAAACGCAGTCAAAGATATCACGCGATTGCCCGTGATTTTGGCCATCCCGCCTACCCTTGAACGACCAATCGCTCAGGGACTATCGCCTCCGCAGGCGTCGGTTTGCATTTGCATCCGATCCCATCCAATCTGACGGGAAGGGGAGATCGCATGGCTTTGCATTCTGTTTCGCATCCCGAAGTCATTCGGGCCGAAGACGTGCCGGCCGCGCGGCGCTGGATCGCTTTCGCCTTCCTGATGTTCGCCGAATTCTTCTACGGATGGTCGTGGAACACGGTCGATGTGCTTCGCCCGCAGATTCGCGAGTCGCTCGGGCTGACGCTGACGCAGGCTGGCTCCAGCTACACGGCGCAAAGTCTCGGCGCGCTCGTCGGCGCGGTCGTACTGGGCCAAGTTGCCGACCGGTTCGGTCGGCGGCGTACGCTGTTCTTCGTCATCGCCGGCTATGCAATTTTCGGCGCCCTCGGCACATTGGTCGGCAGCTATCCGCAGCTTCTGGCGCAACGCTTCCTTCTGGGCTTCTTCCTCGGCGCGATCTTCCCGGTTCTCATCGCGACCTACATGAGCCTGTTCCCGAGCACGATGCGCGGCAAGCTCGCCGCGCTCGGCCAGGGAAGCTACAATCTGTCTGTTGTGGCGCTTGGCTGGGCTTACGGCACGGGAGTGGGGCAACAGGACTGGCGCTTCCTGCTGTGGGCCGGCGCGATCCCGCCGCTTTTGCTCGCACCGCTGGTGTTTGTTTTTGTCCCGAACGACCGTCACATGCGCCCCTGGGGCGCCGACAGCTCGCCGCCGCCATGGAGGCGGCTGCCGATGGTTGAACTGTTCGCGCCCGAACTGGTGAAGCGGACACTGCTGCTGTTCCTGCTCGTTGGGTTGAATTTCTTCGCCTACCAGGCCTTTGCCGGCTGGGTCACGACCTACTTGAAGGAGGTGAAGAACTACGTGCCTGAGATGATCTCCAGGATCGTCTACTGGCAATTCATCGGCGCGGTGCTCGGTGGATTCTTCTGGGGCTGGTTCAGCGATCGTTTTGGTCGGCGATTGTCGGCGATCGGCTTCTTCATCGGCGGCGCATCGGTGCTGGTCTATCTGACCGCGCTTCATACACCGACCCAGCTGCAGTTCGGCGGCGCGGTGTGGGGCTTTATGATCACCGCCTCGGTCGCCTGGGCGCCGTGGATGAGCGAACTGTTCCCGGCGCACCTCCGTTCCACTGCGATGTCCATCTTCAACTGGGGCCGATTGATTTCGATGACCTCGCCGCTGGTGACCGGGGCGATCGCCGACGCCTATGGCCTCAGCAGCGCGATGCTGCTCTCGGCCGGCGCCTTCATGATGGGTGGCGTGGTGTGGTTGCTCATCCCGGAAACGGTTGTGCGCCGGTCAAGGGCTCAAGCCCCCTTGCTGCCGTGACCAGCCAGTCCGCAAGATAGCTCGCGAAGGAGCGACGCACGAGCAACTCGTAGCAGGGCGTGTCATCCACCTGCATCACTAACGCCTGGGTCCGCGCGACAAACGTAGCCGCGCAGTGACCGGTGGCGAAGCTGGGCGGCTCGAGGTCGAGTGCGCAGGCGCGATTCATCAGTTCGCGTGCCCCCCGCCCCGAGACCCGAAGGCGGACGCGGTTGCCAGAGACATCGACCACGGCAACGTGGTGGGTGGCGAAAATTTCCTCAAGGACGGCTAGCAGGTCGGGTGCGGCATCGCGCTCATCGACGATCATCCAGTCGTCGGGCCCGGCCCATAGGATTCGGCGGGTCTCCACGGTAGCGAAGCGATTGGCGTCACGCGGGAAGATGAGACCCGCGGGCAGGTCGGCCTTGTCAAGCACGGCCGGCGAACAGCGGACGGTGATCAGCGTCGCATCGGGCAGCCGCGTAATTTCAACCATGCAGCCGCACTCCTTCGGGATCGTAGAACACAGGATCGGTGACATTGCAGCGCAGGCTGCGGCCGCCAAAGTGGGCGTAGAGGCTTGTACCGATGCGCTGCCGCCCGCCCGTGACGAGCGCCAAGGCAAAAGGCTTTTCATCGACCGCGCCCGGGTAGCTTGAGGTAACGTGCCCCAGCATCACTGTGTCGGCGGCGCCGGCGGTCAATTGTGCGCCTTCATCGACGAAGGCGTCCATGGTCAGCCCGACAAGTTGTTTACGGTCGGGGCGCTGCAACTCCGGCCGCGCGAGACTGCGCTTGCCGATGAAGTCGGGCTTGGACTTGCTGACGACCCAGGACAGGCCGAGATCGTCGGGCGCTACCGTGCCGTCGGTTTCCTGGCCGATTATGACGTAGGCCTTTTCGGCCCGGAGCACGTGCATCGCCTCGGTGCCATACGGTGTAATGCCAAAGCGCTCTCCCGCCGCCAGTAGGGCTTCCCAGATCGGGCGAGCGAAGCGCGAATCGCAATGGACTTCGAAACTCAATTCGCCGGTGAAACTAATCCGATAGAGGCGCACCTTATGTCCGGCGATCCGGCCTTCGCGCCAGGAAAGATGGGGAAAGGCGGCGGCTGACAGGTCGACGTCGCTGACGACCTCGCGCAGGACGTCGCGCGCCAACGGGCCGGTGACGACCGCGGCCGCCCAATGCTCGGTGACCGAATTGAGCCAGACCTTAAGGTGTGGCCACTCGGTCTGATGATAATCCTCCATATGGTCGAGTACGCGCGCGGCGTTGCCGGTCGTGGTGAAGGTCAGGAATTGATGCTCGGCGATCCGCGCAGAGACGCCGTCGTCGAAGACCATTCCGTCCTCGCCGAGCATCACGCCGTAACGACAGCGGCCGACCGGGAGCTTCGACCAACCGTTCGCATAGATGAGGTTAAGAAAGCTCGCGGCGTCGGGGCCGCGCACGTCGATCTTGCCCAGGGTCGAGGCGTCGAGCACGCCGACGCCTCGACGAACAGCGCGGCATTCGCGGCGGACCGCGGCGCGCATGTCCTCTCCGTCACGTGGGAAGTAGCGGGGCCGCTTCCACTGCCCAACGTCTTCAAACACCGCGCCCTGACCGACATGCCAGTCATGCATCGGTGTCGTCCGGGTCGGGTCGATGAACTGGTCGCGGTCGTGCGCGGCAAGCGCCCCGAACGTCACCGGTGTGTAAGGCGGCCGGAAGGTTGTCGTCCCAACACTGCCGGGCGCACCGCCCAGATTGTGCGCCAGCCTGGTGATTGCGTTCAGGTTTGACAACTTGCCTTGGTCGGTCGCCATGCCGGTCGTCGTGTAGCGCTTCAGGTGCTCGACCGAGACGAACCCCTCCCGTGTGGCAAGATCGATGTCGGCAAGGGTCACGTCGTTCTGGAAGTCAACGAAGGCGTTCGGTCCGGCGACCGGCGCGGATGGCCGGTCGACTGGAACGTCGCCGGCGCAGGCGCCGATCAAGCGCGCGCGACTGGGATCGACAACGGGGACGAAGCAATGTCGGGCCGGATCGAAAGAAAGCCGGCCGCCAATCTGCGAATGAAGGTGCACTGCGGGCTGCCAGCCGCCCGCCATCAAGACCGCATCGCAGCGGTGGCGCGTCCCTTGGCCATCGGTGACCGAGGCGACCCGCTTGCGCCCGTGCGCCGCAGCGATCGCGGCGACCTCGATGACCTGAGCGCCGGCGGCGCGCAGCTCGTCGGCGGCGTCTGAACTACCGACCATGACGATGCGCCGCCCGACAAGCAGGCCGAAATCACGCAGGTAGGTCAGCCCCGCCGAAGCGATCATGATCGCGGGCAGATCATTGTTCGGAAAGACCAGCGGCTGCTGGTGTGCGCCGGTGGCCAGGACGATCCGCTTCGCCCGGATCTGCCACAGGCGTTGGCGTGGGCCGCGGCGCTCCCCGGGTGGCAAATGATCGTTCACCCGTTCGACGGCCATCACGAGATTATCGTCGTAGCAGCCGAAGGCGGTAGTTCGGTTCAACAGGCGCACGCCGTCAAGCGGCGGCGTGGCGACGCCTTCGTCGATCAGGATCACGCGGCCCTGGCCCAGCGCCTCAAGCGCAGCCGCGCGCCCCGCGGCCCCACCGCCAACCACCAGCGTTTCGCAGTGCGCGTGGACCTTGTCATAAGCGTCGGGATCGGCCGCGGTGGGCGCCGGACCAAGCCCCGCCATTCGCCGGATAAGTGGCTCATACAGCCCAGTCCAGGTCCGCGACGACCCCAGAAAGGTCTTGTAGTAGAAGCCCGCGGGAAAGAGGCGGGACGCAATGCCCGTCACCGCGCCAAGGTCATGGCCGAGCGATGGCCAGGCATTCTGACTACGCGCCACGAGGCCGTCGTAGAGCTCGACCATCGTCGCGCGGCTGTTGGGTTCGGCGAACGCGCCCTCGCCGATCGTGACGAGCGCATTCGGCTCCTCTGCGCCCGCTGAAAGAATGCCGCGCGGGCGATGGTATTTGAAGCTGCGCCCGACTAGGTGGATTCCGTTGGCGAGAAGCGCTGAGGCGAGGGTGTCGCCGGGATGGCCCGCTAGGGTTCGCCCGTCGAAGCGGAAGTGAATGGTCCGGCTACGGTCGATCCGCGTGCCCCCCAGTGCGACCCTCATGGTGCGAACCGATGCGTACGCGTATCGCGCGTGAGGGAAAACCATTTGCCGCAGCCAGCGGCATGGACCCAGAGCTCGCGCTGCAGACCCATCACGTTGCCACGCATGAACAGGAAGTCTGCCCATTCCGCGTCCGTCAGCGCAAACGGATCGGCGGGACGTGGGCGATCGGCTTCGCCGCCCGCACGGAACTCGGTCTGGTCGCGCGCGCCGCAATGGGGACAGACGATCGTCAACATCAGTGCGCCACCGCCGCGGCGCCATGCTCATCGATTAGCCGGCCGCTGGTGAAGCGATCAAGCGCAAAGGGCGCGGCCAGCGGATGCGGCTCGCCGCGCGCGATCGTGTGCGCGAAGACATGGCCCGAGCCGGGGGTCGCTTTGAACCCGCCTGTCCCCCAGCCGCAGTTGATATAGAGGTTGTCGATCGGGGTTCGGCCGATGATCGGGGAGGCATCTGGAGAGATGTCGACGGTCCCACCCCAACTGCGCAGCATCCGCAGGCGCGAAAACGACGGAAACAGCGCGAGCAGCGCGCCCATCTGATGCTCGATCACGGGAAAACTGCCGCGCTGGGCGTAGCTTAGATACTCGTCGATACCGGCGCCGATAACGAGTTCGCCCTTGTCCGACTGGCTCACATAGACGTGGACCGCGTTCGACATCACGACACAGTCGAGCACCGGCTTGATCGGCTCGCTGACTAGCGCCTGCAGCGTGTGGCTCTCGACCGGCAGGCGGAAGCCCGCCATGTCGGCGAGAACGCTCGAATGGCCGGCGACGGCCATGCCGACCTTGCCGGCCCGGATGCGGCCGCGCGAGGTGTCGATCGCGGTCACCCTGGCGCCGTCCCGGACGAGGCCGGTGACTTCGCAATTCTGAATGATGTCCACCCCGCGCGCAGAGGCGGCGCGGGCATATCCCCAAGCGACCGCATCGTGTCGGGCGGTTCCGGCGCGACGCTGCAGCGTCCCCCCGAGCACTGGGTAGCGCGCGTGCGCCCCGACATCGAGCGGGGGGCAAAAACGCTTGACCGCGGCGGTGTCGAGCCATTCGCTGTCGACGCCGTTCAATTGCAGGGCATTGACCCGCCGCTGGCCTTCGCGCACGTCGCCAAGCGTGTGCGCGAGGTTGAGCACGCCGCGTTGCGAGAACATGACGTTGTAATTCAGGTCGTCGGTCAGGCCCTCCCAGAGCTTGACCGCATGGTCGTAGAGGCGCGCGCTCTCGTCCCACAGGTAGTTGGAACGGACGATCGTCGTGTTGCGCCCGGTATTGCCTCCACCGATCCAGCCCTTTTCCAGGACCGCAATATTCGTAATTCCGTGCTGGCCGGCCAGGTAATAAGCCGTTGCGAGCCCATGGCCGCCGCCTCCAATGATGACGACGTCATATTCGCTCTTGGGGGTGGCATCCTCCCAGGCGCGTTCCCACCCGCGATGCCCCGTCAGGCTTTCGCGAAGCAAGGCCAAAACCGAATAACGCCGCATGTCAGGGACGAGTCAGGTGAGGGTAGGGCCGGTCGTTGATCATCGCTGGAATCCTGACTTCGGATGCAATACGACCCTAGAGACGATCGCGCGCGGCGCCAAGGGCGAGAGGTTGCTCCATGCAAGGGTTCGATGAGGGTTTTCGCGACCTTCCCGACTATATCGAAAAGATCACCCGCGAGATCTGGGAGGAGCGCGGGATCGGGCAGTCCCTCGAAAAATACTATGCCAAGGACATCATCGTCCGGGCGCCGCCCGGCATTACAACCAGCAACGACGGCGTGACCGCCGCGACGCTGGGGACGCTGCACGAGTTTCCTGACCGTCGGCTGGTCTATGAGGACGTCATCTGGTCGGGCAACGAGGTCGATGGATTCCTTTCGTCGCACCGGCTGATCTCGGTGATGCGCAAACAAGGCGACGGCCCGCACGGGCCGGCGAGCGGTGCGCTGATCCGCTCGCGGGTGATCGCCGATTGCGTCTGCAAGACGAACCAGATCACCGAGGAATGGCTGATCCGCGACTATGCCAGCTTTGCTACCGGCCTAGGGACGACACCGCAAATTCTGGCGAGCGACCTCTGCCAACAGGATCTGCGGCGCTTCGGCCGGGTGCAGTTTTTCACGCCTGCCATAGATATCGCAGGGCCTTACGTCGCGCACATTGACGAAGGCGCCGAGGCGCGGCGCTACCGCGAGGGGTGGCAGGCGATCTGGGGAGCCAAGACGCCAGTCGCGATCCGCGATTACTATGCGCTTGGAGCCGCCGTGTTCGTTCCAGGTGGAGAGGCGCTTAACGGGCAGGAGGACTATGACCGCTTCGTCATTTCCTATCTTGCCGCCTTCCCCGACGCGCAATTCAGCGTGCACCATCTGATCGTCAACCGCGACCCAGGTCAGCCAATTCGCATCGCGATGCGCTGGTCGATCAGCGCGACCCATAGTGGATGGGGCCGTTTTGGTGAGCCGAGCGGCGCGCCCATCTACATCATGGGTATCAATCACGCCCATGTCGTCGACGACCGCATTACGATGGAGTGGATTCAGATCGACGAGGTGACGATCTGGAAGCAGATACTCGCCCACGCCGAACCCGCGCCGTTATAGTCGGGCTCCGGGCACGAAGGCGGTCACGGTGAGACCGACCGGGCGAATAAACAATTCCACCAGCCCTGCGTCCATGTAGAGATCGATCGTCTGGCGGCCTGCGAGATTCACACGGTCGTGGCGTTCCCAGTCGAGCAAGCCCGAGCCGCCGCGGCGGCGGACCGTGAGTCCGCTACGTTTAAGCTGCACGGTGAGGGCACAATCGTCGCCTTTGATTTCAATAGAGAGGTCACGGGCGTCCCATGCCCAAGACCTTTCAGGGTCGAGCGCCGGAGCCGGCAACTGCACCAGGCGTTCGGCCCCTGGGCCCAGGATCATCCTGCGTGGGAGGGTGATCGGGCCACCGTGCATGTCCGGCCAAGGCATCGCACGAGCGGTGGCCCAACTCGAGGCCCAGGCGACGAGGATCTGTTCGCTCTGCGCCTCCGGTTCGGTCACCGCGACGATCGCGGCGTAGAAGTCGGGGCCGTGATCGAGCAACAAGCCTTCCGCTGGGCTCGATGACTCGAAGGCCGTGCCGTCGAACTGGCCAAGCCAATAGCGCACCGCGCACTCGGCGCGGCCCTGGCTGCGATCGACGATCGACAAAACGAGCGCCTGGCGATCGCCGAAGTCGACGAGCACGGGCACCTCCCATATTACGCCCCGCGCCATCCATGGGCCGATGTGAGAGATCAACAACCACGCCTGACCCTCTTTGCGCCAAACGCTTAGACGCGACGGCGGCTCTTTCTGCCACTCGGTCCAATCGCAGGGTTCGGCGACAAGCATTCGCCAGTCGTCGGTCGCGCGGCAGAAGAAGACGAAGGGGTCGCGAACGTTCCGGCCTTGAGGCCCGAGCGTCGGGCCCTCGCGCCACGTCCGGCCCCCGTCGCCGCTGGCCAATCGCACCTGGCGCTGCAGGCTGCCGTCGTAGCGGGTAAGATAGGCGCTGAGTTCGCCCGCCTCGACCGCAAGCGACCCCGAATAGGCCTGGCCCAGCGCATTCGGGGGGATCACTTCGCCGTCCCATGTCCAGGCCAAAAGATCGGGGCTCGACAGCCGCGCCCACCCGATCGACTTGTAGTCCGGCGCCGCGGCGCTGTGCTGAACGAACAGCCGCCACTGGTTGTCGCGGAATATCAGCCCATTGGGATCGTTGATCCACTCGCCAGGCGGCGGCGCGGCGTGGCGGGAAAAGCTCAATCGGCGGTCCAGCCGCCGTCGACGACGAGGCTCGTGCCGGTGACCAGCGCCGAGGCGTCAGAGGCAAGATATAGAATCGCGCCCATCAGATCCTCGACCTGGCCGAGCCGCCCCAGCTTGATCTTGGCCAGCACAGAGGCCTTGAAGTCAGGCTGCTCAAGGTAGGGCTTGGTCAGCGGGGTCTCGATGAAGGTCGGCGCGATTGTGTTGGAGCGAATGTCGTACGCCGCGAGATCGAGCGCGAAAGCCTTGCTCATTCCCTCGATCGCCCATTTCGAACCGCAATAGAGTGAGCGGTCCGGCCCGCCCACATGCCCCATTTGGCTGCTCATGTGAATTAGGCTTCCCGGCACGCGCTCGGCAATCATCCGGCGGGCGCAGGCCTGCGCGGCAAAGAAAGCGCTTTTGACATTGAGGTCGAACACCGCGTCGAAATCATCCTCGCTCACGTCGGTCATCGGCTTGGGTCGGTTGATGCCGGCATTGTTGACGAGAATGTCGAACGCGGGGTGACCGGCGAAGAAAGCGCTGGTCGCGGCGCGGTCAGTGATGTCGAGCACCTCTGCGACGCCACCCATCGCCTGTGCAGCGGCCTCGATTTCGGCCCCGGTCCGCGCGACCAGGGTGACCGCGGCGCCAGCCTGCGCCAACGCTGCCGCCGCCGCGAGCCCGATGCCCCGCCCAGCGCCGGTGACAACAGCCCT
>JANYEY010000028.1 GCA_025359685.1 Sphingomonadaceae bacterium | reverse complement strand
CCCGCGGCTGCGTTCGGCCCAGTAGCTTTCGTCGGTGAGCGGCTGGTAAACCAGCGCCGCAACCACATCGCCCCAGCCGCTGCCGTCGAGCTTGGGTTCCTGCGCGGCGATCGAGATCGCGAAGTGCGGGATGCCGTGGAGGAAGTTGCTGGTCCCGTCGAGCGGATCGATGATCCAGCGCGGGCTGGTCGGGCTGCCCTCGATCACGCCGCCTTCTTCGAGCACGAAGCCCCATTCCGGGCGCGCCAGCAGCAGTTCGTCATAGAGCGTGCGTTCGGCGCGCTGGTCTGCTTTCGAGACGAAGTCGGCCGGGCCCTTGCGGCTGACCTGAAGGTGCTCGACCTCACCAAAGTCGCGGCGTAGGCGTTGACCGGCCTTGCGCGCGGCCTTTTCCATGACACGGATGATCGCGGAGATAACTGCCATGACTGAGCCTAGTCAGCCTTGCCGACATACGTGCGCTCGTACACGTCGACGATGATCCGGGTTCCGCTGGCAATATGCGGCGGAACCATCACGCGAACGCCGTTGTCGAGCACCGCAGGCTTGAAGCTGGACGAAGCGGTCTGCCCTTTCACCACGGCATCGGCGTCGACGATCGTTGCTTCGATCTGGGCCGGGAGTTCGACGCTGACGGGACGCTCGTCCCACAGTTCGAGCACGACATCCATCCCGTCCTGGAGGAAGTCTGCGGCATCGCCGAGCAGGTCCTTGGCGAGGTTGATCTGCTCGTAATTGTCCTTGTCCATGAATACCAGCGCGTCGCCATCGGCGTAGAGGTACTGGAAATCCTTGGTATCGAGCCGGACCTTTTCGATCGTATCCTGGCTGCGGAAGCGAACGTTGGTCTTGCGGCCATCGATCAGGTTCTTCATTTCGACCTGCATGAAGGCACCACCCTTGCCCGGCTGGGTATGCTGGGTCTTGGCAACTTTCCAGATGCCCTTTTCGTATTCGAGAATGTTGCCGGGACGAATGTCCACGCCGCTGATCTTGGCCATTGCAAGTGCCTTCAAGCTGAGAAAGAGCTCCGGCGTCACACCGGAAGGACGCGCCCTTAGCGTGCACGGCGCGCAAGGGCAAGGTGCGCGCAAGGTCTGCAGGCGGTGGCAGGCTGGTTCAGTTCCTGCTAATCGGACATGACCGAAAGGCCCGACCGATGAAATCCAGACTTGCCCCCACCCTTGTCCCGACCCTAGTCATTGCCCTGCTGACCGCTGCCGGCCCCGCGCTGGCGGTCCCTGGCGGCCCGATCGGCCACCTCGATCCCGGGGCCTGGCACTGTGAGCAGCCCGGCGATGCCGGCGGCGCGGTGGGGCTGCATGTGGCAGACGAAGACTTCGAGATCGTCAACGCCAACACCTATCGCACCGCGCAAGGCCGCGGCACTTACCTTCTGACCGGCGACATGCTCACTTTCACCAGCGGCCCCAAGTACGGTGAGACCTTTCGCCGCATTACCACGGGTTTCATGCGCAAAACCGACGCCGCGGGTGCCAATACCACGCTGCGCTGTGTGCGCCGCGTGGTGAACAACGGCTAGGCCGTCAGCGCGCGCTGACGTGTCCGCGCGTAGGTGAACCACAGCATCACGGCGAGAGCCGTAAGGCCGATCCATTCGGCATAGGTCGCAAAACCGGGCCCAACCACCGCAAGCTTGCCCGGATCACTCACTGCACCCACTGCACCGGCAAAGACGAGGCCCCACAAGCTATCCCCGACCACCAGCCCGGTGGCCAGCAGCACACCGAGACGTTCGGTGAATTCGGGACGCGAAGTGCGCTGGGCCATCTTGTTCCAAAAGTGGCCGATGACCGTGCCGATAACCGTTGGCAGTACCACCGTGACCGGCAGGTAAATCCCCATCGCCACGGCGAGCGGTGGCAGGCGCGGCTTTCCCGCAGCGCGCGAGCCTTCGTCGATGGCAACAACCACCGCGCCGATGGCCGCGCCGATGGCGAGCAGATCCCAGCGCATCGAACCGCCCAGCACCCCTTGCGCGATCGCTGCGAACAGCGAGGCTTGGGGTGCAGCAAGGGCATTGGGCCCCGCGCCCGGCGCTCCGGCAAAGCCAAAGCTGGTCGCCAGAAGCTGAAGCACCGGCGGCAAAACCAGCGACCCGGCAAGCACACCGATGATCAGAGCGACCTGCTGCTTCCACGGCGTCGATCCGACGAGTTGCCCGGTCTTGAGATCCTGCAGGTTGTCATTGGCGACAATTGCAATCCCGAATACGAAGGAGACAAGGAACAGCGCGAACGCAATCAGCGGGGCTCGGTCCGCTGCGGCGACGGACTCACCGAACATGGCCGAGATTAACACCGAGACGATCAACACCGAGAGAATACCGACCCCCGAAACCGGGCTGTTCGACGTTCCGACAAGGCCTGCCATGTATCCGGTCACCACTGCGGTAAATATCCCGACGATGGCAATGAACAGCACCGACAGCACAAACACCGAGGGGATCGAGCCAGCGAGTGGCCCTCCCTGCACAAAACTGTAGATCAGCCACAGGATCGGCAGGAACATCAAAGCGCTAACACCAAGCACCCACCCGCCGGGCAGGTCGCGCTCGGTCAGCTTGATCGCCTCACCCGCTTTGCGTGCGCGGGCGGTCGCAGCAATTCCCGCGAGACCCCGGATGATCGAACCCGAAATGCGGATGAGTGACCAGATCGCCGCCACCGCCATCGCGCCGGCACCGACAAAGCGGACTTGGGTGCCGAGCACGGTATCCGCGATATCCTTGGGATCGCCGGGCATGCCCGAACTGAGATAGGGCAGCAGCACCAACTTCCCGATGATCAAACCCAGAAGCATTGCCATGCCGGTGACCAGTCCGATCAGATGGCCGATCGCGATCAGCCCCAGCGACATCGTGCCGCCCAGCGTGCCGACTCCGCCGCCGATACGGAACACGCGGGTCACCTCGGCTGCGGCAAGCTGAAGCGTGGTCAGCAGACCATATCCAGCGCCTGCGAGACTGCCGAGGATGATGGTTGCCAGACCTGCCTTGTTTTCGCGCGCGCCATCGGCGTCAGCCATCCCGACGCGCAGGATTTCGGCGCCTGCCACCCCTTCAGGATAAGGCAGGTCGCTGTCGACTACCAAGGCGCGGCGCATCGGCACCGACAGCATCACGCCCAGAATGCCGCCAGTGGCGCAGACCAGCATCGTCTCCCAATAAGGGATCTTGGTCCACCAGCCGACGATCACGAAGCCCGGCAAAACGAAGACCATCGTCGCCACTGCGCCGGCCGCGCTGCCGATGGTTTGGACGATGTTATTCTCAACCAGGTTCGAGCCGCCGAGGGTGCGCAGGACCGCCATCGAGATCACAGCAGCAGGGATTGCGGTCGAGAAAGTCAGGCCGACCCGCAAACCGAAATAGACGTTCGCCGCGGTGAAAAGAAACGTGAGGAGCCCGCCAATCACGATGGCGCGCACCGTCAGTTCACGGGTGTCAGCGTGCGTCGTCATGACCGGGTTTTCGCTCATCGATGTATACCCCCTGCTGAACCGCTGAACCGCTGGACCGCTTGGACCAGTGTCCTATGCCAAAAAAACCTTTACCTGGCAAAGCGCCGCAATCCGGACTTGTGGCAGATAACCGGCGGGTAGGAAACCGTGCAGGCTCAGGGCCGCATCAGCAGCGGGTAAGGGTTGATCGCGAAGCTCGGCTCGTACCATTTGGCCTCGGGCGAGGTGACCTGAATAGCGAAGTGCAAGTGCGGCGCGGCGGGGTTGGCATTGCCGGTAAACCCGACCGCGCCGATCTCCTGGCCCTGGGTCACACGCTGCCCTTCGGCGAGGCCTGGGGCATAGTGATCGAGGTGCGCATAGTAGTGAATGAACCGGCGATCATCGCAGCGCACATAGACGGTAATTCCCCCCGCCGCCGAAGTGAACAGCTTCTCCACCATACCGCTCGCCGCAGCCAGAACCGGGGTGCCGAGCGGGGCCGGAATATCGATCGCATCGTGGACCCGCGCGCCATTCGCGCGGGCCTGGGTGAAGGTATCAAACAACTGGCCGCGCAAAACACCCCGCACGGGGATCACTAGTGGAGGGATGTCAGCAGGATCAGGAACGACCACCGCAGGCGGCCGGTACGCGGCGGTGCTTCGCCCGCTTTGCGCGGTGATTGCGTTGGTCGCCGGCGCAGAGCCTTGCAGCGCGACCGGCTGCGGGAGCAAGTCCCGCAACCAGACCAACCCCGCGCCCCACAACAGCGAGGTCACGAGGAAAGTCCCGGCAATCGTCCGCAATCGTGATATGGGTCCCATCGCGGTCAAGCCTCGAAATGAACCTTGGTCTTGACCGACACCATCTGCGCCAGCCGTGCCGCATCCCAGTTGGTCAGCCGCACGCAGCCGTGGCTTTCGGCGCGGCCGATCGTTTCGGGCTTGGGGGTGCCGTGGATGCCGTAATGCGGCTTGGTCAGGTCAATCCACACCACGCCAACCGGACCGTTTGGCCCCGGCGGCAACATCGCCTTGTCGCTGCCCGGCTTGGCATCCCAGAACAGCGCCGGATTATAGGCGAACTTGGGATTGCGATCGATCCCGGTGATCCCCCAGTCACCCAGCGGCAACGGATCATGCTGCGAACCCATGGTGGCAGTATAGACCGCGACCAGCTTGTCGGCATCGTCATAGACCTTGAGCGTGCCCTTCGACTTGCTAACGACAATGCGGGCCGCCTTGGGCTGTTCGCTGCTCACCCCGAGCATGGCTAGCGTCACCAGCCAGGCTGGGTCACTGACTGAGCCGGGCTGGACCGTGTCAGCCCCGACGTTTGGCACGCGAAGCTGTTGCCCGGCGCGGAACGTCGAGACCGGCGGAGCAGACAGGTCGGTCGGCGCGCTTGCAGTTGGGCTTGGACTTGCGGGCGGTGCAGCCGGCATACCGGCCGGAACCCCGCCGGGGTTAAGCAGCTTCAGCGTCGCCACCGTGGTGTGGAACCGCTCGGCCAGCTTTTCGTCGAGGGTTTCATAACCGAGCGCGGCTAGCTTCGCCTGTTCCTGCGGATCTTTGGGGATTTTCGTGAACGGACCGGCAGCGAATTCGTCCGGAATTGTGACCACCCGGGTCGCGGGAATCGCTTGATACTGCGCCAGCGCCGCCACGGTCGGGGCATCGAGCTTGCCGGTTACCGCAAGGTCATTGGCCTCCTGGTAGCCGGAAATCGCATTGCGGGTCGAGATCCCGTCTTTCCCGTCAACCACGCCGGGGGTGTATCCGAGCCGGTCGAGCGCGACTTGCGCCTGCATTAGTGGCCGCGCCTCGCTATCTGGCACTTCCTGCGGCGCCGGCGCGTTATCATGCGCCGCCAGGGGATCGGCTGCAGCGGAAGCTAGCGCCGACGGGGGTTGCTGGCTGGCACTGGCATCGGGCGCATTGCTGTCACCGCCCTTGCAGGCAGCGAGCGAAATCAGGATCGGCAGGGCAATGAAAATCGGACGCATGCGGCACTCCCGCAGGGCTGCGGAAATGCGGCCTGCCTAGTGCAAGCGAAACGCGCCAGCCGCGATTAGGCTCCCGCAGCGGCGATTGCGGCAGTGAAGTCACGCACCGCTTGCGCTTCGTCGCCGCTCCACACCGCGCCCGAAACGGCGAGGAAATCTGCACCGGCCGTGATCAGCGGCGGGCAATTCGCGGGCGTGATTCCGCCGATCGCAACGCAGGGGATTTCCATGATCTCCTGCCACCATTCAAGCAGTTCAAGTTCTGCCCTGTGTTCGGTGGTCTTGGTCGTGCTCGGGAAAAACGCCCCGAATGCGACATAGTCAGCGCCTGCTTCGCCCGCGCCGATGCCCAGGTGGCGGCTGCCGTGACACGTCACACCGATCTGCGCTTCGCGCCCCAGTTCGGCGCGCGCATCGGCGACTGTGCCATCCGACTGACCGAGATGGACGCCGTCGGCTCCCAGCCGCTTGGCGAGGCCGATCGAATCGTTGACGATAAAGGCGACCTCGCGCGCCGCGCACATCTCCAGCAGCGGCGCGGCCAGCCGGGCGGCGGCGTGCTCGTCCAAGCCCTTGACACGGAACTGGAACGCCGCGACCGGGCCTGCATCGCAGGCGCGTTCGAGCCGCTGGGGGAAGTTGCCCGATACATCGAGCGGCGAAATCAGGTAGAGCTGGCAAATGGACATGGCCGCCCTCTATCGCGCATGAGGCCCTGCGCCAAGTGTTCGGAACCCGTTCAGGTTGCGGGCGTTAATTGTGAACAATGATCAGACAAGCCATCCCCTTCGCCCTTGCCGCAATGCTGGCCGCCGTGCCGGTTCTCGCGCCTGCCCATGTAATCGAGACCAACGCCAGGATCGGCCAGGCGGTCGAGGTCAGCCCCGGAATTACCGTTGAGCCATTGCGCGTGATCGAAGACAGCCGCTGCCCGCAGGACGTGACCTGCGTCTGGGCCGGCCGCTTCGTGCTGACAGCGCGAGTGCGTGATCATGGGCGCGTGCAGACGGTCAGGCTAACCCTTGGCCAGCCGACGCTCCTTGGGCGTGGGCGGCTGACGCTGGATCAAGTTGCGCCTGAACGCTCGGCCAAGGGTGTGAATTCGCGCAGGTACCGGTTCGGGATCAGCTATGCGCCCGGTGCCCTGCGCGGCAACAACTTGCAACCGATGCTGGAGCCGCAGAAGCAATGATCAGGACCGTGCTCCCCCTCACCGCCGCCACGCTGCTGCTGGCAGGATGCGTAACCACCCGCGTCAACGAAGACGGCTCGGTCGACGCGCGGCTGGGCCAGACCGTGAATGTCGGCGGACCGCGGGTGACCCCCCTGCAAGTGCTCGAAGACAGCCGCTGCCCGATGGAAGCGCGCTGCATCCGGGCGGGAACCGTGCGTTTGCAGGTTGGAGTAACCACCGGCGCGGGCAGCACGGTGCGCGAAGTGGCCAGCGACAAGCCGCTGCAGGTTGCCGACGGGCAGCTCGAGCTTAGCAACGTGATGCCGCCGCGCAGCGTGCGCGGGCCGATCAAACCGGGCGACTACCGCTTCACATTCAAGTTCAGCGGCGGGCTTTAACCGGTCTTGACCGTCGACCCGGTGTAGATCTGGTCGATCGCCTCGCCCAGCGCAGCATCGAATTCGGCGTCGCTCATCTGGTAACGCAAGTCTTCGAGCAGCGCGCGGCTGAAGCTGGCGATGATCCCGCGGTTTCGGGCGAGTTCGATGCAGGCCTCCGGACGCTCGTAACCGCCTGACAGCGCGACGACACGCAGCACTTTGGGGTGGCTGGTCAGCGCATCGTAGGTGCCCGGCACCACCGGTAGCGAAAGCTTGAGCATGACCTGCTCGTCCATGCCGCCGAGCGCCTTGAGCAGTTCCGCGAGCAGGATCGTATCGCATTCGCCACGGGTCACGCTCTTGATGTTGATCTCAGGCTCGAGCATCGGCATCATGCCGTGCGAGAGGACCTGGCGTCCCACTTCGAACTGCTGCGCTACGATCGCGGCGATGCCGGTCGCATCGGCCGAATTGATCACCGAGCGTTCCTTGGTGCCATAGACGCCTAGTGCCTTTGACTTCACCAGCAGCGCATCGAGATCGGGCATCGGCTTCATCAGCTGAATGCCGTTCGCCTCGTCTTCCAGACCTTTGTCGATCTTGATGAACGGGACAATCCCCTTGGCGATCAGCGCGGCAGGGACCGGAGTGCCGTCAACCGAGCCGTCCATCGTCCGTTCGAACAGGATTGCGCCGAGCACCTTGTCGCCAGTGAACACCGCTGAGCGGATGATCCGGCAGCGCATTTCGTGGATCAACCCGAACATTTCATCGTCATTGGACCAGGCGCCCGCCTCGATCCCGTAACCCGCCAACGCCTTGGGGGTCGACCCGCCCGACTGGTCGAGCGCGGCGATGAAGCCTTGCCCGGCGGCGATCTTGGCGGTCATGTCGGCGCTGGTCATCGGATCCCTCATGCTTGCATACGTATGTAAGGCGCGCCCATAGCGGCCATGCTGCGATGCCGCAAGACTGCACCGGGGCGGCTTACTCAGGGCTGTTCGAGAGCTTTCACGCCAGGCAGTTCCTTGCCTTCCATCCATTCGAGGAAGGCCCCGCCGGCGGTCGAGACATAGCTGAATTGCGCCGCGACCGCGGCTTGGTTAAGCGCGGCGACGGTATCCCCGCCCCCGGCTACCGAAACCAGCGCGCCCTCGCTAGTCAGTGCGGCAGCACTGCGCGCCAGCGCAACGGTGGCGGTGTCGAACGGCGGGGTTTCGAACGCGCCCAAGGGCCCGTTCCAGACCAGCGTGCGGCAGGTCTTGAGCACATCAGCGAGCGCCTCGGTCGCCTGCGGGCCGATGTCGAGGATCATCTCGTCGGCGGCAACTTCGTGGACGTTGCAGGTGCGCAGGCTCGCTGGATTGGCGGCGAATTCCTTGGCGACTACCACGTCGTACGGCAGGTGCACGGTGCAGCCGGCTTTGTCCGCCGCGGCCATGATGGCTTCGGCAGTGGCGGCCAGGTCATGCTCGCACAGCGATTTTCCGACGTTAACCCCGCGCGCGGCGAGGAAGGTGTTGGCCATGCCCCCACCGATGATCAGGTGTTCGACCTTGGCAACCAGATGCGTCAGCACGTCGAGCTTGGAAGACACTTTGGCCCCGCCGACCACCGCCGCAACCGGACGCTCAGGATTGCCAAGCGCCTTTTCGAGCGCGGTCAGTTCGGCTTCCATCGCCCGGCCGGCATAAGCGGGCAGCACATGGGCAAGTCCTTCAGTGCTGGCGTGCGCGCGGTGCGCGGCTGAGAAGGCGTCGTTGACATAGAAGTCACCGTTCGCCGCAATGGCTTTCGCCAACTCGGGGTCGTTAGCCTCCTCGCCCTTCCAGAACCGCGTGTTTTCCAGCATCGCGATATCGCCGGGCTTCAGGATGCCGATCGACTGCGCGACCACCGTCCCGGTGATTTCGGGGACGAACATCACCTCGCGGCCGAGCACATGCTGCACCGCGTCGATAGTCATCGACACCGACATGGTCGAGACCTTCTCACCCTTGGGCCGCCCGAAGTGTGCCAGCAGCAGCACCTTCGCGCCTTTGTCGGCGAGTTCCAGGATCGTCGGCGCCGAAGCGCGCACGCGGGTGTCGTCGGTCACCACCCCATCGGCCATCGGCAGGTTGAGATCGACCCTCACCAAGGCGACCTTGCCGGTGAGATCGGCGGGAAGGTCATCGAGGGTGCGGAAGGTGCTCATGTCAGAGCAGCTTCCCCATCGCGCCGGCGGTATCGACCATGCGGTTGGAGAAGCCCCATTCGTTGTCGTACCAGCTCAGCACCCGGACCAGCTTGCCGTCGAGCACCGATGTTTCGAGGCTGTCGATGGTCGAGCTCGCCGCGCAGCCGTTGTAATCGATCGAGACCAGTGGCTCGTCCGAGAAGCCCAGCACGCCCTTCATCGCGCCTTCCGACGCGGCCTTAAGCAGCGCGTTGACCTCGTCCTTGGTGGTGTCGCGCTTGGGTGTGAAGGTCAGGTCGACAACCGAGACGTTGGGGGTCGGCACGCGGATCGCGCTGCCGTCGAGCTTACCCTTCAGTTCTGGCAGTACCTCGCCCACCGCGCGCGCCGCGCCGGTGGTGGTCGGGATCATGCTCATCGCCGCAGCGCGGGCACGGCGCGGGTCTTCGTGGATCTGGTCGAGGATTTTCTGGTCGTTGGTATAGGCGTGGATCGTGGTCATCAGCCCGCGCTCGATCCCGATCGCATCGTTGAGCACCTTGGCAAACGGCGCGAGGCAGTTGGTGGTGCAGCTGGCGTTCGAAACGATCACGTGATCGGCGGTGAGCTTGTCGTGGTTGACGCCGTAAACCACGGTCAGGTCCACGCCTTTGCCGGGAGCCGAGATCAGCACGCGCTTGGCACCAGCGTCGAGATGCTTCTGGCAGCTCGCCCGGTCAGTGAAGAAGCCGGTGCATTCGAGCGCGATGTCGACGCCATTGGCCTTGTGCGGCAGATTGGCCGGATCGCGTTCGGCGGTCACCTGCACGCGCTTGCCGTTGATCACCAGATCGTTGCCGTCGACTTCGACGGTGCCATCGAACGCGCCGTGGACCGAATCGCGCTTGAACAGGAGTGCATTGGCCGCTGCCGAGGCGAGATCGTTGATCGAGACCAGTTCCAGCCCGCAATCAGGCCGCGAAAGAATGGCGCGCGCCACATTGCGCCCGATGCGCCCGAAACCGTTGATCGCAACCTTGATCGCCACGTCGAACTCCCTCTTGTTAGCGGCCCAGCTTTGCCTTGACCTGCGCCACGATGGCCTCGGATGTGAGGCCGAAATATTTGAACAGTTCTTCCGCCGGAGCTGACAGCCCGAAACGGTCGATCCCGATGTTGATCCCGTCGCGCCCGGTCCACTTGTGCCAGCCAAAGGTCGTGCCCGCTTCGATCGAGACTGCCAGCACGTCATGCGGGATCAGCGAGCCTTGATAGGTCTCGTCCTGCGCTTCGAACAGCTCCCAGCACGGCATCGAGATCACGTCTGCGCCGATGCCATCAGCTTCGAGCGACTTGGCCGCTTCGACTGCGAACTGCACTTCGGACCCGGTCGCCAGCAGCACGACCTGCTTGTCCGCAGTGGCCGAGACGAGCCGATAGGCGCCCTTGGCGCTGCGGTTCTGGTCAGCATCGCTGCGCAGCGCGGGCAGGTTCTGGCGGCTCAGCGCCAGCGCCGAAGGACCATCCTTGCGGCCGATCGCCAGTTCCCAGCACTCGGCAGTTTCCATCGCATCAGCCGGGCGCATCATCCACAGGTTAGGGATCGCGCGGAGTGAGGCGACGTGTTCGATCGGCTGGTGCGTCGGGCCGTCTTCGCCAAGGCCAATGCTGTCATGCGTCAGCACGAAGATCGAGCGGACCTGCTGCAGCGCGGCAAGCCGGATCGCATTGCGGCAATAGTCGGAAAAGACCAGGAAAGTACCGCCGTACGGCACGATCCCGCCGTGCAGCGCCATGCCGTTGAGCGCGGCGGCCATGCCGAATTCGCGGATGCCAAACGAGATATACCGGCCCGCATAGTCGGCTGCATTAAACGGCAATGTCGATGCGGTCTTGGTCAGGTTCGATCCGGTCAGGTCGGCCGAGCCACCGATCATCGCCGGGACCGCTGCGGTCAGCACGGTCAACGCGTTTTCACTCGATTTGCGCGTGGCGAGCTTGGGCATGTCGGCGGCAAGCTTGGCGCGGTAATCGTGCCACCCCGTCAAAGCCGGCAGTTCGCCCGCCATCCGCGCGGAAAATTCATCGCCGCGCGCGTTTTTAGCCAGCCGTTCGCTCCACTTGGCGTGCTCAGCCGCGCCCTTGGCACCAAGCGAGCGCCAGTCGGCCAGAATCCCTTCAGGCACCACGAACGGCGGCGATTCCCAGCCCAGCACCTTGCGCGCCTTGGCGATCTCGTCGGCACCCAGCGGGCTGCCGTGGACGTTATGCGTACCCTGCTTGTCGGGCGCGCCCTTGCCGATGATCGTCTTGCAGGCGACCAGCGACGGGCGCGGATCCTTGCGGGCAGCCGCCAGCGCTTTGCTGATATCGGCATAATCATGGCCGTCGCAGGCCACGGTGTGCCAGCCGGTTGCAGCATAGCGCGCGAGGATATCTTCGCTGGTCGAGAGCGATGTGCTGCCATCGATGGTGATCGAATTGTGATCCCACAGCACGTTGAGGTGGCCAAGCTGGAGGTTGCCCGCGAGGCCGATTGCTTCGTGGTTTATGCCTTCCATCAGGCAGCCGTCGCCCGCGACCACCCAGGTCTGGTGTTCGCACAGGTCGCCGCCAAATTCGGCGTTGAGATGGCGTTCGGCGATGGCCATGCCCACTGCCATGGCCAGCCCCTGCCCCAGCGGACCGGTGGTCGCCTCGGCGCCGTCAAGCTCAATGTTCTCTGGGTGCCCGGCGCAGACCGAGTGAAGCTGGCGGAAATTCTCGATGTCGGTGATCGTCGGCGATTGATAACCGGTGAGATAGAGCAACGAATAGAGCAGCATCGAACCGTGCCCGGCCGACAGCACGAAGCGGTCACGATCGGGCCACTTGGGCGCGGCGGGATCGAATTTCAGCTGCTCGGCAAACAGCACGGTGGCCACGTCAGCCATGCCCATCGGCATGCCGGGGTGCCCCGAATTGGCCTTTTCCACCGCGTCCATCGATAGCGCGCGGATGGCATTCGCCATCGGCGCATAGTGGGCAGTGTCTAGGCTCATCGGCGTGGGCTCCCGGGCAGGGCTGGAACGCGGCGGCGATTCGGCGCGGGGTCTCCTT
>JANYEY010000114.1 GCA_025359685.1 Sphingomonadaceae bacterium | reverse complement strand
GATCGACTTCATCGACATGGAGTACAACTCCAACGTCCGTAAGGTCGAAAAGGCGATGAAGGACGCGCTCAAGAACGACCGGGCGCGTATTCAGGTCGGCCGCATCTCCAGCTTCGGGCTGATGGAAATGAGCCGCCAGCGTCTGCGCACCGGCGTGCTCGAAGCGACGACCCGTGGTTGCCCGCACTGCGACGGCACCGGCCTGGTCCGCACCGCGAGCTCGGCCGGCCTTTCGGCGCTGCGCTTCATCGAAGAAGAAGCGGCCAAGGGCAAGGGTTCGACCATCTCGCTTTATGCCAGCACCGAGGCGGCGGTTTACCTGCTCAATGCCAAGCGGGGCGATCTTGCCGAGATCGAAGATCGCTACGGCGTGCGGGTCGAAGTCCTGCCCGAAGGCGAGAACGAAGGCGCCAAGATGCGTGTCGCCTCGTCCGGACCGCGGCCTGAATTCACCCCCAAGTTCGAAGCCATCGTCATCGAGGAAGAAGACGATGAGGTGTTCGAGGACGACGAGGACGAAGCCGAGAGCGAAGACCGCACTGCCGACGAGGACGATCGCGGCGAAGATCGCGGCAAGCGCCGTGGCCGCGGACGGCGTCGGCGGGGCGGCCGTGACCGGGCCGAGCCTCGCGCTGATGGCGAAGGCGAAAGCGAAGCTGAAGCTGAACGCCCTGAAGGGGATGCAGATGATGACGCAGAGCGCGCTGAAGCTGGCGAAGACACCGCCGAACGCGCCGAAGGCGATGACGAAGCACCGCGCAAGCGCCGCCGGCGCGGACGGCGGCGGCGGGGCGGTCGCGGCCGCGGTGAAGGCAAAGGCGCCGATGGCGAGCACGCCGAAGGTAACGGCGAGGGCGATATCGCAGAGGGTCAGGCTGATCCCGAAGCGCCAGTCGAAGCTGCCGAGCCGGAAACCGACGAAGCTCCCGCCAAGCCCAAGCGCAGCCGCCGCAAGAAAGCTGATGCTGAACCAGTGGAAGCCGCAGAGCCTGCCCCTGAAGCAGCGCCGGTCGAAGCGCCCGTTGCCGAAGCAGAGGCTCCGGCCAAGCCCAAGCGCGCCCGCAAGGCCAAAACCGCTGTCGCTCCCGAGGAGTCTGCCGAGGTCGTTGCGGCCGAGGAGCCTTCCGTAGCCGAGGAAGCTCCGGCCAAGCCCAAGCGCAGCCGCAAGAAGGCGGTCGAGACTAAACCGGAAGCCACCATCGTAGAGCCCGAACCGGCGACAACCGATGCGGGCAGCGGCGGAGACGATGCGCCCCGCCGCGGCGGTTGGTGGCAGCGCACCTTTGGCGAATAGGCCAAATGGAACGGGGCGTTGCCAAAACAGGCAGCGCGCCGTTTCATTTGCGCCCTCTGCGCCTATCTACGTCGGATGACCCAGACGAGCGGATCGAAGACCCATCACCACAAACTTGGCGGTGGCTTTCGCAATCCGCCGGGCAGTCCGCCGCGCCGCGCGAAGCTCCGCGATTTCCTGAAGTTCCTGCTGTGGGACATGCGCCGAGCCAAGCTGCCGCCGGTTCCCGCTAGCCTGACCGCCGCAACGAGACCAGATCTTGCCGCGCTCAAGGACAACCAGATCGCCTGGCTGGGTCATGCTTGCTTCGCCATGCGAATCGGCGGCAAGCTGGTGCTCACCGATCCCTATCTGAGCCCGCACGCCGGCCCGTTCGGCTTTGGTCCCAAACGGTTCCTCCCCCCAGCGGTTGAGGCGGCTGATTTGCCGCAGTTCGACCTGATCGTGATCAGCCACAACCATTATGATCACATCGATACGGTTGCGCTCAAGGCTTATCGCTGGCGCACCGAAACGCCAGTTGTGTGCCCGCTTGGCGTGGGAGCACTGCTGCGCCGCCAGGGTTTTGCCAAGGTCACCGAACTCGATTGGTGGCACAGTTACGGATTCGGCGACCTGACCATTACCGCCCTTCCCGCAGTCCATTTCTCAGGGCGCGGGCTGTTTGACCGCGACAAGACCTTGTGGGCCAGCATGGCGATCGCCGCGGCGGACCGAAAGGTCTGGTTCGGCGGCGATACCGGCTACGGCGAAGTGTTCAGCGAAATCGGTCGCCGCGCCGGGCCATTCGACTTGGCACTGGTCGGCATCGGCGCTTACGAGCCGCGGATCATCATGGAGGCCAGCCATGCCACGCCCGAAGAAGGGGTGATGATCGCGCGCGACATCGGCGCAAAGGCCGCAGTGGGGATGCACTGGGGCAGCATCATGCTGACCCCGGAGGACCCGTTCGAAGCGCCTGAGCGGTTCCGCAAGGCCGCACTGGAACAGCAATATGGCGAGGCAAACGCCTGGATCATGCAGGTCGGCGAAGTGCGGGACTTCTGAGGGTCAGGCGGCCTTGATGGCTTCGCCCCATTCAATCCACCCCGCCCAGCGCGGCGTCTTGGGGGCATAACGAGCACCAAGCTGATTAAGAGAGAAATCCGCGGCACCTGAAATCTCGGCACCGACCGGACGCGTCAGATGGCACCCGCCGGCAAGCCGCTTCCACACCGGTTCGATCCGGTTTTGCCATTTGATAACATCCGCATCGGGTGCCTTGCCATGCTCGGCATACAGCAGCCTCCCGCCCGGCCGCAGCACGCGGTGCAGTTCGCGCAGCGTCTGCGCGGCGTCATCGACCGAGCAGAGGGTGAATGTGCAGACCACGCAATCGAAGCTCGCATCGGCAAAGGGAATGGCTTCGCCAATTCCTTCGCGAATATCCGCAACCCGGCCCTGCTGCGCAGCGGCGGCCCTGGTGAAGTCGAGCCCTTTGGCCGAGGGATCCATCCCGGCATAGCTCTTTACCCGCGCCGGATCATAGAACTGCTGGTTGATCCCGCCACCGCAGCCGATTTCAAACACGTCACCGCTGGCCAGCGGCACAACCTTGTCGCGCACCTGCATGATCGCCGGCGAAGAACAGGCACAGCGGATCAGCCGCGGCACAATGCGTTCGTTATACCAGTTACCCAGCCCCATCGGTTCCATCTCCACCTTAACCCGATCAGCAGTGTGGCACGGCTGCAAAATGCAATCCAGCCGTGTTCGCTGCGCGAAGCGGTGGGATGCTGCAGGCGCTGTCGAACGCGGCTGCGTCAGGTCCAAACAGCAATACCGGGGCATTTGCGGCGTCGATTGGCTGGCATCACAAATATATTTGTTACCAGTCAAAGCTTGTTCTAAGCTTGCTTCAGATGCCCCAGACACGCGAGCATATGGCGATCCTCGACATGCTGACCGACAAGCAGCGCGAGGTGCTGTCGTTCGTGTCCGACGGGCTGACAAGCAAGGAAGTTGCGCGTAAATTGAATATCTCAGAGAGTGCGGTCAACCAGCGGATCGAGATGATCAGGCATCGCCTGGGGGGCTTGCCTCGATCGCAGATTGCCCGTCTGTATCGCAGCCAAAGCACAGTGATGCTCACGATTCCGACCAGTAATTCTCTTACAGGTAAGCCAATTGCCCTTCAGGCTTCTGCCAGCCTGGATCAAACAGGCTTCGTGGAGGGGGTCGTTGGCCCTGTCGAGCTTAGTGCCCGGCAGTACAGCGGCGTGTTGCAACCCTCCACAATTTCCCGAAAAGTGGAAAATGCGCTTGCCGGGCCCGATCGCTATTGGTGGCGAACGGCGACGATTGTCACGCTTGCCGCAGCCATCGCGATAACGGCATTGCTGGTGCTCAGCGTTGCTGAGACCCTTGATGGACTTGTCGGGTCTTGATCGTCGCGGTCTGGCAAATCCTGTTCGATACGCTTGGCGTTTGGCCATGGGTTGCCATGGCGCCCTGCTACGTGCTGGCGCAATTGCGCGGCGACGGAAGCGGGCGCGGCTTGACAGGCCTGTTGGCAATCACCGCCGCGGTTGGTTTCCTGATAACGAAAGCAGCGGCATCGGTTCACCCGGCACTGGCCGACTACCAGTCCCAACTCGGCCTCGATACCCTACTCCTCGCTGCGCTTGTCGCCATAGCTCTGCGCAGCGTGCGAATTTTCCCAATCGTTATCGCCGCCGCGCAGTTGCTTGCAGCGATGCTCGACGCCATCGCCGCCTCGCGATTTGCAGTCCGCCCGGGCACGCATATGGTCCTCCTGTTCGGCGTCGCACTCATGCAAATATCCGCGCTTGGCTATGGCCTTGTCGCGCACCGCAGCCGCCGGCCATTATGGCGGCGGCGCGATCGTTCGGAAAATCGTGGCGCAGACCTTGCCCCCCGCGCGAACGGCGCTAGATAGGGCCCCGAACGCGGCCAATTTGCCGTCAGTAAGGCAGGATCGAAATGGCGACCTTCACCCTCCCCGCAAACAGCAAGATTCGGCGCGACGGAATTGCGCACAAAGTTGCGGGCGCGGCGCGGGTCAAACGCTTCACCGTCTATCGCTACGATCCGGATAGCGGCCAAAACCCCCGTTACGACACGTTTGAGATTGATCTCGATAACTGCGGGCCAATGGTGCTTGACGCGCTGATCAAGATGAAGTCGGAAATGGACCCGACGCTCACCTTCCGCCGCTCGTGCCGCGAAGGGATCTGCGGGTCCTGCGCGATGAACCTCAATGGCCGCAATGGCCTGGCCTGCACCACCGCGATCGAAGACCTCCCAGGCGACATCCGCATCACCCCCTTGCCGCACATGGAAGTGATCAAGGACTTGGTTCCCGATTTCACCCATTTCTATGCCCAGTACGCTTCGATCCGTCCGTGGCTGCAAACCGTTACTCCCACGCCTTCGGGCAAGGAACGCCTGCAGAGCCCGCAGCAGCGCGAGAAGCTCGACGGCCTGTATGAGTGCATCCTCTGCGCCTGCTGCTCGACTGCGTGCCCCAGCTACTGGTGGAACAGCGACAAGTTCCTCGGCCCGGCGATCCTGCTCCAGGCCTATCGCTGGCTGGCTGACAGCCGCGACGAAATGACCGGTGAGCGGCTCGATGAACTGGAAGATCCCTTCCGGCTCTATCGCTGCCACACGATCATGAACTGCGCCAACGTTTGCCCCAAGGGCCTTAACCCCGCCCGCGCGATCGCCGAAATCAAGAAGATGCAGGCGGCCAAACACGTCTGATGCGCGACGTCGTTTCATGAGTGACGACCGGCGATTCAGAAGCGAGCCCGATCCGGATAATCCCGGCTGGCACACCTGGCAGCTGAACGACACGACCCGCTTCAACAGCTGGATGTTTCCCAAGCTGCTGGTGCGCCGCGACGATGATGGCAAGGCGCGGCTGCGGATGTTTCCCGAACACCGCCACACCAACCTCGGCGACAACATCCACGGCGGCACCGTGATGGCGTTGGTCGATATCGCGCTGTTCGCCTGTTCGCGGCAGCTTGGCATCATCGAAGCTGGAACTGCGGTCACGCTCGATCTCAACGTGCACTTTATCGGCGCGGGCAAGCCGGGCATACCGTGCGATGCGGTGACCGAGCTGCTCAAGGAAACCCGCCGCCTGGTGTTCCTGCGCGGGATTGTCGAGCAAGGTTCCGGCGACATTATCGCCGCCTTTTCGGGCACAATCCGCAAGCCGACCGCGCCGCGATGACCAGCGTTGCCGCCGCTTACGAGGCGTTGATTGCTGCGGGTGAATTGCAGCCAGACCCAGCGCAACGCGCCGCCGCGGAGCGACTGACGCAAATGCAGACTGCGCTTGAGGCTATCCCTTTGCGCGGATCGGTGTTGTGGCGCCTGGCCGGTCGCAAACCCGATGTGGTGCCCGGGCTTTACCTGTGGGGCGGCGTCGGGCGCGGCAAGTCCATGCTGATGGACCTGTTCCACCGCTGTCTGGCCATCCCTGAAAAACGCCGTGTCCACTTCCACGCCTTCATGATCGAGGTGCATGCGCGGCTGCGCGAAGCCCGCAAGAGCGAGAGCGGGGACCCCATTCCGCCGGTTGCTGCGGCGATTGCCGATGGGCTGCGCGTGCTGGCTTTCGACGAGATGGTGGTCAACAATTCGGCTGATGCCCAGATCATGAGCCGGCTCTTCACGCAGCTGATTGTCGAACATCGGCTGTGCATCGTCACCACTTCCAACCGCGCTCCGGCGGAACTCTACAAGGACGGGCTCAACCGCGAGCATTTCCTGCCGTTCATCGCCCTGATCGAGCGCGAGCTGGATGTGCTGCCACTCAATGGCCCGGTCGATTACCGGCTTGAGCGGCTGGGCGGGATCGACAGCTGGCACACTCCGTTAGGCGACGCGGCGACAGCACAGGTGCGTGAGGCTTTCTTTCGCCTGACCGACTACCCGCCGGAAGACAGCGCTCATGTGCCCTCGGCCGATCTGGATCTTGGCGGAGGTCGCGTGCTGCACGTGCCCAAAAGCCTCAAGGGCGTCGCGGTATTCAGCTTCAAGCGGCTGTGCGGCGAGCCGCGCGGCGCAGCGGATTATCTCGCGATTGCCCATGCCTACCACACCGTGATCTTGGTCGGGGTGCCGGAACTGGGCCCGGAGAGCCGCAATGAGGCGGCGCGTTTCGTCACGCTGATCGACGCGCTCTATGAGAACAAGGTCAAGCTGTTCGTCACCGCCGCCGCCGAACCCGATCAGCTCTACACCGCCGGTGACGGCGCATTCGAGTTCGAACGGACCGTCAGCCGCCTGATGGAAATGCAGAGCAGCGATTATCTGGCCGCCGGGCACGGTGAAGCGTGAAAAGTGACCGATTGTTCACTTTGAGATAATGTAACATCTGTCTAAGGCAGCGCACCACACGCCTCCAAATTGGAAAAGTTTCAACCGTGCGCCACCTGCTTCTCTGCACTACTCTGCTTGCCAGCCCTGCCCTTGCCCAAGCCCCCGACAACGATGGCGATGCCGCGCAAACCACGGACATTGTCGTCACCGCACAGCGGCTGAACGCGGCGCGGGAAAAGATCGACCCGTCGATCGGCGCGCAAGCCTCAACCTTCGAACACACTGATCTCGAAATCCAGCCCGGCGGCATCGATCGCGGGCTGGCCGGCGTTCTGCTCCAAGCGCCTGGCGTGTCGATGGACAATGACGGCGATGGCGAAATCCATATCCGCAACGAACACGGCAACGTGCTCTACCGGCTCAACGGGATCAACATTCCGCAAGCATTCCATGGCTTCGGGTCGCTGGTCGATCCGCGCGTGGCCGAATCTGTCGAGGTGCTTACTGGTGCACTGCCCGCCCAATACGGCTTCCGCACTACGGGCGTGGTCAACCTGACAACGCGCAAGGAATCGTTCGATGCCGATGGCGATGTCGGGATCTATGGCGGCAGCAACGGCAGCTTCATTCCCAGCTTCACGCTGCGCGGCCCGATCGGGCGGCTCAACTATTTCGTTTCGGGCAGCTACCAGCAGACCGACCAGGGGCTGGCCAACCCCGAACCGACGCGCAGCGCGATCCATGACCGATCGAAAACCTGGCGCGGGTTCGGCTACCTTTCGTATATCCTGGGCGACAACGACCGTATTGCGGTGTTCGGCGGCACCGCCTTGGCCAAGGTGCAACTGCCCAACCAGGCCGGGATCAGCCCCGACTACCAGCTAAACGGCCGCACCACGTTCAATTCCGCCACGCTGGACCAGAACCAGCAGCAAGATGCCTGGTTCGGCGTTACTTCGTGGCAGCACTCGACCGACCGGTTCAATCTGCAGGTTGCCGCCTTCACCCGCTACGCCAAGGCCCGCTTCCTGCCCGATCCCCAAGGCGGCACCCTGATGTTCAACGGCACCGAGTCAGACTTGACGCAAGTTAGCAAGGCGATCGGTTTCCAGGTCGATGGTTCGCTAAAGCTTGGCGAAGCGCACACGCTGCGCGCGGGCCTGTTCTACCAACAGGACCAAAGCCGCTCGAACAGCATCAACCGAGTATTTCCGGCGGACGGCTTCGGCAACCAGACCAGCGACGTTCCGCTCGTGGTACCGGTAAGCGAGCGCCTGACCGGCCGCGATTGGTCCGCCTATGTTCAGGACGAATGGAAGCTGGGCGAAGCTGTGACGGTAAATGCCGGCCTGCGCTACGATCATTCCAAAAGCCAGATCAGCGAAAGCCAGCTCAGCCCGCGCATCGGGCTGGTCTGGACGCCTGACACAGCGACCACGGTGCACCTCGGCTATGCCCGCTACTTCACCCCGCCCCCGCTGGTTCTGGTCGGCCAGGGTACGCTGGCGGCATTTACCGGGACCACCGGCGCGCCGCCAAACAACGCCTCCGGCCCGATCCGTTCGCAGCGCGAGAATCTGTTCGATATCGGGATGCAGCACCAGTTTGGTGGCCGCCTGACGCTCGGCATCGATGCCTATTACAAGCTTGCCACCAACCTGCTCGACGATGCCGAGCTGGGCACGCTCAGGATATCCTCGCCGTTCAACTACGCCAAGGCGCGCAACTGGGGGGTGGAACTCAGCGCCAGCTACGCTAAGGGCCCGTTGCACGTATACGGCAACCTTGCACGGGGACAGCAACAGGCAAAATCAATCGTTTCCAATGAGTTTCTGTTCGAACCTGCTGTCGTGACTTACACTGGCACGAATTATATCTTCACCGATCATTCGCAGAAATGGACGGCTTCCGGCGGGGTTCAGCTCGATCTTAACGACGGGATCGGCAAGCTGCGACCAGCGTTCGATTTCATTTACGGCAGCGGGCTCAGGACTGACGATCCGATTGGCCATGTGCCCAATGGCGGCACCTTGCAATCGTACCTCGTGGCCAACTTCGGGCTGGCCCAGGTTATCGGTAGCGAGGAACACGGCTGGACCCTGCGGTTCGATGTGATCAACCTGTTCGACAAGGTTTACCTGCAAGCGGACGGTTCGGGCGTGGGCGCCGGGCAGCCGGTCTGGGGTCAGCGCCGCGGGGTCTTCGTGGGGCTGCGCAAGTCGTTTTAGGCGGCTTGCAACGCCGCGCAGGCACCCCATATTCCGGTCAATTCCGGCGATCACACCCCGCCGATGTGGATAGTCCCATGATTGAAGTCCGTCCCTTTGCCAGTCTCGGCCATGCCGACCACGGCTGGCTCAATGCCGTCCACCATTTCAGTTTTGCCAATTACCATGATCCCGTCCGGATGGGCTGGGGTGCCTTGCGTGTGTGGAACGACGATACCATCGCCGCGCAGAGCGGCTTTCCCCCGCACCCGCACCGCGACATGGAAATTATCACCTTCGTGCGCAGCGGCGCGATCACCCACCAGGATAGCCTGGGCAACAAGGGCCGCACTGGTGCCGGCGATGTACAAGTGATGAGCGCGGGCAGCGGCATCACGCATGCCGAGTTCAATCTGGAGGATGAGCCCACCACCCTGTTCCAGATCTGGATAGAAACCGACCGCCAGGGCGATGCGCCGCGCTGGGGCCAGCGCGAATTTCCGCGCGGGACCCGTGCCGGGCGCTGGGAAGTGGTCGCGAGCTGCTCGCCTGAGGCAGACGATGCCCTCTTGATCCGTGCCGATGCGCGGGGGCTGGCGGCCACGCTCAAGGCCGGTGAAACCATCGCGTTGCCGCTCGATCCCGACCGCCACCAGTACCTGGTCGCAGTCGGCGGCGAAATCGACGCCAATGGCCACCGAGCCGCACCGCGCGATGGCATCGCGGTCACCGGCGAGGCATCGCTTAGCGTGACCGCGCTGGCCGATACCGAATTGGTCCTGGTCGACAGCCGTTGACCCCTTCGCCGCAAGGCGATGTTAGGGCTAACGAATAATTACCATATTTCGCTTAGTCCGGCCTCATGACCAACGGGACCATGCCCCGCTGCCTTGAACAGCGCCTTCCGTGCCCAGCACGGAAGGGGTTGATTTCGTTCGCGAATCGGGGTTGGCGGGCGGATCATGACGAAGGCCGCAGCTGATGTGGCCATTCAAGCGTAAATCAAAGCAAAAAAAGCGCCCGACACGTCTGCGGATCTTCGCCTGGGCCTGCGTGATCGCTGGGGTTGCGGCTGCGATCCAGCTGTTTATGCCCTTGGAAGACATCTATCGCGGTGGCCGCAATTATCTGCGCGCGCGCCCCGCTGATGGCAGGGTGGTTGTCGTCGCTATCGATGATCGCTCGATCCGCGAGCTAGGCACTCTCAACTATTCGCGCATCAATGATGTGGCCATGGTCGAGAATTTGCTCAAGTCAGGCGCCAATCGCATATATTACGATAAAGCATTCGCTGACAAGGTTGATCAAGCTGGTGATGACGCATTCGCGGCGAGTATCAATCGGCACACTGGTCATGTTTTTCTTGGAACAACTGTCGCATCTAACAGCATTACTGGTCTCAATGAGATCACCGCACCCACTGAACCATTCGCCCACGTAGCTCAACTGCGATCGTTGACCGGTCGTGTGGCGCCGTTTTCACTGGCCGCTGAACTCGACTATGCGACCGATATAAACGGCAAGCAGGTTGTGGGAATCGCTGCCGATATTGCGCGTCAAAACGCAGAATCCGGAAGCCATTTCCGTCCTGACTGGTCAATCCGAGTCAAATCTGTGCCGACGATCTCCTACATCGACGTTGTAAACGGCCGATTTGACCACAAACAAGTTGCAGGCAGAGACATAATTGTCGGAAAAACTACGGTACTATCTGCCGATTGGCTGCAAGTAGCAGGCCAGAACTGGTTTCCTGCGGTATACACCCACGCAATCGGCGCCCAGACGTTGCGAGCTGGACGCCCAGCCGACATCGGAGCGCTTCCGGCACTGTTCGCTGCGGTTCTACTGGCAGCAATGTTTCTGCGCGCACAGACCCGCCGCCGCGCCGGGTTAGCCGTTGTGGCGGCCATTCTATTCGGGTTGACCATTCCTTTCGTGCTCGACGTGTATCTTGTCACTGCCGATTTCCTCCCTGCGTACCTGCTGTTCGGCATCGTCGCAGTTAGAGCTACGGCTCACAGACATCTGCTCGAAGCAAGCAGACGCAACGCGGGTACGCTAATGCCCAACCTTTCAGCTTTGCGCGAAGAACCGCTGGCCGCACTTCGCCCGGTGATCGCCTTGCGCATCCGCAACTATGCGGCCATCGGGGCAAGCTTTGCCGACCCGGTCGAAGACGAGCTGGTTTCCGAGATTGCCCGGCGCCTTAATGTGCCAGGACATGCCACGACCTATTATCAAGCCGAGGATGTCCTCTACTGGCTAGCCCCTGAGCTCAACGCCAACGATCTGCGCGGGCATGTCGAGGGCCTTGCGCGGCTTATCGAAAGTCATTTCGTCATCCGCGATCGCAAAGTCGACGTGCAGATGGCATTCGGCATCGACATGGACATCTCGCGCCCAGTTGCCAATCGCATCGGCCGGGCACTGCTTGCCGCCGACAACGCCGCGAGCAACCAGGAGTTGGTGAAGTTTAACACCAGCGTCAACGACGAAGACAGCGCCTGGGAGCTCTCGCTGATGAGCGAGCTTGATGCCGCGATCGACAATGGCGATATCTGGATTGCCTATCAGCCGCAGTTCAACTTGACCGATGACCTTATCTCAGGTGCTGAGGCGCTGGTTCGATGGCAGCACCCCACCCGCGGCGCCATTTCGCCTGAGGCTTTTATCCTTCCTGCCGAAGCACACAATCGCATCAGCCGCCTGACGTTCCATGTCCTTGAGGAGGCGACCCGAGCGGCCCGTAAGCTGATTGCCGACAATCCGACGTTCCGCCTGAGCGTCAATGTCTCGGCAAACCTGCTTCAGCAGGAGCACCTGCCGTTCAAGATCTCGCAGGTCCTTGCGCGGACCGGCTTCCCGGCGGGCAACCTTACACTGGAAGTCACCGAATCCGCGCCGTTCAAGGAGCACAACCTGGTCAAGAAGAACTTGTCCGGCATCGCCGCAATCGGGATCGACCTGTCGATCGACGATTACGGAACGGGCAACGCGACGCTGGAATATCTTCGTTCAGTTCCATGCCAGGAGATCAAAATCGACCGCCGCTTCGTGATCGGGTTGGTCGAAAACGCTAGCGACATGATGCTAGTTGAATCGACCATTGTCCTGGCCCACGGCCTGGGCCGCCGCGTCATCGCCGAAGGGATCGAGGATCCCGAGACGCTCTCGCTGCTGCGGGCGATCGGCTGTGACATCGCACAAGGCTATTACCTCGCCAAACCGATGCAGCTGGAAGCGCTCTCCAACCTGCTCGCCAACGAAGCGAAGGTAAGGGCGGCCTGATTGCCGGAAACTGTCGCAGAAGCGGCGGCCGGCATGCCCGTATCGAAGTTTGTTCGGGGCGATATCGATCTGCTTGGCAATGCACCTGCGCGCCGAATCACAGCTTCACTAAGTAGCTGCCAAAGCTAGCGATTCGTTGCCGCGGCAACGCGCGCCTTTGCGCCACCGCGCGCCAAATTTATTCCACGAGCAATCTACAGCGTTGAAATTCAGTACAAAATCTCTTGCACCCGGCAATGCTTTATGGTGAATTTTGTCCTATTGCCTTTGGTTACTATTTCGTTAAAATGAGCGTTGATCGAGCTCCACCCGAGATCGACATAAGTTCAGGAGGCGTCCTATGTGGGCATGGCTTATCAAGGGTTTCGGCGAACGCTGAACGTTACTCACGAGTTTCTAAACGGCCCTGACGCAAGTCGGGGCCGTTTTCGTTTGCGAGTATTGGTTTGCAGGTTCAGCCGACCAAAGCGCTGAGCGAGCGGTCGAGCATCAGCAGCTGCCACAGCAGCCGCCCATGATCGGCACGCCCCGCGATATGATCGTCGGCAATGCTACCAAGCGCCTTGGCGTCAAACCATCCGGTCCTGGCCAGCGCGGCGCTTGAACCGATCACCCGCGCGCTGGACGCCAGCGGGCCGCGAAACCATTGCGCGATCGGCATCACGAAGCCCTGCTTGGGCCGGTAGAGCACCTGCTCGGGCAGATAGCGCTCCATCGTCTTCTTGAGCAGCCACTTACCCTCACCGCGCTTCGTCCGGAGGCCTTCGGGCAAAGCGGCGGCAAATTCGATCAGGCGGTGGTCGAGCAGTGGTTCGCGCGCCTCGAGGCTGACTGCCATGCTGGTGCGATCGACCTTGGTCAGGATATCGCCGGGGAGCCAGAACTTGAGATCGGCATATTGCGCCCGGTCGAGCCCTGAGCGCGCCTCCGCCCCGCGCATGGTGGCTTCGAACGGTTGCTCGGCCCGGTAATCGCCGCGCAATTTGAGAAAGTCAGACGAATAGAGCTTCTGCCGCAACTCCGGCGGGAAGATCGCTAGCGCACGCGCGTATCCCGCTTCGCTGCTTCCGGCGAGGCTGAGGAGCGTCGTCTTGGCGCGGAGCGGGCGCGGGGCCCAATCTGCTTTGGGGTAAACCGCCCCCAGGCCGCCCAGCAACGGACCGCGCAAGCTTTGCGGCAGCAGCCCGCGCAGCCGGTCCTCGGCGTGCTGGAATTTGTGCCGCCGATAACCGGCGAATGCCTCATCTGCGCCGTCACCAGACAAGGCAACGGTCACCGTCTCACGCGCCAGCTGGCAGACGCGCCAGGTCGGCAGCGCCGAGGCATCGGCAAAAGGTTCGTCGAACATTGCGGCAAGGGTGCCGACATGCTCGAAATCGTCTGGCGAGACCTGCCGCGCGTGATGATCGGTGCCGAACCTGGTGGCGACAGTCTGGGCGTATGCGCTTTCGTCGAGCGCGGCGACGTCGAACCCGATCGAACAGGTCTTGACCGGCGCATTGCTCGCCTCGGCCATCAAGGCAACGACCGCCGAGCTGTCGACCCCGCCCGACAGGAATGCACCCAGAGGAACGTCCGCAACCATCCGCGACGAGACCGCCTGGCGCAGCAAGTGCAGCAGCTCCGCCTCCAAGTCGCTCGCTCTGCCTTTGCGCCGCTGCGCGAACGATACGTCCCAGTATTGTTGCGGCTCGGGCAACGGCGCGCCGTGATGCAGCAACAGCGTGTGGCCGGCGGGCAGCTTGTGCACGCCGCTCAGGATCGATCGATGATCGGGCACATAACCCCAGGTCATGTAATCTTCGATCGCCAGCGGATCGATCTCGCGGCGCAGCAACGGATTGGCCAGCAGGCCTTTGAGTTCGGAGGCAAAGGCCACACTGCCGTCGCTGAGCGGCGCATAAAACAGCGGCTTCACCCCAAGCCGGTCGCGGGCGAGAAACAGGGTCCGCGCTGCAAGGTCGTAGATCGCGAAGGCGAACATGCCGTGCAGCCGGGTGACGCATTCAGGTCCCCACTTCTGCCAGGCGGCGAGGATGACTTCGCTATCGCCATCGGTGTGGAACTGCGCGCCGCCGCCGCGCAATTCCTCGCGCAGTTCGCGGTAATTATAGATCTCGCCGTTGAAGACCAGCATGGCGCGGCCGTCGCTTGAGGCCATCGGTTGCGGCGATCCAGCAATGTCGATGATCGACAGGCGCAAGTGACCCAGCCCTACGCCGGGTGCGGTCCACACCCCCTGCCCGTCCGGGCCGCGATGGGCCATCGCCGCACACATCCGCTCGATCCGCACAGGATCGACCGGCTTGGGCGTTTCAAGGTGATAGATCCCGGTAATCCCGCACATAGGGCGCGCTTAGCGGGCTTGGCCGATGCGGTCCATCCATGAACCGGGGTCGCCGATTGCAGCCTGAAACGCGCGAACCTCGGCCGAAGCCTCATGCCCGGACCGCTGTTCGGCCGACAGGATCAACACTGCGGTAGAGCTGGCATGGAGCAGCAGGCGGTCAGCGATATTGGTGAGCTTGAGCCGGGCATTGCTGCCGGTCAGCAGATCGCCCGAGCGATACCAGGTGAAGGCCATTCGCTCGATCTGTCCCGGATGGGTCAGACGATCCGCACGGGCGCCCGCTAATTGTGGGCCGCCACTGGTCCACGCCCAACCGCTTTCGGGCACCAGTGCGCCTTGCCCGAAGCCGCCGGCGTCTTGCCCCTCGCCCTGCCCGGCATAGAGCGCGTAGAACACATCGACCTCGTCGCCAGCGGCATTGCGATAGCGGCCCAGCAGGCGATGATCGGCGCCCAAGGCCCGCGGTTGCCATGCGACCTGAGGCTTGAACGGGACAATCGTCCAGCCCGGAACATCCGGCAGGAACACCTGGCGCGGCATCGCTGCCGAGAGGCCATCGGCCGCACCGGCCCAGGCGACCCCGCCCAGCACCAGAGCCGCCGCGCCGATCAGCGCAACTGGCGGGATCAGTGAGAGTCGCTCGGCTTTTGCGAGCGACGAAGATGCCTTGAGCCGCGCCCAGTCCGCATAAGGATCGTCGATGCCCCGATCGAAGTACCGCCAGGCAAGGCCCAGAACTGCAGCAATCACGACGGCGAAGAAGACCCAGCCATAAATCAGGTGGTCGATCCCGCCAGCCCTCTCCACCCCGACATACTGCGCGGCGAAGATCGTGCCCCAGGCGCGCACGCCATTGGCGAGGATCGGGACGATGATGCACAGCGCGAAGAATGCGATCCGCCGCGGCCAGCTTCTGAAGCAGACGTTGCCGACCAGCACTCCGAGCGCGATCATGGCGATCAGGAACTTGACCCCGGAACAGGCCTCGGCAACCTCGAACAAGCCTGCAGGCGTATCGATGAATACCCCATCGATGGTTGCTGGGATGTGGCTCAGGTGGACCAGCGCGACGGTCATCTTGGCGGTGATGATTTGCAGCGGCGGGACCAATTCATCGCCGAACGGCACCAGGAAAGCCATGTAGGCAAAGGGAAACAGCAGCCCGGCAAAGACTCGCGGGCCGAGCAGAAGCAACGCGCTCGCCGGCAGCATGGCCACGGCGCCGGCCTGACGCAGTAAGTCGAACCCGGCGAAAGCGCCTAGCACCCACAGCAGGACAGCCCCGCCAAGAGCCAGCAAGCCGAGGCTCGATGGGCGCGGCTCCAGCTGATCCACGATCTCGCGGCGCTGCCAGGCCAGCCAGCCAAGAATGGCCGGGATCAGCAGCACGTGATTGTAAGTCGAACTGTTCCACCACTGGCCGATCATCGCCTGCCAATCAGCAGCGAAGGCAATCACCAGCGCAAGCCATGCAGTGCCCAGCGTTGCGAGACTGCGCCACCACGATGCCGAAACCAGCGTCAGACCGGGGGCCGCGACCAAAGCATCAGGCGGCATCACGGACAGCCGTTTCAGCAAAGCCAAGCATTCCGGCAATCGGTGCCAGCGTCGCTTGCCAGCTCAGCTTGTCGACCACGAAGCGGCGCGCTTCTGCGCCCAGCGCCGCGCGCCGCACCGGATCGCAGAGCAATGCAGCGGTCTTCTCGGCCAATTCGGCATCGCTTTCTGCCATGGCGTAATGATGGCCATCGCTGCCGCCAATTCCGGTCGCCGCGTCAGGCGTCAGGACCACCGGCAAGGTCATCGCCATCGCCTCAAGCACTTTGTTCTGGACGCCGCGCGCCAGTTCGAGCGGCACCAGCGCCAGATCAGCAGCCGCAAGATAGCGCCGCATATCGTCAACCGCGCCGTGCACAAAGACGCCAGACTTGCCGTGCAATGCTTTCAGGCTTTCCGGCGGATTGCGGCCAACCACGTGGAAACTCGTTTCGGGAATGGTCTGGCGGATCGCCGGGAGGAGCCGCTCGATCACCCGCCGCGCCGCTGCGATGTTGGGCGCGTAATCCATCTGTCCGGTGAAGACGATGCGCGGCAATGAGGCCGCCAGCATCGCCTCGGCCGGATCGCATCCCGCCGGATTGAAGAACGCAGCGTCGATGCCGTTGCGCAGCGCGCGCACATCACATTCAAGCCGGTCCTGCGGCAGCAGGCGGGCACGGAACAGTGCGGCCTCTTCGCTCGATACGAACAGGCTCACGTCGGAACGCCGCGCGAGCCGCGCCTCTTCAGCGCCCAGCAACCGGCCTTCGCGGGCATCGATCCACGCGCGCGGGCCCTTGCCTGCATCGGCATAGGCTTCGAACTTCGCCGAATCGACGTCGACGAAATCGTAGATGATCCGGCCCTTGAAACTCGCCGGAATGTACTGGCCCATTTGGCCGGAGAAGGCGTAAATCGTGCCAATTGGCCGCTCCGCCAGAACGCGGCAGACGTAGGCAGCAAGGACGGGATCGTGGAACGCGGTGAGGCTGACGGGCGACCCGTTCACCAGCGCCTCAGCCCCGGCGCGGGCCAGCGACTTGCGGCGGAGCGTCAGGCAATGGCTGGCCGTAATCGCCGCCAGCTCGCCCTCGTGCGCAAAGTCGGCAGCATCGTCGGCAAAGGTTGCGACATGGACCGGCGACAGCTCGGCAAGGCGCCGCAGCACATGGTGTGAGCGGATCTTGTCGCCGCGATTGGGCGGAAACGGGATACGGTGCGATAGGAACAGAACCTCGCCGCTCATCCCAGCCCCCGCGCAATGAACGGGCCGATCAGGTTGGCAATCGGCAGCGGCAACCGCTTCCACAATTCGATCCGCGCAGAATGCTTGTCGCTGGTCGGGTCGGCATCGCGGGCCGCACTGCCGGGCGCGGTCCACTGTGCATAGGACAGCGGTTCGGGCTCAAGCCCCCAGTTGCGCTTGAAATCATAAGCCCCGCTCTGGGTCTTCGATCGGCCGAAATCGAATGCAATGCAGCCGCGCCGCCGAGCGTGGAGCATTAGTTCATAATACATCCGGTCATTGGCGCGCAGCTGGCGTGCATCGCGAGTGCCGCCGCCCCAATAGGGCTTCACCGCGCCGCCGTGATACAGCGAGAGCACGCTAGCTACTGGGCGATTTCCGCTCCACACGGTCAAGATGTCGGCATCGTCAGCAAAGGCGTCGAGCACTTCGGCAAACAGGCTGGCCGGGAACACCGGGGTACCAAGATTGCGCACGCTTTCGGCATAGACTGCGTAATGCGCCGCGCGGTCACGATCCGCGGTGCCGACGGTGATCGCAAGGTCATTCGCCAGCCCCTTGCGCACTTCGGCGCGTTGCTTGCGCGGGACCTGCAGGAGCTGGGCCTCGTCATCGGTGCCGAGCGGCTGGACGAAGCCGCAATGCGATTCGCGCCTGATCGCCCATCCGGCGCGGCGCTGCGGCAAGGTTCCGCCGCGCAGTTCAATCGACGGGCAGTTCAAGCGCTGGGCCAGCTCTTCGAGCGCGCGGAAAATTGCGGCGGAAGGCGTGCCTTCGCTGAGCAGCAAACCACCGCCGACCGCAAACCCGCTGGAAGCGAGCATCCGCCCAAAGATCGGCGAATGAACTTCGGTCAGCGGCAGGTAAGCCAGAATCGCATCGCCGCGCTCAGCGATCAGCGCATGCGCGCGGTTGCCGGTGCCCTTGGCGCTGGCCAGCAGCCAAGCCGGGCGGTGAAACGGCGTACCCTCGGGATGGCTCAGCACAAATCGGTCGATCAGGGTCCGTTCACCCGGATCGCCGAGATTCGCCGCGCTCACGCGCAGCGCGATTGGCTTGAACGGCGCGTTCATGCCGCAAGGTCCACCGCCCGCGCAGCTTCGCGGTGCGCCAAAAGGTCCATCCGGTCCCATTCGAATTCGCGCACCAGCTGCTCGAGCTTTTCGGCCATGACCGAAAGGTTGGTATAGTGCCTGACCTTCGAACGCAGCGAGGCGCCGGTTACCCGCGGCTGGTTGGGATCGATCTCCCACGGATGGAAATAGAACACCGCGGGGCGCTGGTCGCGGGTGTTGACCTGACGGATCGCCCAGCGCGAAAAGCCATAAGGCAGCACGCGAAAGAACCCACCCCCACCAGCAGCCAGGCGCCGTCCGGCGAAGTGCGCCGTGGTCACCGGTATTTCGATGAGATCGCTCCACGGCAGCGGCTTGAACGCAAAGCGCGGTGCCTCACGCCAGCCATAGTGGTCGTGCGCGATCGGGGCGACGCTTGAGCTGTATTTGAAGCCTTGTTCGGCGAGAACCATATAGGCCCACGGCGTGCGGCTATCGATCGAGAAGCTGGGCGCGCGGTAGCCCGTGATTGCAACCCCGGCGGCATCCTCGATCACCTTCCGGCTGCGCTCAATGTCGGCGGCGAACGACTTGCTGTCGAGACGGAACACTCGTTCGTGATCCCACCCGTGACTCGCAATCTCGTGCCCGGCATCGATGATCTGGCGCATCAGCGGCCCATGGCGCTGCGCCACCCAGCCCAACGTAAAGAAGGTCGCCTTGACATCGGCATTGGCGAACATGTCGAGGATCGCGGCGCAATTGCGTTCGACCCGGTCAGTCAGGCCGTCCCAATTGCTGCGATCGATCACGCCTTCGAAGGCGCCGACCTGGAACCAGTCCTCGACGTCCACCGAAAGACCATTGACCACCCGGTCAGTCATGTGCCCGGCGCCTTCCGTTCACGTCAGGCCGCAGCGCGGCTGGCGTCGTCGGCTTCGATCCACTCGATCAGCATGGTCAGCGTGTGGCGAATGGTGCGCTCCTGCTCAAGCATCTTGGCCTCAAACCCGCTGAGCTTCGCCTCGATTGCCGCAAGCGTCGCGCCGTGAGCCGGATCGCCCGCCGAAGTCGGCGCGGATTCCTGCTCGTTGGCAAGCTCGATCACCGCCTGCTGCAATTCGGCGATCTGGGCATCGCGTTCAGCCAGCATCGACTGCAGCTGCGCGAGCGCAACCGCGTCAACCGGAGGCGGTGCCGGAGCAACCACTACCGCAGCGGCGATTTCTTCCGGCTTAGCTGCGGGCCGGCTCAGCGGCATCGTTCCGTCGAGTTCGAGTTCCTCAAGCACCTGGCTGAGCATCGCGCCGTCGATCCGGCTGCGCTGATCGACCGCGCCGAGCATCATCAGCCGATTGCAGATCTGGTTGATCCGGCGCGGTACGCCGCCCGAAGCATCGAACAGTTCGGTGAACACGCGCTGGTCGAACTTGGGATTGCTGTTCCAGCCAACGCACTTCAGGCGGTGCTCGATGTACGGCTGGACTTCAGCAAGCTCCATCGCGTCAAGGTGATGCGCCGCGATCACGCGCTGGCGCAGCTGTTCAAGCTGCGGGTGCTCCTGGATGGTATCACGGAATTCTGGCTGGCCCAGCAGCAGGGTCTGGATCAGCGGATGCGCGCCGAGCTGAAAATTCGACAGCATGCGCAGCTCTTCGAGCGCTTCCAGTTCAAGGTTCTGGCTTTCATCGACCACCAGCAGGCAGCGCCGGCCGGCGCGTGCTTCGTCGTGGAGGAAGGCTTCTATCGCACCGAGCGCGGAGGCCTTGTCATGCCCGTCGACGATCAAGCCGAACGCCTGCGCAACCACGTGGACCAGTTCTTCGCCATCAAGCTTGCTGGTGACGATCTGCGCCGCGGTCAGCCGTGCCGGGTCGATCGTCGCCATCAGGTGCGCGACCAGCGTGGACTTGCCTGCGCCAACCTCGCCGGTGATCACCACGAAGCCTTCGCCTTGGGCAAGGCCGTATGAGAGGTATGACAGTGCCTTGCGGTGCGTCAGGCTCTCGAAATAGAAGGTCGGATCGGGCGTGAGCTGGAAGGGGCGCCCGGTCAGCCCGTAGAAATCATTAAACATCGAAATATCCCTTTCCAGGCTCAGAACGAGTAGCGCAGGCCGACGAGGCCGGAAGCGGTCCAGATGTCCTGAAGCACTTCGCGGTTGACGCCGTTGATGCCCACTGCGGCGGTTGCAGTCAGATTGCCGGTAAGCGTGCGGTAGTATGCAGCGGTTGCGCCGATCGAGCTGGAGTTGCCAGCAAGAGCGTCTCCGCTTTGGTACCAGTTCGCCCAGACATTGGTGCCGAAGCTGGAATTACGGTCGATCCGGCCGTTGAGGTATGCGGCCACCCAGTAATTCTCGTCGATTACCCCATTGGCGAGCGCGAGCACGGTGCCCGGCGCGGCGATGAAGGTGTGGCGGTCATACCCGGCGCCCACGCCGTACTGCAGGTTGTTGCCCTGAATGCCCAGGCTGGCCATCACCCCGCGGCCGCGGAAGGTCGCCGAACGGACCGAGCCGAGCGCGCCGTTGAGGCACCCGCCACCGCTGTTGCCCTGCGCGGTGGTGGTGCCTGCGACGCAGGTGCTGAGCCCGCCGGTGAGCGGATTGCGCAAACCATCGAACTGGGTCGGCAAGTCGGCCAGCGCCTGGTTGAGGCGGCCGCCGAAGCCCGAAATCCCGTCATAGACCGAGACATTGAGCGTGGTGCGCGAATTGGGCGCGTAAGCGAAGCTGCCGAAATAGGTGGTCGAGCCATAACGGCGGCCGACATGCGCTTCCAATGCGGTGCGGCGGCTGGGCCGCCACATCACGCCGGCATCCCAGATCAGCCCCTCGGCTTCGTAGGAAATCTGGCGCGGCTGGCTTGTGTCGGTAACATAGCGGCCATTGGCGGACAGCACTGGCAAGCCGGTCAGCGTATCTATCACCGCGTCGCGCTGCGAAACCTCGACCTTCTCATAACCGACACCGCCAACCAGCGCGAGATCGCTGCCAAGCGGCAGCAGCGCATCGGCGCGCACGTGCTTGTCATCGATACGCTGATCGAGATTGGATACATCTTCGTGGTTCCAGCCAGCGCCCAGCCCCAGCCCGATCGGCAGCAAAGTGCCCGCCTTGGTGCCAAGATGCAGCACGGCGTTGTGCACGGTGCCGTCGTCATAAAGATCGACCGGCGTCTGTCCGGGGTTTGCCGGAAGGACGTTCGGCGTGGTCACCCGCGTATAGCCGAAGCGGTAATGCCCCTCGACGTCGATATCGCCCAGCTGGGTCTTGAGCGACGGGCCGATGTAAGCGCCATAGACCTGCGCCGAGTTGTTGCCGAATTGGAGCCCCGGGGTGGTCGCACCGTTATTCTCGACGCTCATCCGCGCGGCCATGGCCCCGCCTTCGATGAACAGCGTGTGCGGCACCACGGCCACATTGGCCCGGGCTACACCGCTGACCACGTCGCTGTCGCTGATCTTGTTGCCGCCCCAACCGAATCGGCGCTCATACCGGACCGCGACGCCGGCCTGGGCGTTGCGACCATTCAGGGTAGCCTCGACCCCGGCCGAAACGGTCGAATAGGTCAGAGTTTCGTTTCCAGGTGAAAGTTCGGCCGTAACCACCTGCTGCGCTTCGATATAAGGCGTCACGCGCATCCGGCCGGTATGGCGCGAGATGCCGGGCAGCACTGTCCCGCTATCGCTGTCATCAGCGGCCTCGTCGCCGTCATCCGACCCGGAACTTGCCGACCCCGCGGGGCCAGACCCGCCGAGATCGCCATAGGACATGGTCTGCGCATGTGCGGCCCATGGGGTCGCGACTGCAAAGAGCGCGGTTGCAGCGAGCGAAGTAAGGTATTGCGGCTTCATGATCAGCCTCCGTATCCGTAGTAGGACCCGAAGCGGCGACCGCTCGGGCTGAAGTGGACGGCATTCAAAATGAGTTGGATGTTCGGGCAGGCCGAAAGCAGCGAGACGGCATCCTCAAGGCTGCTCTGCGCGGTCTTGTCACACCGGGCGACGACCACGGCCTGACCAACGTATTTGGCGAGAGCAGCGGCTGGAGAAGCCGCGAGGGCTGGTGGCGAATCGAAGATCACAAAGCGCTGCGGAGCGCCTTGAACCAGGTGATCCAGCACGGTGCGGGTCCGCGAACTGGTCAGGTATTCGGTGTCCGACGTCGTTGCGCCGCCTGCCGGCAAAACCCACAGGCCCGGAATATCGGTACCGATCACACAGTCCGCCGCGTCGATGTCGGGGTTGGCCAGCGCGTCCATCAGGCCGGGTCCGCCGGGCAGGCCCAGCATCGACAGCATCGAAGGCTTGGCAAAGTCGGCGTCGACCAGCAACACTTCGCATTCCTTCTCGGCGGCGATGGCCAGCGCGAGATTGACCGAGGTGAAGCTCTTCCCCTCACCCGGATGCGGCGAGCAGATCAGCACGCGCTGCGCCGCTGGACCCATGCCCTGCTGGGCAAGCTGATCGGCGTTGAGCAGCAGCTGGCGTTTCACAATGCGGAATTCTTCGAGCACCGCAGTGACGGTGCTTTCCGGAACGATCAGGCCCTGGTCGCGCAAATGCTGGCGATTGACCGTGTGGCGGACGCCTTTGAACACCACTGGTTCGGGCAGCTTCGCAACCGCCTGGGCAGGCTTGGCTGGTGCCGCTTCAAGCACTTCGCCCACGACTACTTCGGGTGCCGCTTGCGGCATTTCCGGGGCCGGAGCGGCAACTAGCGCTTCTGCTGCCGACGAGATCACGGCTTCTTCGACAACCTCGTCAGCGCGGCGGTAACGGCGGCGCTTGCTCGGCGGGGGAACCAGGTTTTCCGGGATCGGCGCCGAGGTCAGCTGGACAAGATCGTAATTACGCACCACGCGCTCGATCAGGGTCGCGCCCTTCGCCTTGGGCACTTCCACTTCGCCTTCGGGCAGAGGAATTTTGCTGTGCTTGGTCATACGTTCCTCAGGCCACCATGCCGCGCTGGATGAATTCGATCGTCAACAGGACCACGAACAGCCCGCCAAGTGCGCCGCTGGCGGCATAGAAATATTTCATCCGGCGGCGGCGCAGCGCACGGCCGGTGTCGGTCAGCGCTTGGCTGATCGCACCCAGGACCGGCAGGCCCATCGCTTTCTCAAGCCGTCTGGTAGTGGCAAAGGTCGAGCGCAACTGGCCCACCGCAAAGGCCGCAGCGCAGCCTGCACCAAGCCCCATGAACAGCACGAAGAACAGCAGCAGCGGACGGTTCGGCGCGACCGGCGAACGCGGCGTGGTCGGCGGGTCGATAACTTGGAACTTGACCGCATTCTGCTGGTTGCTCACCGAGCCGCGGATTTTCAGCTCTTCGCGGTCATGGAGGAGCTTGTCGTACTGCTCCTTCATCACGTCATAGTCGCGGGTGATGCGCTGATACTCGGCGGCGGCCTCGGGGTTCGAGAACTGCTGCGCGGTCAGCTGCGAGATCTCTGTCTGCACCGAAGCGCGCCGAGCCGAAAGCGCCTGAACGTTCGCAGCGCGTTCGGCGCGGATCGATTCGAGCGACGAATAGGCCGGATTGGGCACACCGCTTCCGCCGCCGCCTTCCGAGGCAGCCGCGCCCTGCAGCGCCTTGACCTGGTTGCGCGCGGCGATCACGTCGGGATGGTTTTCGGTGAGCCCGCGGCCGCGCAGCGAGTTGAGCTGGGCCTGGGCATCGTTAAGAGCGCCGCGCGCGCCGCCCACCGGAGCGGCACCGGCAATGGTCCGCGGAGTGCCAGCCATCTGGCCATTGATCGCAGCGTAAGAGCTTTGTGCGGCGGCGAGATCGGCATCGATTCCGCGCAATTCGGTGCGCGATGCCTCAAGCTTCTGCAGGCCCGCAGCCGCGCCGCCAGCGAGGCTGGGGTTCTGCGCTTCGAAGGCAAGCCGCTTTTGGTCGGTAGTCGCGAGATCCTTCTCGCGGTCAGCAATCTGCTGGTCGAGGAAAGTCAGCGAAGTCGACATCTCGCCGCGATTGCCCGAGAGGTTTTCCTCGCGGAAGATGTCGATCAACTTCTGCGTCACGGCTTGCGCAATCTTGGCGTTGGCCGCATCGGAGTTGCTGCCGTCGCCGTAACTGGCAGTAATCACGAACAGGTTCTGTTCGTCGCTTTCAACCTTGATCTTCTTGCCCAGCGAGAGGACGGCGCCCTCCATCTGCTTGGGCGAGGTAATGCCGGTGCCAATCGGAGTAGCGCGGATCACCTTTTCCAGGTTCACCGCGCTGGTCAGCGTCTGGCGGACCCGGTCAATCGTATTCTTCGCATCGCTGTGGCCGAGGCCCATTTGCTCGCTCAACACATCGTCAAGCTGCACGTAAATCCGCGCCTTGCTCTCATAACTGTTGGGCACCATCGCCACCACCAGCCAGCCCATCAGGCACAGCGCCCAGGCCACGCCCAGCGCAAGCCAGCGGCGGTGCCACACCGAATAGATGGCGGACCGAAGTTCGTCGTAGATGTTGGTCATGCTGTGCCCCCGCCCGCCTTGCTCAGAACTGGCTTTCGGGGATGATGATCACGTCACCCGGCATCAGCATGACGTTGGCCTTGCTATCGCCGCGCTTGAGCAAGTCACCCAGGCGCAGGCCATATTCAGCCTGCTTGCCGGTTTCCTTGTCGAAACGGATGAGCTTGGCACGGTTGCCGGCCGCATATTCGCTGAGGCCGCCAACGGCGATCATCGCGTCGAGCACGGTCATGTTGGCGCGGTACGGCAGCGAGGCAGGCTTGCCCGTGGCGCCGATGATCCGCACCTGCTGGCTGAAGGTTCCGGCAAATTTGTTGACGATCACCGAGACCAGCGGATCCTGGATGTACTGCGAAAGCTGCAGGGTTATGTCGTCAGCCAGCATTTTGGGGGTCTTGCCCACCGCTGGCATATCGGTGATCAGCGGGGTAGTGATCCGCCCGTCGGGCCGGACCTGAACCTTGGCGCCGAGTTCGGGGTTACGCCAGACGAAGATGGTCAGCTCGTCGAGCGGCCCGATGATGTAATCCTCGCCGGGACCTTCCTGCATCGCCACGAACGAGGCGGCAGGAAGCTGCGGTCCGCTCGCGCCGCCGGCGCAGCCGCCCAGCGCCAGGCTGAGCATGGCGCTGCCTGCCAGAAGGCGGTGGAAGCGGGTGATTTTCATTGCGAGCATCCTTTAGCGGCGCCGCGCCAAAGCTTCAGGTGTGCCCACCCGCAGCGAAGACCCGGCAAATTCAGGCTCCGCTATCGTTAAAAAGGGTGAATATTGCGTTAGCCTTATGTGCAGATTCGGTGCGCGTAAGGCAGTGGTCCCGAAACGGGACGCAGTGCTGGACAGGTCTTAAACCAGCATTTCCGCGGCAGGACCGTGGCCGAGGAACTGCGCCGGACTGGCGCTCGCACCATAGGCTCCGGCACAGAAGACAGCGACCAAATCGCCGACCTCAGCCCGCGGAAATCCGCCCTTTTCGGCCAGGCGATCAAGCGGTGTGCACAGGCAGCCGACGACGCTTGCTTCTTCCTCGACCGGCGCGTCGAATTTGGTCGCGATCGCGACCGGATAGTTGCGGCGGACCACCGTGCCGAAGTTGCCCGTGGCAGCTAACTGGTGATGCAGCCCGCCATCGGTGATCAGGAACACCTCGCCGTGGCTGATCTTGCGGTCGACTATCTCGGTCAGGTAAACCCCCGCCTCGCCGACCAAAAAACGGCCGAGTTCGAGGCAGAATTGCGTCTCGGCAAGCGCTGCGGGCACCCTGCCCAACGCCTCGCCCAGCGCGGCGCCGATTGCGGCGAGGTCAACCGGCTCATCTCCGGGAAAATACGGAATACCCAGCCCACCGCCAAGATTGCAGTGCGGCAGCGCCGCCCCGCTCGCTTCGGCGAGCTCTGCCGCCAAGGCCAGCGACTGTGCCTGCGTTTCGATGATAGCCGCGGTGCCCAGTGCCTGGCTCCCCGCAAAAATGTGAAATCCGCGCCATTCCGCGCCGTTGGCGATAACCATCCGGGCCAGCGCGGGCACGCGTTCGGCATCGATCCCGAACTGCTTGGCCCCGCCGCCCATTTTCATGCCCGATCCCTTGAGATCGAACGCCGGATTGACCCGGATCGCCAACCGCGGCGTGATGCCGAGCCGCGCGCCGATATCGAGCGCGCGCACCGCTTCGCCCTCGGATTCGAGATTGAGCGTGGCGCCCGCTGTGATCGCGGCCTCAAGCTCGGCATCGCGCTTGCCGGGACCGGCAAAGCTGATCCGCGTGGGCGAAATTCCCGCCGCCTGGACCAGTGCAAGCTCCCCGCCTGAGGCAACATCGAAGCCATCGACCAGTTCGGCCATCAGTTGCAAGACGGGCGCGAAGGGATTGGCCTTGACCGCGTAATGCAACGCCACCCGGCTCGGCAGCGAAGCCAGCACATCGCGCACCCGGCGGCGGATCATCGCCGAGGAATAGACAAACAACGGCGTCTGCCCAGCTTCGGCGACGAGTGCCCGCGCGGTGCGCGTGCCGACCGCCAGCTGACCGTCGATCAGCGCAAACCCGGGCGGGATCGGACCGAGCGGCTTCATGCCGAAAGCTCCGCATAGAGGCCAGACCGGTCAATCTTGCCATTGGGTGATATTGGCATTGCCTGGCGCCAATGAATATGTTTCGGTTGCATAAAGTTCGGTAGCTTTTGCATGAGGATACGCGGAAGTTCTGCTTCCGCACCTGAATGTGCATCGTGGCCGCGCACCACCAGATGCACCGCATGGCCAAGCCGCTCGTCAGGTACGCCCAGCGCGACCGCTTCGGCAACCAAACCGCTGGCGAGCGCCGCTTCCTCGATTTCCTGCGGGCTAATCCGGTTCCCCGCGCTCTTGATCATCGCGTCACGCCGCCCGGCGAAATAGAGCAGGCCGTCGGCCGCGCGCCGCACTCGGTCGCCGGACCACACTGCCGTGCCGCCAAAGCGCGACATGGCAGGAGCCGGTTTGAATCGCTCGGCGGTGCGCTCAGGATCCTGCCAGTATCCCTGCGCCACCAGTGGGCCGCAATGAACCAGCTCGCCTTCTTCGCCATCTGCCGCCAATGCGCCGCTATCGGCGATGACCAGCACTTCGGCATGGGGAATCGCCTTGCCCATCGAGGTTGGATGGAGATCGACTAGCGCGGGGTCGAGATAGGTTGAACGGAAGGCCTCGGTCAGGCCGTACATCGGAAATAACCGCGCAGCCGGGAACAGCGCACGCAGCTTACGCACCAGGTCCACCGTCAAGGCACCGCCTGAATTGGTCAGCCGCAGCAGCTTGCCCGCCGTTTCGTTCGGCCAATCGAGCTCGGTTAACTGGATCCACAGCGGCGGTACCGCCGCCAGCGTGGTGACGCCATGCCGCTCCACCGCCTTCACGACGTCGCGCGGGGTCAGGTAATCGAGCGGGACTACACTGCCGCCGGCATACCAGGTGCTGAATAGCTGGTTCTGGCCGTAATCGAACGACAGCGGCAGAACCGCCAGTGTCACGTCGGCAGAAGTCAGCCCAAGGTATTCGGCCACGCTTTGTGCACCGAGCCACATGTTCGCGTGGCTGAGCATCACGCCTTTGGGCTTGCCGGTCGAACCGCTGGTATAAAGGATCGCGGCGAGTGCATCCGGATCGCAGTCCGAAGGTTCAAGTGGTTTAGACGAAAGCGCAGAAGTGATCGCATCTTCCTCGCGCAAGATAACGCAATCGCTCGAAACATCTTCTGCCTCAAGCGTGCTAAGCCGCGCTGCTGTGCCGATTAGCAGCGAACTTCCGCTGTCGGCCAGGATATACGCCACTTGCGCGCGCTTGAGCAGCGGGTTGATCGGCACATGGACCAATCCGGCCCGCGCCGCGGCGAGCGGCATCAGGCAGGTGAGCTCGCCTTTGGCCGCCCAACTGGCCACCCGCGCGCCTTCCTGCGGCACCACAGATTTCAACCAGCGCGCGAGCCGCGCGACACGATCCCTTAAGTCCTTGTAGTTAAGGTTGCCGTTGCGCAGCACCAGAGCCGGTGCTTCGCAAGCCCCGCGCAGCACGAGATGATCGAGCGGCCGGATCGCGGTTTCGTGCGGGGACAGCAAGGTTCAGGTGGCTCCGGGAAGAGGATGTGCGCAGTGATCGTGGTTAACTATCACGATGATCTTAACGAAGTGCAAGGCGACCCTGCGCTTGCTGCGCTGCTGGCCGCCCCGCAGGCGCGCGCGCCGTTCGACCGGATCGCATGGTGGCAAGGCCTGGTCGGCCATTGCGGCATGCGTCACCTGATTGCAGTGGCGCGCGATGGCGATCAGCGCTGCGTCTTGCCACTGCTGCGGCAAGCGCGGGATGTCGTGGCACTTGCCAACTGGTACAATTTCACTGTCGCGCCGCTCTTCACGCCCGATGCTGATCGCCAAGCTTTGCTAACCGCGCTGGCCCGCGACCTCACTGGTCAGGCGCAGTGCATCGTTCTTGCTCCTTTGCCCGACGAAGGCGGCGAGACCAGCCTGATCGAAACTGCTTTCCGCTCAGCCGGGTGGGCGGTCTGGCGCGAGCAATGCGATATCAATCACGTGCTGCACGTGAAAGGGCGGTCGTTCGGCGAGTACATGGCAACACGCCCCGGCCCGCTGCGCACCACGCTGAAGCGCAAGGGCGGCAAGGTGGCGGTGACCATCGAAACTGCGTTCAATCCGGAAAGCTGGGCCGCATACGAAGCAATCTACGCGCAGAGCTGGAAGCCAGAGGAAGGCTCCCCCGCCTTCCTGCGCAGCTTTGCCGAAGCCGAAGGCGCGGCTGGCCGGCTCAGGCTTGCACTCGCGCATGCTGATGGCGAACCGGTTGCGGCGCAGTTCTGGACAGTAGAAGCTGGCACCGCCTACATTCACAAGCTGGCGCATACCGAGGCGTCCAAGCCATTATCGCCGGGAACCACGCTGTCTGCCGCCCTGTTCGAACGTGTGATCGACCACGATCACGTCGAACTGGTCGACTTCGGCACCGGCGATAATCCCTACAAGCGCGACTGGATGGAAGAAGTTCGGCCACGCTACCGGCTCACCATGTGCCGCCCGGGCTGGCCCGGAAATTGGCCGCGCATGGCCAAGGCCAGCTTGTGCCAGATGCTGAAGCGCGGCTAGAGCGCCCGTCATGGATACGACCGACCGCAAACTGCGCACCATCTTGGCCGATGTGCTGGGCCTGAGCCACGACCAGGTAGCTGAATTCACGGCTGAAACCGGCCTGTTCGGTGACCTGCCCGAACTCGATTCGATGGCCGTCGCCGGATTGCTCACCGAAATGGAAGACCGGCTCGACATCGTGATCGACGAGGACGAGATCGATGGTGAGGTGTTCGAAACCTATGGCAGCCTGCTCACCTTCACGCAGGCGAAGCGGGACGCGGCTTGAAACCGGCCAGTTACCCCTGCCCTTTGCCCGGCGGCGCGGCGGCAAGCGAATATGCGCTGACCTTCGATTTTTCGCGCAAATGCCGCGTGCTGATCGCCCCTGCCCTGTTCGATGAAGGCCACAAGCTGCGGCGCTTCACGGTTGAGGTCATGCGGCGGCTGAACGGTGCGGGGATCGATAGCATCCTGCCTGATCTGCCCGGCCTCAACGAGAGCCAGCAAGACCTTGCGCTAATCGAGCCCGAGGACTGGCGCATGGCGCTGGAGGCTGCGGGGCGGCATTTCGAGGTCACGCATGTGCTCGCCCTGCGCGGCGGCGGGCTGGTCCTGCCCGGCAAGCTCGGCGGCTGGCACTATGCCCCGGTCAAGGGCGCAAGCCTACTTAAGACCATGTTGCGCGCGCGGATCATCGCCTCGCGCGAGGCGGGTTGTGAGGAAAAGCTCGATGCCTTGATGGTGCAAGGACTGGCGATGGGTATCGAACTGGCCGGTTATTCGCTGTCAGGGGAGATGCTGCGCCAGATGGGTGAACTCGTGCCCGGCATGCAGCCTGGCGTAACTGCGATCGAACACGAAATTCTAGGCGGCGGACCGCTGTGGCTGCGCGCCGAACCCGATGAGGATCGCAGTCAGGCCGATGCACTTGCCGCGATCATCGCGGTGGGAGTCAACGCCTGATGCGCCGCCACATCGCCTTCGAATGCTATGGCGATACGCTGGTCGGCACGGTGGATTCGGGCAAGGCCGCGTCGGGCTTGCTGATCGTGACCGGCGGCAACGAATTGCGCTGCGGGCCCTATGGCAGTCACGCTGAACTTGCGGCCAAGATTTCTGCAGCGGACTTTCCGGTCATGCGGTTCGACCGGCGCGGGGTGGGTGACAGCAGCGGGTACAATGGCGGTTTTACCACCAGCACAGACGACCTTGCCGCCGCCGTTGCCGCCTTCCGCAAGGCATTCCCGCGGATGAAGAAGATCGTCGCCTACGGAAATTGCGATGCGGCGAGCGCGCTGATGCTGGCCAAAGGACTGGGTTGCGATGCGCTGGTTCTGGCCAACCCGTGGACCTTCGATCCTGAGCCAGAAGAAGCACCGGAAGCACCGCCGCAGCCGCAAATGACCCCGCGTGCGATCCGTGCGCATTACCTGCGCCGCCTGACCGATCCACGCGCCCTGCTCCGCCTGGTCACCGGCAAGGTCAAAGTCGGGCAGCTGGCCGGCAGTCTGGTCGATGCGGCCAAGCCCGCGCCGCCGCAAACCGCGCTGGCCCAGGCCATGGCCGCCGGCATTGCTGATTTCGCCGGGTCAGTCGCACTGTTGGTGGCGGAGAATGACCGCACCGCGCAGGTGTTCCTGTCGCAGTGGCAGGATAACGATGCGCGCATCCGCATCTGCCCGGATGCCGGGCACAGCTTCATCGAACCGCAGGCGCGGATCTGGCTGCAGGGGCAATTGCTTGGAGCGCTGCGCTCGCTGGGTTAATCCCGCGCCTGCCGGTGTTCGCGCGCCGCCAGGAAGCGTTCGGCATCAAGCGCGGCCATGCAGCCGGTGCCCGCCGCAGTCACGGCCTGGCGGTAGACATGGTCCATCACATCGCCGCAGGCGAACACACCGGGGATCGCAGTCTTGGGTGTGCCGGGTTCGACAATCAGATAACCCGTCGCATCGGATGCAAGCTGGTCCTTGAACAGCTCGGTCGATGGCGCATGGCCGATCGCCACGAAGGCGCCCTGGGTCGGCTCAACCGAAACGTCGCCGGTCACCGTATCGCGCAACGACACACCGCTCAGGCCAGCGTCGCCACCGACGAAGTGATCGACCGCCTTGTTCCACAGCACCTTGATCTTCGGGTTGGCCATCAGCCGGTCCTCGAGAATCTTCTCGCAGCGCAACGAATCGCGGCGGTGGATCAGCGTCACGTCGTCCGAATGGTTGGTCATGTAGAGCGCTTCCTCGACCGCTGTGTTGCCGCCGCCGATTACCACCACCTTCTTGCCGCGGTAGAAGAACCCGTCGCAGGTCGCGCAGGCCGAAACGCCCTTGCCCGACAGCTCCTGCTCGCCCGGCACACCAAGCCACTTGGCCTGCGCGCCGGTGGCGATCACCAAGGTCTCGCCCTCATAGATATCGCCGCCGTCGCCGATCGCGCGGAACGGCCAGCTCTTCAGATCGACCGAGGTAATCGTGTCCCACATCATCCGCGTGCCGACATGCTCGGCCTGCGCCTGCATTTCTTCCATCAGCCACGGGCCCTGGACCACGTCGCGGAAGCCGGGATAGTTCTCGACGTCGGTGGTGATGGTCAGCTGGCCGCCGGGCTGGAGGCCCTGCACCACGATCGGCTGCATCCCCGCACGCGCGCCATAGATCGCCGCCGATAGTCCGGCCGGGCCCGATCCGATGATCAGCATGCGGGTGGTGTGGGTGGTCATCGTTTGCCTCCTGTGCGCTCGCTCAGATAGGTATCCCCGGCGCGCTTGGCGAGTCCCCGCGCCCGCCATTTCCCCGGCGTTGACTGGGGCGTGCAAAACGCGCAATTGGCGGCGCATGACGACTTTCGGACCGACCGCCAACAGCTTCATTTCGCAGCGGCTCAAGCTGCACTACGTCGATTGGGGCAACCCCGAAGCGCCGCCACTGATCCTTCAGCATGGCGGGCGCGATCATTCGCGTAGCTGGGATTGGGTGGCCGAGGAATTGGCCAAGGACTGGCACGTAATCGCCCCCGACCTGCGCGGCCATGGTGACAGCGCCTGGGCGCCCGACGGCAATTACGACATGGGCCCGTTCGTCTATGATTTCGCCCAGCTCGTTCATACCCTGGGCCATGACCAGGTGACGATCATCGCCCATTCGCTCGGCGGCAATATCGCCACGCGCTACACCGGGCTCTACCCCGATAAAGTCCGCAAGCTCGTTAATATCGAGGGGCTTGGCCCCTCCCCCAAAATTCGTGCCCAGCGTGAGGCAGCAGGCTACGCCAACCGGTTCCGCAAGTGGATCGACGATCGCCGCAAGGCCGCCGGGCGGATCCCACGCAAGTACCCGACGATCGAAGCGGCCTATGCCCGCATGAAGGAAGAAAACGGCTTCCTCACCGACGAGCAGGCCCGCCACCTCACCGTGCATGGCGCAAGCCGCAACGAAGACGGCACCTGGAGCTGGAAGTTCGATCCCTATCTCAATGTCTGGCCATTCGAGGATGTGCCGGACGATCGCACCAATGAGCTATGGGGCGCGATCACTTGCCCGGTGCTGCTGCTTTACGGCGCCAACAGCTGGGCTTCGAATCCTGAGCTTGACGGGCGTGCCGACATATTTTCGAACCACCGCACGGTCGAGTTTGAGAACGCCGGGCACTGGCTGCACCACGACCAGTTCGACCGCTTCATGGCCGAAGTGCGCGGCTTCCTTTAAGCTTCAAGATAAGCCGCGCGCAGCGCATCACGCATCGACACGTCGACGCCGATCACTTCGGCAAGATAGGCGTCCACACTCCCGTGCCGCGCAGCTGCGCGATTGAAGGCAGTGACGATATAGTCCGCTTCGACCCCCGTCAGCGTGCGGATCGTATCGTCGCTCATATTGCCACGGCTCGCTCGGATCTGCTCTGCCCCGGCAGCAATGCGTGCCTCGATGTTGCCAGCCTGATTGGTCAGCACGTAGTCCTCAACGATATCGTCGTGCGATACCCCCAGCACGTGCTGCGCCAGCGCGACCGCGAACCCGGTGCGATCCTTGCCCGCGACGCAGTGAACCAGGCTCGCTCCCTCGGCGCGGCGCAGCACTTCGAAATAGCAGCGCAGCATCGGGACCAGGTTCTCGCGGAACGATATCCCTTCATAGAGGCGAAGCATTGCTGCGCGGGCTTCGGCCGCGGTAATAACGCCGTCAGCCGCCTCGGTATGCAAGGCCAGCCCGGCAGTCTCTTCCGGATATGCAAAGACCTGCGGATCGAAACCAGGGGCGCGGCGGCATGGCTTGGCTTCGCGCTCGCTCGGTCCGCGCAAATCGACAACAGTCTTGATGCCAAGCGCCTCGATCGCTGCAAGGTCCGCGTCGCTTCCGTCACTGTGCTGGGCCGAGCGCCATAGCAACCCGGCCTTGACCCGCGCACCATCCGCCGCAGCGTAGTTGCCGTAGTCACGGAAATTGTGAACGCCATCGAGCTTGAGTACACGGTCCTGCATGGCGCGCGCTTGGCAGGATGCTCCGGGCAGTGCAAGAAGCGCGGGCATTTTCAGGAGAATTCGGATGCTTGGACTGGCCCTTTCGCTGGCGCTTACCGCACAGGCAGGCCTGCCCCCGATCGACGCCGCAACGACCCCCAGCAAACCGCTGAACTCGGCCCGCGCTGTCGTACCATCCGACAACACCTGCGATGAGCCGGTGTTTCTAGTGCTTAGCGGTCCGTTAAGCGATGCCGCGCGGATGGCTGCCTACTCGCACGCCTTGGCTGGCAGCGGGCTCTACCAGCAGCTTGGCGGCTACGTGTTGAATAGCCCTACCGCGTCCGACTCGCTTGCGGGAGGCAGCGCCGTATCGTTCCAGTCAGTGTTGCGTTTTCCCTGCCGCGCCAACGCACTCGCCTTTTGGACCAGCAAGGTCCAGCAGGACCAGCTCGCCCTGCTGCGCGGCACATTGCCGGCAGCCGATATTGCCGCCGCAATCTATCCCGAGCTTCCGCTGCGCGAGGACCTAGTCGGCAAAGTCGGTGACAACAGCTACAGCGCCGCGTTCAGCGCCGCAGCCGTGCCGGGTGCACGTTAGACAGGTAAGTTGGCCCGGCTTTCTTCGGCCAATGCCGAGAACCGGTGCGCGACCGCATCGAGAACTTCGGCCGAAAATTGCGCAGCCGATGCTCTGGACCGTGCTGCTTCGGCCACAACGCCATCGCTGAGTGAGCGCATGAATTCGAACTGGGCGGCGATCATATCCGCGGGGGTCGTCGCGCCAGCGGCGGCCTTGAACGCGGCATTGGCCATTTCAATATTGGTCCGGCCCAGATCCTGCACCCGTTTCGCTGCCTGCTCGGCAAAGGCGATCGACAGCCGCGACAATTCCGCGCCGGCCTCAAGATTGCCCTTGTGCAATGCGACTATCCGCTCGCTCACTTCGTTTGCGTTGACCATCGCGTTGCTGAGGTGCCCCATCGCACTGTCCGCAATCTCGCCGCGCATCATTCCTTTGACCTTGCCGTTCATCGCACTCTCCTCTCCGTTGTGATCAGGCGGCCGTCCAGCCGCCGTCGATCGATATGTTGGTACCGGTGATGTTTTTCGCCGCGTCCGAGCACAGGAAGACACAGGTCCCGGCAACTTCCTCGACCGTTACGAACTGCTTGGTCGGCTGAGCGTGCAGCAACACATCTTCGATCACCTGTTCGCGGGTCAGGCCGCGCGAGGCCATGGTCTCGGGAATCTGACGCTCGACCAGCGGTGTCCAGACGTAACCCGGCGAAACGCAGTTGACGGTGACCCCGTCGGTCGCCGCTTCCAGCGCCACCGTCTTGGTCAATCCGTCGATCCCGTGCTTGGCCGAGACGTAAGCAGCCTTGAATGGCGAGGCGACCTTGGAATGGGCCGAGGCGGTATTGATGATGCGGCCCCATTTGCGGCTACGCATGCCGGGAAGCGCGGCCTGGATGGCGTGGAATGCCGCAGTGAGGTTGATCGCAATGATCTGGTCCCACTTTTCGGGCGGGAAAGATTCGATCGGCGAGACGAACTGGATGCCGGCGTTGTTGACCAGGATATCAACCGACCCGAACCGGCTTTCCGCTTCGGTCACCATCGCGCGGATTTCATCGCCGCTCAGCATGTTCGCCGCCGAATAGGTGCAACCAACGCCGTAATCCCGCTCAATCGCGGCGCGCTCTAGTTCGATCGCGTCGCTCTCGCCGAGTCCGTTGATGATGACGTTGGCCCCTTCGGCACCCAGGGCACGGGCGATGGCCAGGCCGATGCCCGAAGTCGAACCGGTCACGATCGCGGTGCGTTTGTTCAGGCTCATTTGCTGGTCGCCGCAGTGGCGATCGACATCGCAACTTCTCTGGCCATCTTGATCTGGGCAACGCGGTCCGTGATGTCATAGCGCTTGCCGATCACGTCGAACCGGGTCCAGGCAACCCAGACCTTGTGGTTTGCATCCTCGAACACCAGCATCCGCACCGGCCAATCAAGGCCTGCATAAGGGCTGGATTGCAGGAACTGGACGCCCAGCGGCGGGTTGCCGAACAGGATCAGGGTCGAACGATGCACCGGCAAGCCTGCCTGCGCGCCCAATGCGGTCTGATCGATCTGGTCGAACAGCCTGATCCCCTTGGCTGCAACGTCCGCCTTGAGCCGGACAACCGTATCGTCGAAGGTGTTGACGCTTTCGAGGCGGATGACATCGGCGGGGACTGAATCCATCGCCATCGCCATCGCCATCGGCGGCGTCGCGGCCGCTGCAGGCAATGCCCCCGTGACCGAAAGGCTGAGCGACAGGGCGGTCAACAAACGCATAACAGGTCGAGCTGACATTGTATTTTCTCCGGATTGATTGGTTTCAGTCTGGCTTGCCGATCAGGCTTAACCTTCGGCCGCCTGTGTATGGATGGCATTACCGGCCATGGTTTCATGCAACACGAACCCTTCGAGCGGATCGACCGGTTCGCGCCACTGGCCCAGTTCGATCGTCTTGCAGGTGTGTTCGTAACCGGCGCGCCAGCGTTCCGAGATGCCGTGCGGCGAGAAATCGACGTCCTTGGTGTGATCCTCGCCATCGAGCTGCGGTGCCAGCAGCCGCAGCACATGCATGCGGGTCGCGCAGCCATAAGCGCGCAATGCATCGACATCGGCGGCATAAGGCGCATCGGCGGGGACCTTGTCGGCGATTTGCTGGATCACATGGCGCAGCCGGTGCAACTGGCGCTGGCGCTTGATATGCGTAGCCGCCCGGCTGGCGTACTGCACGTCCTTCTGGCGGTTCATCACCTGCCAAATCGAATCTGGTTCGGCCCCATGCGGGTTCCATAAATGGACTGCGAAAACGACCGAGTTCTGGCGCGGCTCGTCATCAAACACCGCCTCGACCGGCGTGTTCGAGACGATTCCGCCGTCCCAATAGAGCTCGCCATCGATCCGCACCGCGGGAAAGGCTGGCGGCAAAGCGCCTGAGGCCATGATATGATCGACCGAGAGCCGGGAATTGCGGCTGTCGAAATAATGCATTTCGGCGGTCTGGACGCGCGCTGCACCGACGGTGGCCCGCATTGGGCCATCGTTCAGCAGATCGAAATCGACCAGTTCCGCAAGCGTGCGCCGCAGCGGGTCGGTGGAATAATATGCAGCATTTTCCGCACCCAGCGTCAGGCGCGGATTGAGGAAGGCCATGGGCTGGGGTGAGAAGAAATTCGGGATCCCGCCCAGCATGGTCTGCATCGTGCGGAAGGGATTGAGCCAGGGACCATCTGCTTGACCGAACAAGCGCGAGCTTTCGACCCGCTCCCAAAACTCACGCAGCGCGTCCAATCGGGCTTCCTTTGGATTACCCGCAATCAGGGCTGCGTTAATCGCGCCAATCGAAGTGCCGATCACCCAGTCAGGTTCAAGCCCGGCTTCACTCAGCGCCTGATAGACGCCGATCTGGTAGGCTCCGAGTGCGCCGCCGCCCTGCAGCACAAGCACAGTTTGACCAAGCTCTGCCAATTCCTCGCGCAAGTTGCTTGAATGCTTTTTTTGCTCGCTTTGCATGCCCGCTCTCCCGATCAGTCCGCGTAGTCCAGAGCCACGTAGCCCTAGTAAAACCACCCAGCAGACATGATCTGATCGCAAGTTCGCGGCGCGTGGCACCTTGGTTACAGGCGCAATTCATATTCGTAACCGAACCCTCTTTCCGAGCGAACTTGGTCACCGGGGGTGCAGTTCGTTCTCCCGGCTCTGGCGAGCATTCAATGCATGCCGGGGACCTATCGGATCAGATGGAGAAAGCGATGAACACGATGAATTTGCTCGGGCTGGGTCTTGCGGCCGCGGCAATGGGCGCAGCTGCACCGGCCATGGCGGGAACCTGCCCGGCCGACCAGATCGGCCCGAATGCCCTGGCGGGTGCGCCGACCAAAGGCAAAGACGTTACCGACACCGTGATCGGCGCGGTCGATCTTGGACCCGAAATCAAGCTCGACGGGCGCAGCTTGCGCTTGCGTATGCTGGTCGTTCAGCCCGGCGGCGTTGTTCCCCTGCACAGCCATGTCGATCGGCCCGCGCTGATCATGACGGCCAGCGGCACCATGACCGAATACCGCAGCTCGTGCATGGTTCCGATCGTCCACACCGGCGGCGAAGTTGCGCAGGAATCGGGCGGTATCTCGCACTGGTGGAAGAACACCGGCGATACCGTGGCGGTACTCTATTCCTCGGACGTGCATAACGACAAGAAGTAGCCCGCCCCTTCAAAAGCCCGCGACCGGGAGACCGGCGCGGGCTTTTTCGGGCTAGATGGCCGGCCTGCCGAAACGTTGCCGCGCCCAAATTGCGAGCGCGATCACTGTGACCATCGTGGCCAGTGAAGCTAACGCATAAGGCAGCAGGAACGGCAAACCGACCAGCACCAGCCCGTCGTTGCCGCCGGGGATCATCGCTCCGCCGAAGCCCATCATGGCACCGCCGACCAGGCAGGTCTGGATCCGTAGGCGGTTTGGCATGGTCCAGGCCGTCATCCCGTGCCGCAATCCGCCAAGCCGAGCCCCCGCTAGCAGCGCCGTAAACAGCGCAATGCGCCAGATGATATCGCCCGACTTGCCTTTGGCCAGGTCGGACAAGAGCTCGGTATAGGTCCAGGGCCCCACGCCAAGCAGCATGACGGCAAAGGTTATCCCGATGATCAGGGTGGCTACGTGCGGATTCCACAACTTGTTCGCCCCCGCCGGCCGGTCGCGCTGAAACGCCCGCCAGATGATCCGCGCCGCCCGTGCCAGAGCGAGGAACATAAAGGTTGCGAGTAACAGCAGCGGCAACTGGGCAAACGAACTTGCGGCCTGAGGCAGGCGCATCGGCTCGATCCCGACCAGCTTATCGAATATCTCGACCCCCAGAAAGAAACCTAGCGGGGTGATGAGGAAGCCGATCTCTCCCGAACCAACCCGGGCGACTGAGCCAAATACGCAAGCGCCGTTCACGTAGGCACCCAGCCCCAGCAGAATGCCGCCAAGGATGGTCAGCCTGCCCAATTCAAATGCAGCCGCGCGAACGGGGGTCATCTGCAACAAAGCCGCAATGATTAAGGTCGCCGCGACCCAAAGCCCCGCTTCGAGCAGGGCTACAAGCCGGCTCGCCCGGCGCTTTTCGATCAGTTCCGATACGGCGTAAACCGTGCAGGTCGCGCCGCTCTGGATTGCGTAACCCATCAGCCCCGCACACAGCACCGCAATCCCGAATGCTGCCGTAATCATCTGTTCGTGATCCATCGGGCCCCATCCCGTTTGCGAAGTCACCGCCTAGAATATCGCAAGACCGGCCTCCTTGCACTGCCTGTTCTTTCGGCGAATCCGGTTGATCGGTTACGACGAAGATGTCCTTTTCCCTCAATGCTACGGCCAAGCGGTAAATCCGCACCTGCCAGCGCCAAGGTAGTCGCGGAAGCCCCCTTGCCAGTGACGCGGGATCGCCTACCCTGCACGCAAGGGGGACGCCAATGACCGAACCGAACCAATCCGCTGCAACGCTTGGTGGGCACCCAAGAGGGCTCTATTTTCTCGCCTTTACTGAGCTGTGGGAACGGTTTTCGTTTTACGGGATGACCTCTCTCCTGACGCTGTACATGGTCAAGCAACTGCTGTTGCCGGGTCATGCCGAACACGTTGCGGGGCTGGCGGCCTTGCGCCACGTGTTCGAACTGCGTGCGCCGATGACCGACCTCGCCTTCGCCGCGCTGATCTATGGCTGGTATTCGGGATTGGTCTATTTCACGCCGATCCTTGGCGGGTGGATCGCGGATCGGGCGCTGGGCGCCAACCGCACGGTGATCATCGGCGCGCTGTTGATGAGCGCGGGCCACCTTGCGATGTCATTCGATCTCAGTTTCCTGTTGGCGCTAGTTCTGCTGATCCTTGGTTCGGGCTGCCTCAAGGGCAATATCTCGGCGCAAGTCGGTGCGCTTTACCCGGCTGAAGCTGAATCGCTGCGCGCGCGGGGGTTCACAATTTTCTCGACCGGGATCAATATCGGTGCTGCTGCAGGCCCACTGGTAACCGGCGGTGTTGCGGCGGTTTTTGGCTGGCATGCCGGTTTCGGCGTCGCGGCCGGATTGATGTTGCTTGCACTGGTCACCTATATTTTAGGGCAACGCTACCTCCCGGCCGGCCGCCCATTGGGCGAACGCCGCGTGAAGCGCGCGCCGCTCAACGCGGCTGAACGCCGCCGCATCTGGGTGCTGTTCGCGATTATCGCGCTGACCATCCCGGCGGAAATTGCCTATCCGATGGTGTGGAGCATCGGGATCGTCTGGGTCGATCAACAGGTCAACCTGACCAGTGCGTTCGGCACCGTTCCGGCGAGCTGGTTTAACTCGGTAGACTCGTTCGGCAGCATCCTCGCCGCCCCCGTGCTGATTGCGCTGTGGGCGTGGCAGGCGCGGCGCAAGGCCGAACCCGGCAGCCTAGGCAAGATCGGAATCGGGATGGTACTGATCGCCCTATCGGCGCTGGTGCTTGCGGCCGGCAGCGCACTCGCCCCGGCACCGGGACAGGTTGCGGTAGGCTGGGCACTCGGCGGGTTCCTGGCGATGGGACTGGCGTGGATGTATTATTGGCCAACCTTGCTTGCGCTGGTGAGCCACGCCGCGCCGCGCTCGGTCACCGGGGCGATGGTGGGCGCAGCGTTTCTTTCACCATTTATCGCCCACACAGCCGCCGGATGGGTCGGCAGCTTTTACGATCAGATGAGCCCAGCCACGTTCTGGACGATGGACGCCGGAATCGCTGCGCTAGGGGCAGCGCTTGTGTTTGCGCTGCGTGGCCCCCTTGGCCGGGTGCTGGACCAGCCCTTGGAGGCAAGCCAATTGAACGTCTCCAATGACTAAAGCAGGGATAGAACAACTGACCGACGCAACCTTGGCGCATGATGAAATCCAAGAACGCGTTGCCCGGCTTGAACTGATCGACAGCCGACTGCGCTGGCTGTCGTCGTGGATCATCCACAACGCCAACCATCTGCGCGAAAGCCGCGATGGGCTGAAGGTGGGCGGTCACCAGGCCAGCTGCTCATCGATCTCGACGATCATGACTGCGCTGTATTTTCACGCGTTGCGGCCGCAGGACCGCGTCGCGGTAAAGCCCCATGCCGGCCCGGTGCTCCACGCGATCCACTACCTGCTCGGCAATCAGTCGCTTGAACAGTTGCAGGCGTTTCGCGGACTGGGCGGCGCGCAGAGTTACCCGTCGCGCACCAAGGATAAAATCCCGGTCGATTTCTCCACCGGGTCGGTCGGGCTTGGCGTTGCCATCACCGCCTTCGCCAGCCTGGTGCAGGATTACCTGATCGCGCATGGCCAGCTGGCCCAGACCGACGCCGGGCGAATGATCGCGCTGATGGGCGATGCCGAACTGGATGAGGGCAACATCTACGAATGCCTGATCGAGGGCTACAAGCACGACATCCGCAACTGCTGGTGGATCGTCGATTATAACCGCCAATCGCTCGATTCGACCACTGCCGACCGGATGTTCCGCCGGTTCGACGATATTTTCAAAACCTGCGGCTGGCGGGTGCTGACCTTGAAGCACGGCAAGATGCAGCGCGCGGTGTTCAAACGCCCCGGTGGCGCAGCGATCGAACGGTGGATCGATGACTGCCCCAACGCCGAATATGCGGCGCTGACCTATCAGGGCGGTGAGGCCTGGCGGCAGCGGCTCAATACCGATCTGGCCGCTGACAAGCGGGCCTTGGCGCTGATTGCCAGCATGGACGATGCCGCACTCTCGGCGCTGATGCTCAACCTTGGCGGCCATTGCATCGAGACCTTGCTCGAAGCTTTCGCCATAGCTGACGATGAACGCCCGACCATGTTCATTGCCTACACGGTCAAGGGCTATGGCCTGCCGTTCCAGGGGCACAAGGACAACCACGCCGGGCTGATGAACCCTACGCAGATCGCATCGCTACGAACCAGCCTGGGGATTGCAGAAGGCGAGGAATGGGAGCCGTTCGCTGGGCTTGGTGACAACACCGTCAGCGATCTCAAGGCGTTTATCGAGCCTGCCCGCGTCGTGCTTGCGCGAACCTCCGCGCCCGCCGCTGAAATCCCCGTCCCCGATACCATAGCTGTGCCCGATGGTGCCGAACAGTCCACCCAAGCGGCATTTGGCCGGATCCTGCTCGACCTGTCCAAGTCTGGCCATCCCCTGGCTGACCGGATCGTGACCACATCGCCCGATGTGACGGTATCTACCAACCTCGGTGCCTTCGTGAACCAGCGCGGCCTGTTCCGGCGGCAGGAGCTGAAGGACATCTTTGCGGGCTACAAAATCCCGAGCCCCCAGAAGTGGGCCGGGCATCTGGCCGGGCAACACATCGAATTGGGTATTGCCGAAAACAACCTGTTCCTGATGCTCGCCGCGCTCGGGCTGTCAGGCCCAGTGTTCGGGCATCGCCTGCTCCCCATCGGCACGGTCTACGATCCGTTCATCGCCCGCGGGCTCGATGCGCTCAATTATGCCTGTTACCAGGATGCGCGCTTCCTGCTGGTGGCGACTCCAGCCGGGCTGACGCTCGGCCCCGAAGGCGGAGCGCACCAATCGATCAACACACCGCTGATCGGGATGGGCCAGCCGGGCCTGACCTATTTCGAACCGGCCTATGCTGACGAGCTTGCTTTGCTAATGCACTGGGCGTTCGGCCATATGCAGGCCGAAGACGGCGGCTCGGTTTACCTGCGCCTCTCGACCCGCTTGCTCGAGCAAGTGGAGCGAGTGGACGAGAGCTGGAAGGCCGATGCGCTGCGCGGTGCCTATTGGTTGCGCGCGCCACAAGCCGGTAGCAGGCTGGCGATTGCCTATGTCGGCGCGATCGCACCCGAAGCGCTGGCCGCGTGGGAGGCGCTCAAGGAAGACGTGCCCGGCCTAGGTCTGCTGGCGATCACTTCGCCCGACTTGCTGCATCGCGATTGGTCGGCGGCGAATGCCTTGCGCGGCGCCGGCAACACGCGCCAGCCCTGCCATATCGAGACGCTGCTGGCCCCGCTGGCGAGCGATGCCGGAATCGTCACCCTGATCGATGGCTCTCCGGCGGCCTTGTCGTGGCTCGGCTCGGTCCGGGGGCAACGGGTCAGCCCGCTGGGGATCGACCAGTTCGGCCAGACCGGCGACCTGCCCGACCTCTACCGCACCTACCGGCTCGATCCCGAAGCTGTGTTCGATGCCGCCGCCGAGCTTATCCTCGCGCGGTAAGCCCGCGCAGCGCCGCAAACCGCGCGATCAGCCAGCTGCGGAACGAAGCGATTGCCGGATCGGACAGATCGTCTGCGTGCAGCTTGAGGTAATAGCCATAGCCGTCCTCGATCACCGCATCGAAAGGCATGACCAGCTGGCCCGAAGCGAGCTCCGCGGCAAACAGATCGACATCGCCGAGCATCACCCCGCCCGAGGTCATGGCGTACTTGGCTGACGCAATGGCCGTATCGAAGGCAAGGCCATCCATGGCCGGCAAGGCGACTCCATTGCGGCGCAGGTAATCGCCCCACAGCAGGTCGCGCGGCTGCCCGTCCAGCTTGAGATGCAGCAACTCCTGACCCGGCAGGAACTGCTCCAGCGACTTGCCGGCAGCGGCGGCTGCGGTTTCCGGTGAGCACAGGGGCGCGACGCGGACCATCCATAACAGGTCGGTGATGCGATCATCGACGTTGGGCCGATCATAGACAATCGCCATGTCGAGTTCGGTTGGCGGGAGACCGGTCACGTTGGCACTGGAAAGATCGATGCGCACTTCAGGATGATCGCGGCGGAACTCGCTGAGCATCGGCATGAACACCTGTTGGAGCAGCGAAGGCGGTACGTGCAATCGCATCGCCCGGCCCGGCACGCTCTCATCACGGATGGCATTCATCGTCTGCTCGATCCGCTCGAGCGACTTGGAGACCACCGCCAGCAGCTCTTCGCCAGCGGGGGTTAGCGAGAGCCGCCCCCCGTCACGCTCCAACAGTTGTTTGCCGAGCAAGCTTTCGAGCGCGCTGACATGACGGCTCAGAGCGCTTTGCGAAACCGACAGTGCAGCCGCCCCGCCGGTAAAGCTAAGGTGCTTGCCGACCGCCTCGAACGCCCTGAGCGCGTTGAGCGGAAGCCAGCGCCGATTCATGACAGCCTTGTTCGCGATGATCTCGCCCCTCTTGCCGCAGCTGAACTGCGGTCACCTGATGTCTGACTATTTGACATAGGGCTATGCCTAAAGTCGA
>JANYEY010000106.1 GCA_025359685.1 Sphingomonadaceae bacterium | reverse complement strand
TTGAGGGGCGGCAGCGCATGCCGCCTCACCTATTTTTGCGGGTCTCGGCCCGAATCGGAAAGCTACAGGATACGTCATGGCGAAGCCCGCAACCGTCAAGATCCGGCTGGTCTCCACCGCCGAAACCGGTTTCTTCTATGTGACCAAGAAGAATCCGCGCAACACGACCGAGAAGATGGTCTTCCGCAAGTATGACCCGGTGGTGCGCAAGCACGTCGAGTTCAAGGAAGCCAAGATCAAGTAAGCTGCGGCGGCGGGTTCGCTCCCGCTGACGGCTTTCAGGCGGCCCGCTCCCAACAGGGGACGCGGGCCGTTTCACGTTGGGGAACCTTCGCCGGCAAGGTTCATTGCGAGTTAAAGCCCGCCCCGTTAGCAGGACCTCCATGACCATGACCATTACGCCCCGTCCTTTGTTCAGCGCCGCCGCTACGGCCGTGCTGGCTGTTGCCATGCCCGCCGCGCTCGTCGCTCCCGCTACCGCCGCAGCGCAGACGCAGTCCGATCTCTCCAGCGCGATCACCGCGCTGCGCGCAATCTCCACGATGCGTGCCGATTTCGTCCAGGCCGATCCGCGCGGCAACCGGATCAAGGGCGTCCTCACCTTGAAGCGCCCGGGCCGGATCCGCTTCCAATATGAAAAGGGCGTGCCGATACTGATCGTCTCGGACGGCAGCGCGCTGACCTTCATCGATTACGGGGTGAAGCAGGTCCAGCGCTGGCCGATCAAGAACAGCCCGCTCGGCGCGCTGCTCGATCCCAACCGCGACGTGATGCAGTATGGCAAGCTGGTCCCATTGAGCAGTTCGCAGGTCGTCAGCGTCGAAGTGCGCGACCGGAAGCATCCCGAATACGGCGTGATCACTATGGTCTTCGTGCGCAAGGCCGGGGCGCCGGGCGGGCTCGAGCTGGCGAGCTGGGCCACGCTAGATGCGCAAAACACCCGGACCATCGTGACGCTGTCGAATCAGCAGTACGGCGCGGCGGTGCCCGACAGCACCTTCCGCTACAACGACCCCAGAGCGCAGACGAAGAAGTAATGCCGTTCATCGACGGCGCGGGGCAACTGGTCGTGGACTGTGCGGGAGATGCGACAATTTGCGACAAGCCTGTCGCGATTGTTCATGGCCCCGCAAGCCAAATCGGCCTAAAACGGTCTTCGACAGCGCGGTCTGAGGCGGGTTTCCCCCCTGTTGCCCTTGCTCCTTACCGGCTGCTCTGTCGAGCGTGACGAACGCACAAAGGAACCCTCGGTCCAATGCCCCCGGACCGAGGGTTTTTTGTTGTCTGGTTGCCGTGCGCCACCTTCGCACCTAAAGCGCCACCATGGTTTCGATTGGTACCTGGAACATCAATTCGGTGCGGCTGCGGATGGAGCAGGTCGCGCGCTTCCTGACCGAGCAGGCACCCGACGTGCTGTGCCTGCAAGAGATCAAGACCGTCGAGGAGCTGTTCCCGCACCAGGCCTTCGAAGACCTTGGCTACACCTATCGCGCGGTGCATGGGCAGAAGGGCTATCACGGCGTCGCCACGGTCAGCCGGATTCCGCTGCGTGAATTCTCGCGGCATGATTGGCAGGCCAATGGCGAGGCTCGGCATGTCGGGGTGGAGCTACTTGGTCCGGAAGCCGGTAGTGCTCGGGGGCTGGTGATCGAAAACGTCTATATTCCGGCGGGCGGCGACGTGCCCGACCGCGCGGCGAACGCGAAGTTCGGCCAAAAGCTCGATTTCCTCGAACGGATGACCCGCTGGGCGGATAGCCTTGACCGGCCGACGCTGTTGCTGGGTGACTTCAACGTCGCCCCGCTGCCGTCGGATGTTTACGATCACAAGGCGCTGCTCAAGGTCGTCAGCCATACCCCGCACGAGGTCGAGACGCTGCAGCGCCTGACCGACGCGCACGGCTGGGTTGATCTTGGCCGCAAGCACATCCCCGCGCCCGAACGGAACTATTCGTGGTGGTCCTACCGCACCTATTGGCAGGGCAAGGACCGCGGACGGCGGCTCGATCACATGTGGGCCTCGCCCGAACTGGCCGCGCAATCGGTCTCGCACCGGGTGATCGAAGAAACCCGGCAGTGGGAGCAATGTTCGGACCACGTTCCGCTGATCACCGAGTTTGCTTTGTGAGCAGTGCCCGCCGTGCCGCGCTGGCCATCGATGCGCTGCGCCACGGCTGGGGGATATCCGTCAGCGGGCTCAACTTGCTCCCCGCCGAAACCGGCTTTGGCCCCGGCATCACCGCGCCGCGCATGCTCATCTCCTGCGCCCGGGCGGCAACGCTCAAGCTCGCCAATCAGCGCGATGCCGCCGCGCCCGAAGCGCCGGTGCTGCTGCGCGGCGCCGACCCGTTCGACTTGGCCGCAGCGCGCGCGCTGGCCGATCCCGCGCTTGACTTGACCTGGCCGCTTAAAGGCCCGTTCCTCGCTGAGGGGATTGCTGACCAGCAGGCGGCCCGCGCTGCAATGGAATTGGCCCGCATCGCCGGGATCCTGCCCGCATTCCTGGTCGATTCGGTGCCAACCGGTGAGCTCCAGCCGGTTTCTCCAGACGATCTGGCAGCTTACCAAGATACTGCGCGGCTTGGTATTGCGGCACGCGCATGGCTGCCGGTGAGCGCATCCGAAGCCGGCGAAATCATCGCGTTCCGTTCCGCCGACGACCTGCGCGAACACGTCGCGCTGGTGATCGGGCGGCAAAGCTCGGACCACATTCCGCTGGTCCGGCTTCATTCCGAATGCCTGACTGGTGACGTGTTCGGCAGCCTCAAGTGCGATTGCGGACCGCAGCTTGACGCGGCGCTGGCAGCGATGGCGGAAGAGGCGGCGAAGGGGGGATACGGCGTGCTGCTGTACCTGCGCCAGGAAGGGCGCGGCATCGGCCTGATCAACAAGCTGCGCGCCTACCAGCTGCAGGACCAGGGGTTCGATACGGTCGATGCCAATACCCGGCTTGGTCTACCCAATGAGGCGCGCGATTTTGCCGTGGCGGCGCGGATGCTGACGCTGCTGGGCGCGGGGCCGATCCGGCTGATGACTAACAATCCGACCAAGGTCGATGCGCTTGCGGCCGCCGGGGTGACGGTCACCGAACGGGTGCAGCATCAGCTCCCCGCCAACCCGCACAATGCCCGGTACCTCGATACCAAGCGCGACCGTTCAGGGCATCTGCTGGCCTAGCGCCGTTCCTTCACCGTCAGCCGCGGATCGAGCTTGTTGCGCCCGATCTGGATCGGATCGCCTGACCAGTCGGCCACGAACACGCTGGGCCAAGGCACATTCGGGGCAAAGCGCGCGTCGTTGTCCTCGATCACCAGCCCAGCTGAACTGTTGGCCTTGCCCTCGGCGGCGAGTGCGATGAACGCCGAATGGTTTTCCTTGCTCGGCCCTTGGACGAACCAGTTGCCGGCGATGCGCCCGGTGGCGCCGCCGGGCAGATCGATCATGTAATTGGTCTGATGGCCGGCCGAATCGTCGAAGCTGCAATCCTCGACGTCGATCTTCGCGGCGCGACTCTTGAGGTAGTGCCCGCCGCGTCCGGCTTCGAACCGGCTGCGGGTGACCTTGGCCGCGCCATAGTCACCGACATAGACCGAATGCGCGCAGCCGCCCGAGCCTTCGCAGGTGCCGAGCCGGGTGAAGGTCGACTTGTCGATGCTGAGGCTGCCGTCAGGATCGGGTCCGGTCAGGATGCCTTGCTGGCTATCGCGGAACCATGACTGGGTGACGGTGAGGTCGCCGTGCTCGAGCCGGATCCCCGCGCCGTTGAAATCGGGCACGCGCATGTGGGTGAAGACCAGGCCGTCCACGCTCGCGGAGGTGCCGCGCAGGACCAGCGCCGCCTTGCCTTCGCAGGTCACCCCGTCGAACACCGCTTGGCCCGCTGCCGCGGCGACATAGGCAATCTGCCCGGCGGTCTGCACCGCACAGTCCTGATGTACGCCGCTCGCCACGCGGATCGTCCCGCGGCCCCCGCCGATCGCACTGACCGCGTCCTGCAGGCGGCTGTACTCCCGCCCGCTTTCGACCACAGTATAGGCCGCGCCGCTCTGGGCGCTGCTGGCGGATGCGAAGAGCGCGATTGAGAGCGCGGCGAGCGGAAGGGCGGCAAGCTTGGTCATGACCGCGGATTTAACACCGGCTGTTTAAGAAGGCTTTGCCTCCGTCGGTGCCGTCCCGCTGAGAGACAAGCTCGCCGCCAATTGCTTCAGGCTTTGCTCGCCCAGCGCCACTTCCAACCGCCGCGGGTCTTGTTGGCATAAAGCGGCAAGGGCAGGAGCCCGATAACCAGGGCCCAGCCGATCATCGCTGCAGGTTGGCGGACCAGCAGCAAGCTGCCGCCGATGATCGCGACCACGTGGAGCAGTACCATCGCCCAGCCTTGCCATGCGATCGGCAAGCCCGAGCCATAGCCATAGCGTTTGGGCAGAAACCACGCGCCGTCGTTGATTTGGTCAGTCATTGCTGTCCTCCTTCTTCGGGCGGCCGCGCTTAGCGGGTTCGCTCGCTGTAACCTTTATGCCGCGCCGCCCCAGTGCATCGCGCAGCAGCACTTCGACCTGGGCATTGACCGAGCGGAAATCGCCCGCCGCCGCCCGTTCCAGCGCGGTGTAAAGCGCCGGATCGAGCCGGAGGGGGAACGATTTTTTGCCTGGAGGAGCCACGGACCGTGCGCTCGAATGCTAGTAGAGCGACCCGGCGTTGACCACCGGCTGGGTATCGCGTTCGCCGCACAGCACCACCATCAGGTTGCTGACCATCGCCGCCTTGCGCTCGTCATCGAGGTGGACGACGTTCTTCTCGCTGAGCATCCCGAGCGCCATCTCGACCATCCCGACCGCGCCTTCGACCAGCGTCTTGCGCGCGGCGACCACGGCTTCGGCCTGCTGGCGGCGGAGCATCGCCCCGGCAATCTCCTGCGCATAGGCCAGATGGGTGAACCCGCATTCGTCGACCGAAATCCCGGCCAGCTTAAGCCGCGCGATCAATTCCTTGCGCAGTTCAACCCCGACCTCGTCGTGATTGCCGCGCAGGGTAACCTCGGCGTGGGTGAAATCGTCGTAGGGATAACGCGAGCCGATCGTGCGCACGGCGGCTTCGATCTGGACCATCACGAACGACTTGTAATCGTCGACGTCGTACAGCGCCTGCGCGGTATCGACCACGCGCCACACCACTTGCGCGGCCATTTCGATCGGGTTGCCGCGCAGATCGTTGACCTTGATTCGGTCCGAAATGAGGTTGTTGGCGCGCACCGAAATCTTGGTCTTGCCCATCCACGGCCAGACCCAGCGCAGCCCGGTGCTGCGATCAGAGCCGCGGTACGAACCGAACAGCGTGATCGCCGCGGCCTGGTTGGGCTGGATCATGTAAAAGCCCGAGGCCAGGACCACCAGCGCGACTGCGCTGAGCCCGGTGCTGACCACGAAACCAAAGATCTGGCTATCTTCAGGCTGGCTGCCGGCAAAGGCAATGATCCGCCAGATAGTCAGCGCAAGCAGCGCCAGGAAGACCCCGAAAATGAGGTAGCCGCTGGTGCTCCAGGCACTACGTTCCTGGCTGGACGTCATCACGTGATGCGAATCGGACATTTGAATTCCCCTTAAATCTGATATCATATTAATATCAAATTCAGGGGCCGCGTCAATGGCCTTAGAGTTGGCGGATTACCGCCAGAAACGCTTCGCCGTGTGCCTCAAGCTTGCGGGTTCCAACGCCGGTGATCTCGCCCAGCGCGCCAAGAGTCGCGGGGCGGAGCGCGGTCATCTCGCGCAGCGTCGAATCGTGGAACACCACGTAAGGCGGGACGCCCGCAGTCTGGGCGATCTCGCGGCGCAGTTCGCGCAAGGCATCGAACAGCGGATCGCCGAGCGGGTTGGCCGCGCCGCTGGCGTTCTTGCGGGTCCGTCTTTCGGGCTTAGCGGCTAGCGCGATCAGCACCGGAATGTCGCCTTTGAGGATATCGCGCGCATCGCCGCCCAGCGCCAAGCCGCCATGTTCTGTCGGGACCAACGAGCCGCGCGCCTGCAAGGCCCGGGCAAGCGGGCGCAGCAGGTGCGCTTCCTCCGCCCCGACGATTCCGAACACGCTGAGCTGATCGTGCCCGCGCTGGCTGATCCGCTCATCACCCTGTCCGGTCAGCACCTTCTCAAGGTGGCCGAAGCCGAATGCCTGGCCGGTGCGGTAAGCCGCTGAGAGCAACTTTTGCGCCAGCTGCGTCGCATCGACCACGCCCGGTGCCTCAAGGCAATTGTCACAGTTGCCGCAGTGCTGGGAAGGGTCTTCGCCGAAATGGCGGAGCAGCAGCGCACGGCGGCACCCGGCGGTTTCGACTAGCAGAGCAAGCGCATCGAGCCGCACGCGTTCCTGGGCGCGGCGGTGTTCCTCAACCTCGGACAGGCGCTGGCGGGCGCGGGCAAAATCGTCCGCTGCCCAAAGCATCAGCGCCATCGAAGCATCCCCGTCGCGTCCGGCGCGGCCGGTTTCCTGGTAATAGCTCTCGATCGATTTCGGCACCCCGGCATGCGCGACGAAGCGCACGTCCGGCTTGTCGATCCCCATGCCGAAGGCGACGGTGGCGACGATCACCATATCTTCGGAGGCGACGAAGGCGGCCTGGTTGGCTTTGCGGATCTGTGGGTCGAGCCCGGCGTGGTACGGCAACACCGGGCGCCCGGTCGCGGCGGCGAGCTTCTCGGCGATGTCCTCGACCTTCCTGCGGGTCGGCGCATAGACGATCCCCGGCCCCGGCTGCTGCGCCATCAAGGCAGCGATCTGGCGCACCGGGTTTTCGCGGTGACGAACCACGTAGCGAATATTGGGCCGGTCGAACCCGGCGACGATCAGGCCATCATCGGGAATGCCCAACTGCGCAAGGATATCGGCGCGGGTGTGCGCGTCTGCCGTGGCCGTCAACGCCAGGCGCGGCACCGCCGGAAACTGATCGAGCAGCGGGTGCAGCAGGCGATAGTCGGGACGGAAGTCGTGGCCCCATTCCGAGACGCAGTGTGCTTCGTCGATGGCAAACAGGTTGATCTGCGCCTTGCTCAGCAATTCGCGAAAGTGCGACTGGCTGGCGCGTTCGGGCGCGACGTAAAGCAAGTCGAGCTCGCCCGCGCGGAAGGCGTCGATCGTGGCTTCGCGCGCCTCTTCACTGTCAGCGCTGGTCAAGCTTGCAGCGCGGATGCCGTTGGCGGCGGCGCTGCGCAGCTGGTCGTGCATCAGCGCGATCAGCGGCGACACGACCACGCAGGTGCCTTCCAGCGCCACGGCCGGAAGCTGGTAAGTCAGCGACTTGCCCGCGCCGGTTGGCATCACCGCCAGGGTCGACTTGCCCGCCAGCACGCGCTCGACCACCTGATCTTGCACGCCGCGAAAGGCGCTGAACCCAAAGGTGGCGTGAAGCGTGTCGAGGATGGCGGGTGAGGTCACGCGCCGGGGCCTAGCCGGGTCGCAAGCTCAGCGAAAGGGAACCTTGGCCGATCTGTCCACAATGGCCTCTTCTGCGGCGGTAAAGGCGCTGCGGCCCGTGGGCGCGTCGTCCGCCACTGCGCTGGTGAAGAAGGCAAGGCCGCGCCCGGTTGCGGGGTCGACCCATAACCCGGACTTCAGCCCATAGGCATCGCCCGAATGGCCCAGCCGCACGCGGCCATCGCCGAACAGGTCATCGTGGCAGCCGGGGCCGCCCGCACCGATTGTGTGTACGGCAAGGCCATAACCGCAGAAAAAACCGCTCGCAGTGCCGTCTTCACCCAGGCCATTGCCGCCATCGAAACGCCATTCGGGCTCGGTCATTTCGGCAAAAGCCTTATGGCTGACAAACCCTTTGCCGCCACGCGCAAGCAGCTGGCCGATCTTCGCCAGGCCGCGCATCGAAATCCTGAGGCCGCCCTGAGGGGAAAACAGCGCACCGTTATCGCCCGGCTTGTAGCCTGACAGGTCGCAAGCGCCGCCTGGCCCGGTGACCACCGGGCAAGCCGGGATCAGTCCTTGCAGGTCATCCTTGGCGACCTCGCCGTTGGCGCGGTAGAGCACGGCCGCATGGGCTGCTATCGCCGGCGCGCAGCCCGACCAGTTGAAGCAGGCCTCAAGCTTCAGCGGCTTCAGGACCAGCCGCTGCATGAGCCGGTCGAAGCGTTCGCCGGTGACCCGCTCCATCACGCTCGCCACCACCGGAAAGTTGAGGTTGGTATAGTGGAACCAGCCCGATCCGGGGGCATGAGCGGGATCCCAAAGGGCGGGTTCAGCCAGCCGGTGCTCCAGCGTCTCGCCCAGCGGGATGATGTAGCGGTCCTCGCCGTCGAGCAGGCTCGACTGGTGCGAGAGCAGCAGCCGCAGGGTGATCGGCTTGTCCGGGAAGGCCGGATTGCGCAGCCGGAAACCGAGATAGTCCGACACATCGCGGTCGAGATTTAGTTTGCCAGCATCGACCAGTCGCATCACGCCAAGCGCAGTGACTAGCTTGGAAATCGAGGCGATCCGCACCGGATCGTCGGCGGTTACCAGCCGGTGCGTTCGGCGATCGGCCTCACCTTCGGCCAGCACCGGCCGGATATGCAAACTATCGAAGGCGACCGCGACACTTGCCGGAGGCGGCGCGGCCAATTGCGCCGACACCGGAGCGGCGACAAGCATCGCCGCCGCTCCGAGCAGGCGTCGGATCATTCGAATACGTCGGTCAACTGGCCGCTGGTACCGCCCTCCTTGGCGAGGCGGCAATCGAGATAGATCGACGTGATCAGGGCATTGATGAACATGCCGACCAGCCAGCCGTAGCCAGCGGTGATAATCATGAACAGCAGCGAGGGCGCCTGCCCGGTCAGCATCCCGGTCGACGTTGCCATGAATGCTCCGCCGAACACGAGAACCGGCGCATAAATCACCAGCAAGGCGACCACCAGGGTGCCGAAGATCGGCCAGCGATAGCCCTTGGTCAAGGCGCGGCTGCGGCCGAAGCTGTCGGTCACGCCGCGATTTTCGGCGACCAATACCGGCAGGGCCGCGCTCCACGCCGTCATCAGCATAATGCCGGGAACGAAGAGCAGCATCCAGCCCACGCCGACCCCCAGGAACCAGAGGATCAGCAGGCCGAGGCCGGGGAGGAATTTGCCAAGACCGGCCGAGAAGCACTCACCGATCGAAGCCGGCGCGCCGCGTTCGACCGCGAGGTAGCCATAAATCGACCCGGTATAGACGACCACGGCAAGGACGAAGGAGATGGCAACGACCAGCCAATAGAGCGGCTGGCCAAACATCACGAGCGGCCCGCTCAATGTTTCACCCGCAGCCAGATTCTCTCGAATTTGCCCGGCGAGCTGGCCTTGCAGGACGAAATTGAGTGCTGTGCTGACGATCTGGATCACCAGCATGAAGATGCCGACCGTAGGCAGCCCATCCCGCACCAGCCCGAAGGCCCGCGATAGTGCCCGTCCGAAACTATAACCTTCCATCACCTGTCCCCCTTTGGTGTTCAAGGGACGCAAGCTAGCGCGATCAAAGTAAAAAGCTAGCCGGGTATTGGGGTTTGACCACGTGTGCGCAATCAGCGACTAATCCAGATTGGGTCGCAGCCAGCGCTCTGCTTCGGCGAGCGGAATCCCCCGCCGCACGGCGTATTCTTCGAGCTGGTCGCGGCCGATCCGGGCGACGCCGAAGTACTGGCTTTCGGGGTGGCCGAAATAGAACCCCGAGACCGCCGAAGTCGGCAGCATCGCCTGGCTTTCAGTGAGCACGATCCCGGCGTTTTCCTGCGCCTTGAGCAGGTCGAACAGGATTGGCTTCAACGAGTGATCAGGGCACGCGGGATAGCCCGGCGCGGGCCGGATGCCGCGGTATTCTTCCTTGATCAGCGCATCGTTGGTGAGCTGCTCGCCCGGCGCATAGCCCCACAACGTGGTGCGGACGTGCTGGTGCAGCCGTTCGGCAAAGGCTTCCGCAAAGCGGTCGGCCAGCGCTTTCAGCAGGATATCGCTGTAGTCATCGCGGTCGGCGCGGAAGCGTTCGATATGCGGTTCGATGCCGTGGATGCCGACCGCGAAACCGCCAATCCAGTCACCCGCCAGATCGATGAAATCGGCCAGGCACATGTTGGCCCGGTCGCGGCTCTTCTTGATCTGCTGGCGCAGGAACGGGATGCGCAGCGGCAGCACCTCGCCTTCGAGGTGCAGCAAGACGTCATCGCCTTCGCGGGCGCAGGGCCACAGCCCGGCCACGCCCTTCGCAGTCAGCCACTTCTCGCCGATGATCTGGTCAAGCATCGCATCGGCATCGGCCTTGAGGCTGCGCGCGGTCTCGCCGACCACCTCGTCGGACAGGATGGCGGGGTAGTTGCCGTGCAATTCCCACGCGCGGAAGAACGGGGTCCAGTCGATGACCTGCCGAAGGTCCGTCAGGTCCCAGTCGGGGAAGACGTGCACGCCGGGCTGCTCGGGCGGGGCGGGCTTGTCGGACATGAACGCGTCGTAGAAATTGGCCCGCGCTTCCTCAATCGGGAGCAGCACGCTCTGCGCTTTGCCCTCGCGCGCTTCGCGAACCTTTTGGTACTCGGCGGCGGTCGCGGCCACCAACGGATCGCGCTGGGTATCGGACAACAGCTGGCTCGCCACCCCGACCGCGCGGCTTGCGTCGAGCACGTGGAGCACCGGACCATCGTAAGCCGGGTCGATCCTGAGCGCGGTGTGGACCTTGCTGGTAGTCGCCCCGCCGATCAGCAGCGGCATGGTGAAGCCGGCGCGCTTCATTTCCTCGGCGACGGTGACCATTTCGTCGAGCGACGGCGTGATCAGGCCCGATAGCCCGATCATGTCGGCATCCTCGGTCTGCGCGACTTCGAGGATCTTGGGCCACGGCACCATGACGCCAAGGTCGATCACTTCGTAGCCGTTGCATTGCAGCACCACGCCAACGATGTTCTTGCCGATATCGTGGACGTCGCCCTTGACCGTGGCCATGACGATCTTGCCCTTGGGCCGGGCCCCGACTTCCTTGGAAGCTTCGATGAACGGGATCAGGTGCGCGACCGCCTTCTTCATCACGCGGGCCGATTTGACCACTTGCGGCAGGAACATCTTGCCCGCGCCGAACAGGTCGCCGACGGTGTTCATGCCTTCCATCAAGGGGCCTTCGATCACCTCGATCGGTCGGCCGCCGCGTGCGAAAACTTCCTGCCGGGCCTCCTCGGTATCCTCGACCACATACATGTCGATGCCCTTGACCAAGGCATGTTCGAGCCGCCGGACCACGTCCCAGCCGCGCCATTCCTCGGCCTGCTTCTCGGCTTCGGGCGAAGTACCGCGGAACTTTTCAGCGAGCGTGACCAGCCGGTCGGTAGCGTCAGCCCGGCGATTGAGCACCACGTCCTCGCACAGCTCGCGCAGTTCGGGATCGATCGTGTCGTAGACGTCCAATTGCCCGGCGTTGACGATCGCCATGTCCATGCCAGCGGGGATTGCGTGGTAGAGGAACACCGAATGCATCGCGCGGCGCACCGGCTCGTTGCCGCGGAACGAGAATGACAGGTTGGAGAGCCCGCCCGAGATATGAACGTGCGGGCAGCGCGCCTTGATTTCGCGCGTGGCCTCGATGAAATCTACCCCGTAATTGTTGTGCTCCTCGATCCCCGTCGCCACTGCGAACACGTTGGGATCGAAGATGATGTCCTCGGGCGGGAAACCGATTCCGGTGAGCAGGTCATAGGCCCGCGCGCAGATCTCGACCTTGCGCTCTTTGGTGTCGGCCTGGCCCTTCTCGTCGAAGGCCATGACCACCACTGCGGCGCCATAAGCCATGCATTTGCGCGCGTGGCCGAGGAAGGCCTCTTCGCCTTCCTTCATGCTGATCGAATTGACGATCGGCTTGCCCGGCACGCATTTGAGTCCGGCCTCGATCACCTCCCACTTCGAGCTGTCGATCATCACCGGAACCCGCGCGATGTCAGGCTCGGCGGCGATCAGCTTGAGGAAGGTGGTCATGGCAAAGACCGCGTCAAGCAGCCCTTCGTCCATGTTGACGTCGATGATCTGCGCGCCGTTATCCACCTGATTTCGCGCGACCTCGACCGCCTTGGCGTAGTCGCCCGCAAGCACGAGCTTCTTGAACGCGGCCGAGCCAGTGACATTGGTGCGTTCGCCGACGTTGACGAAGCGGGCCGAGGAGGGTGCAGTCGCCATCGATTAGGCCGCCATCACGAACGGCTCGAGACCTGCCAGTCGGGTAACCGGCTCCAGCGTTGGCACTCTGCGCGGGACGAGGCCCTTCACAGCCCGTGCCATCGCCGCGATGTGCGCCGGTGTATTTCCGCAGCAACCGCCCAGAATGTTGACTTGTCCGGCCTCGGCCCATTCGCGGACCAGCGCGGCGGTTTCTTCGGGAAGCTCGTCGTATTCGCCAAGATCGTTGGGCAGCCCAGCGTTGGGGTAGGCCATCAGCAGGCAATCGGCGATTCCGCTGAGCAGCCGCACGTGCGGGCGCAGCTGGGTTGCGCCGAAGCTGCAATTGAGCCCGACGGTGACCGGACGGGCATGGCGCACCGAGTGCCAGAACGCCTCGACCGTGTGGCCGGAGAGGTTGCGGCCCGACAAGTCGGTCAGCGTCATCGACAGCATCAGCGGGACATCGCGGCCGAGCTCGACCTCAAGCGCCTTGACCCCGAAGATCGCGGCCTTGGCGTTGAGCGTATCGAACACCGTTTCAATCAGGATGTAATCGGCGCCGCCTTCGATCAGCGCGGCGGCCTGTTCGCGGTAGACCTCGGCCACGGTATCGAAATCAACCTCGCGGTAGCCTGGATCATTGACGTCGGGCGAGAGCGACAGCGTCTTGTTGGTCGGGCCAAGCGCGCCGACGACAAAGCGGATGACGCCATCCTTCGCGTTGGCCGCGTCGACAGTTTCGCGGATCACCCGCGCGGCTGCCACGTTGATATCGCGGACCAGGTGTTCGGCGCCGTAATCGGCTTGGCTGATGCGGTTGGCGTTGAAGCTGTTGGTCGCCAGCACGCGCGCCCCGGCGTCGATATAGGCCTGGCAGATCGAGGCGATCAGCGCGGGCTGGGTCAGGTTGACCAGATCGTTGTTGCCCTTCTGGTCGTCGGCCAGCCCGGTATCGCCGCGATAGCCCGCTTCGTCCAAACCAGCGGCCTGGATCGCGGTCCCGTAAGGACCGTCCTTGATCAGGATCGCTTTGGCGGCCTCTTGCAGCAGCAGTTCGCGCGGGGTCATGCGAGGTTATCCTTCGGGCGCAGACCGAGCAGGTGGCAGATCGCATAGGCCTGCTCGGCGCGGTTGAGGGTGTAGAAATGGAAGTCGCGCACCCCGCCGGCATAAAGCTCGCGGCACAGATCGACCGCAGCGGTGGCGGCGACCAGCGCGCGGGGGCCGGGGCGATCGTCGAGCCCTTCGAACATGCGCTCCATGGCTTGCGGGATCTGGGTGTTGCCGCTCATCCGGCGGATCGCGGCGAAGCTGGTCACCGGCATGATCCCGGGCACGATCGGCACCGAGATGCCTGCTGCCAAAGCGGCATCAAGGAAGCGGAAATAGGCCTCGGGCGAGAAGAAGAACTGGGTGATCGCGCGCGCCGCTCCGGCGTCGAGCTTGCGCTTGAGGTTGTCGAGGTCGGCGCCCGCGCTCGCCGCTTCGGGGTGGACTTCGGGATAGGCCGCAACCGATAGTTCGAACGGGTGCTGGCGGGCAAGGCCTTCGACCAGGTCGGCGGCGCTGGAATAGCCATCGGGATGGGCAAGGAACTTGCCGCCTGCTTCGGCCGGCGGATCGCCGCGCAGCGCGACGATGTGGCGCACTCCGGCATCCCAGTATTGCTGCGCAACCTCGGCGATCTCGCCCTTGCTCGCCCCGACGCAAGTGAGGTGCGCAGCGGGGACCAGCGCGGTCTCCTTCACCAGCCGCGCCACCGTGGCGTGCGTGCGCTCACGGGTCGAGCCGCCTGCGCCGTACGTCACCGAGACGAAGTTGGGGGCCAGCGGGGCCAACTCGGTGATTGCATCCCACAACTGCGCTTCCATCTTCTCGGTCTTGGGCGGGAAGAATTCGAACGATACCGAAATGTCGCCGGGGAGAGAGGCAAACTGGTTCATGCTGCAGCCTTGCTGGCCCGGACCGGGGCCAGTGCGTTGCCGCGCTGTCCGGTCCAGATCTTGACGGTGAGCGGGGTGCCGGGAAGCGCGGCAGGCGGCGCAGCGGTGAAGCCTGCTTCGCCCAGCAGCGCGAGCATCTGCTCGTCGGAAAAGCCCAGGCGGGCATGAGCGTGCTGGCTGCGCAGTTCTTCGCGGTCGTGCGCGGCAAAGTCGACCACCGCGATCGTCCCGCCGGGGCGGGTGACGCGCGCCGCTTCGGCGAGCGCCCGTTCGGGAGCTTGCGCGTAATGCAGCACCTGGTGGAATACCACGGTATCGAACTGCCCGTCGGCAAAGGGCAGCGCGGTGAAATCGCCCTGAACCAGTTCGAGCGACCCGGCATCGAGGTGCTGCAATCGCGCGCGGGCGAGGCGGAGCATTTCCGGGCTGTTGTCGAGCGCGGTGACCTGCGCGGCGCGCGGTGCGAGCACTTCGGCGATGCGTCCAGTGCCGGTGCCGACATCGAGCAGCGCGCCCAGGTTTGCACTCCCAAGCGCGAGCTGCAACGCGGCTTCTACCGGAGCATCGGGGCTATGAAGCCCGCGCAAGTGATCCCATTCGGCGGCGTGGCGCGCGAAATAGCTGGCGGCGCTGGCCTCACGCGCGGCGCGGATCGCGGCGAGGTGGCGGCGGTCTTCGCTGCACCGCGCGGCAAACTGGGCATCGCTCTCTTCGGCTATCGTCAACAAGTGCGCCGCGGCAGCGCCTAGCGGCGGAGCGCGGCCCGGCCCGATCGCGCTGCGCAGGAACACCCAGCTGCCTTCCTTGCGGCGTTCGGCAAGGCCGGCATCGCACAGGATACGGGCATGGCGCGAAACCCGCGGCTGGCTTTGGCCCAGCACCTGCGCCAGTTCACCCACGGCCAATTCCATCGCCGCGAGCAGCCGCATGATGCGCAGCCGGGTTGGGTCCGCCAGTGCGCGTAAGGTGGGATCGATCCGCATTGCGGTATCATATAAAGAAATCTTTATATCTTATCAACTGGCGATCGCGCGAATTACGCGGAATTGCCGGTTGGCAGAGCGCAGCCGGTTGGTTAGGCTCTGCCGGATCCGCCGGCGATTGCATCCGCACGCTGGCATCTAGGCATGAGGTTATTGCATGAAGAATTCCGCCCTGTTGACCGTCCTGGCTGCTTCGGTCCTGGCGCTTGCCGGATGCGGCAAGTCGGACAGTGCCAAGGAACAGGCAAATCCCGATAACGTGGAAATGCCGGCCGAGGAAACCGTGCAGGGGCTGCCCGCCGATGCCACGCCGGTGGCAGATAGCTCGGCCGCAGCCGGAGCTGAAGCGGCCTCCACGCCCGCGCCTGCAGCCACGTCCAGCGCCAAACCCTGAGCATGAACCGCGGCGCCGCCCCGCTGCTGGCGCTGTTGCTGGTCGCCGCCTGCTCGCAGCCCGACAATGCCGCAGGCGCGGGCGGGGTCAGCGCAGGCGAAGCGCGCACGCTCGATGATGCGGCGCAAATGGTCCAGGACCAGCAGATCCCGCCCGCGGCCATGCCCAACCCGCAAAACCCGGCTCCTGCCGGTAAGCCAACCGCACCAGTGCCGAAAGCCGCAGCCAAACCCGCCGGTTGATTTCGCGCCGCAGCGGCTTAAGCCGGGCTTAAGCGAGCAATTAAACGGGAAGGGATTCGACAGGCATGGGCATGCTCGGAGGTAAAGTGGTCGCCGTCACCGGCGCGGGCCGGGGGGTCGGGCGCGAGATTGCGCTGCTCTGCGCGGCGCATGGCGCGGCGGTGGTGGTCAACGATCCGGGTGTCAGCGGCGGCGGCGAGGGCGGCGATGCCGGTCCCGCACAGACGACCGTCAACGATATCGTGGCCGCCGGCGGCAAGGCCTATGCCAATCTCGCCAGCGTCGCAGACCCGGCCGGTGCAACCTCGATCATCGAGGATGCCGTCCAGCGCTTTGGCCGGATCGACGCGGTGGTCAACAACGCCGGGATCCTGCGCGACGCGATCTGGCACAAGATGAGCTTCGAGGATTGGCGCGCGGTGATCGACGTGCATTTGAACGGTGCGTTTTTGGTCTCCAAGGCGGCGACGCCCTATTTCCGTGACCAGCAATCGGGCAGCTTCATTCACTTCACCAGCACCAGCGGTTTGATCGGCAACATCGGGCAAGCCAACTACAGCGCAGCCAAATTGGGCATCGTCGGCCTCTCGCAGTCGATCGCGCTCGACATGGCGCGCGCCGGGGTGCGGTCGAACTGCATTGCGCCGTTCGCATGGAGCCGGATGACCGCCTCGATCCCCGCCGAAACGCCCGAGCAACTGGAACGCGTCGAAAGGCTCAAGACGATGAGCGCCGACAAGATCGCGCCGCTGGTGGTCTATCTTGCCTCGGACAGGAGCCAGGACGTTTCAAACCAGATCTTCTCGGTCCGCAAGAACGAGATCGTCCTGTTCGGCAAGCCGCGCCCGGTCCGCTCGATGACCAAGGTGGAAGGCTGGACGCCGGAGGCCATCGCCGATGAGCTGATCCCCAGCTTCAAGCCGAGCATGGCCCGCGCCGACGAGGTTTCGGCGCATGTCTTTCCTTACGACCCAATCTGAGGCCCACATGATCAACACCGGCATGGATCAGGATATCTTCGACCAGTTCATCGACCAGCTTGAACGCTATGTCCGCGAACGGCTGATCCCGGCCGAGCGCGAGGTGATCGAAACCGACCGCATCCCCGACGCGATTTTGGCCGAAATGCGCGACATGGGGCTGTTCGGGCTGACGATTCCGGAGGAATACGGCGGCGCGGGGATGAACATCAGCCAGTACGCGCGCACGATCAACGTGTTGTCCTACGCGATGCCGGCTTACCGTTCGATCATCTCGATCAACATCGGGATGGTCTGCTCGGCGCTCAAGAACGGCGGGACCGAGGCGCAGAAAGCCGAATGGCTGCCGCGCCTTGCCGCGGGAGAAATCGCCTGCTTTGGCCTGACCGAACCGGGTTCGGGGTCGGACAGTGCCGGGCTGCAGACCTTTGCGGCAAGAACCGGCAACGGATGGACTATCAACGGCACAAAGCGGTACATCACCAACTCACCCTTCGCCAAACTGGCCTTGGTGATGGCGCGGACAACCAAGGAAAACCTGCCCAAGAACGCGCACGTTTCGGCCTTCCTCGTGCCGACCGACACCTCCGGGGTCTCGATCGGCAGCTCGGACAAGAAGATGGGCCAGTCGGGCAGCCACATCGCCGATGTGATCATGGACGAGGTCCAGCTCCCCGCCGATGCCATGCTCGGCACTGAGGAGGGCAAGGGCTTTGCTTATGCCATGCAGAGCCTCGACAACGGGCGCATCTCGGTCGGCGCGGCGGCGACCGGCTATGCCCGCCGCGCGCTCGATTCGGCGCTCCGCTATGCCAATGAACGCAAGGCGTTTGGCGAACCGATCGCCAATTTCCAGCTGATCCAGGCGATGCTGGCGGACAGCGAGATCGAGATCTACGCTGCCGAGGCGATGATGAAAGACGTCACCGCGCGCGCCGATGCGGGCGAAAATGTGTTGCGCAAGGCGGCCGCGTTCAAGGTCTTCGCCAGCGAGATGTGCGGGCGGGTGACCGACCGGGTGGTGCAGATTTACGGCGGCGCGGGGTACCTTGCCGAATACGATGCCGAACGGTTCTTCCGCGATGCACGGATTTACCGGATCTACGAGGGCACCACGCAGATCCTGCAGCTGCAGATTGCCAAGCACATGCTGCGCGAATGGGCGGCGGCGCAATAGTGAGCGACTGGTCGGCCTGGATCGGGCGCGAGGAGACGCGGACCGACCGGGTCGATTCGGGGCATCTGACGCGCTGGCTCGCTACGCTGGACCGGGAAGGAGTAGCTGACGGGAGCGTTCCGCAAGGCTTCCACTGGTGCTTATGCCTGCCCGATGCGCCCGGCGCGACGCTCGGCCCCGATGGCCATCCGCGCCGTGACGACAACCCGGCCAGTTTCCTTCCGCCGTTGCCGCAGCCGCGCCGGATGTGGGCTTCGAGCAAGGTCGAATTCCTCGCGCCGCTGCGCGCCGGACAGACCGTCGAGCGACTGTCGCGGGTGCAGGCGATAACCCAGAAAAGCGGCGGTTCGGGCAGCTTGGTCTTTGTCGATCTGGCGCACGAGACGCGCGGCGATGGCGTGCTCGCAGTGTGCGAAGTGCAGACGCTGGTCTACCGGGATGCGCCGCCGCCCGGAACACCGCCAGCGCCGCCTGAACCGAGCGAAGGCGCGTTCGATCCGTCTGTTTGGGACAGCTTCCGCGCGGTTACGCCAACCGAGCCCATGCTGTTCCGCTATTCCGCGCTGACCTTCAACGGCCACCGCATCCACTACGATCTGCCCTATGCGGCGCATGAAGAGGGCTTTCGCGGCCTGGTCGTCCACGGCCCGCTCACGGCCACCCTACTGCTTGACTTGGCCCGGTGCGAATTGGGCGACAACGCACTAAAGAACTTCGCCTTTCGCGGGGTCAGCCCGGCGATCTGCGGTGAGGCGCTGCACCTTGCGATGCGGGGCAAAGGCGGCGGCTGGGAGCTGGGCGCATTCGCCAGCGATGGCCGCCAGGTGATGAGCGCCAGCGCGGCCTAGTCCAGCTGCACCTTGCCGCGCGCGGCCTTGACCTTGCCGCGGATCTTCTTGCCCGCCAGCCGTTCGACCTTGCCGACGCGGTTAAGCCGGGTCTTGGCGCGTTTTTGCGGGAGATCGTGGGCGTCAGCGAGCAGCTCCAGCAACCGTTCGCGCGCATCGCTGCGATTGGCGTCCTGCGTGCGGAATTTGCGGGCGGTGAAGACGATCTCGCCGCCGATGGTGAACTTACTGCCAGCGAGTGTGCGCAGGCGCGCGAACACCTGCGGATCGAGCCGCAGCGCGTAGACATCGAGCCGCAATTGGACGGCGGTGGCGACCTTGTTGACGTTCTGCCCGCCTGGACCCGCTGCGGTGATGAAGCTTTCGCGCAAGCTCGCCAGCGCGCGCTCCGCCACTTCTGGCGGCAGATCAGCCATCGCTCGCTTCTACCAGCGGGGCTTCGAATTCCGGTTCAGCAAAGCCCAGCGCGAGGAAATCGAGCGGCATTGGCGACACCGCGACAATCGGTGGTTTTTCGCCGCGCTGCACCGTCAGGCCAGCCGCGTGGAGCATGGTGCGTTTGGCCCCTGAACCGTCGCCGTAGATCGGATCGCCCAATAGCGGCAGGCCAAGCCCGGCCAACGCGTGAATCCGGATCTGGTGTGTCCGTCCGGTTTCAGGGCGGAACTCGACCAGCGTGTTGCCGTCCGCCACCTGCAGCTTGCGCCAATGGGTGACCGAAGGCTTACCCTTCTTCGCTGGGATCATCCGCCAGCCGGCCTCGGCGCTGCTGATCTTGCTCAGCGCCAGTTCGATTGTGCCCTCGTTAGCATCGAGCAGCCCGGCGATCACGCCCAGGTAGCGCTTCTCGACCGCACGCGCTTCGAACGCGGCAGCGAAGCGCTTGTGCGCCTTGGGATTGCGCGCGAGCAGAAGGCAGCCCGAGGTATCGTGATCGAGCCTGTGCACCGCGATCGGCAGCCGCTGGAACCCTAGCTTGAGTGCTTCCAGGTAGTTTTCGAGGCTCAGCCCACCATTGCGCGGCGGATCGATCGGCAGCCCGGCGGGCTTGTCGATCACCAAGGCCTCGCCGTCTTCGAACAGGATCGGCAACTGGGTATTCATGACAATGCTCCGGCAATGCGGTGCACTGCTTCATCGAGTTGGGCTTCGCTGGCGGCAAAGCTGATGCGGAAGCCGTCATGGCCCCCAAAGGCCGAGGCAGCAACCACTGCAACGCCGTGGTCGAGCAGGTGCAGGCACAAGGCCTCGTCGTCGCCGAACCGGGCTATGTGCGTGCTGGCATCGACCAGGCAATAGAACGCACCGTCGGGCGAGGGCGTGCTCAGTCCCGGGATCGCATTAATTCCAGCTACGACCCGGTCGCGGCGGCGGCGCATGATCGCGCACCACTCGACAAGGAAGTCCTGCGGCCCTTCGAGCGCGGCGACGGCAGCTGCCTGGCTGATCGAGCTGGGGTTGCCCGAGCTATGCGACTGCAACTTGCCCATCGCTTTGATCAGCCATTCGGGCCCAGCGGCAAGGCCGATGCGGAAACCGGTCATGGCGTGGCTTTTCGATAGGCCCGAGACAGTCAGCACGCGCGGCGCAAGCTCCGGGCAGACGGCGGCGATGGTCGCGTGCCGTCCGGGCAGGTAGCGCAGCGGGGCGTAGATATCGTCGGACATGACCATGATCTGCGGGTGCTGCGCCAGTACACCGCCGAGTGCGCGCAATTCCTCGGCGGAATAGACCGAGCCAGTCGGATTGCCCGGGCTGTTGAGCAGCAGCCACGACGTTTTGGGCGTGATCGCCGCCTCAAGTTGCGCAGCGGAGATCCGGTAACCGCCCGCAGGGGTGGTCTCGAGCGGCACCACCGTGCCGCCGGCAAACCTTACGATCTCGGGATAGCTGACCCACCACGGCGCGGGGATCAGCACTTCGTCGCCCGGGTCGATTGTGGCGAGCAGCGCGTGGAAGATCGCCTGCTTGCCGCCGGCGCTGACCATGGTCTGGCTCGCGGGGACCACCACGCCAAGGTCGCGCGCGAAATGCAGCGCGGCTGCTTCGCGCAAGCGTTGGGTACCCGAAACCGCAGTGTACTTGGTCTCGCCCGCATCGAGCGCGGCCTTGGTCGCGGCAATTACATGTGCCGGAGTGGCAAAGTCGGGCTCGCCCACCGACAGCGACACGATGTCCTTGCCCGCCGCCTTCAGCTCGAAGGCCCGGTCCATCATCGCCGCGGTGCGCGACGGCGCGATCCGGCTTAGTGCCTGGCTGAGCTTCATATGAGCCGCGCCGCCATCAGCGCGCGCAGGGAATTGCCGATGAAGAACCCGTGTTCGAGATCGGCCATGGTCAGCTCAGCCTCGACCGCGCGGCCACTCTCGATCAGTGAGCGGCGCAACACGCCCGGCAGCAGGCCCAGCGAAGCAGGCGGGGTCAGCAGCTTGCCATCGCGTTCGACGAACAGGTTGGTGAAGCTGCCCTCGGTCAGCAGCCCGTCGTCGCGGATCAGCAGGGCCTCCTGCGCCCCAGCGCCGCGCGCTACGTCCAGCGCTGCTTCATAGAAATGGCGGTCGCTGCTCTTGTGCCGCAGCCGCCAGTCACCATGGTCGACCGGGAGCGGCAGCACAGCGCAAGCGACCGGTTCGCTCGGCGGCGCGGGCAGCGCGCCCAGCTCGAGGCAATAGGCCCCGCTGCGCGAGACCAGTAACCGCAGCCGCGCCGGGGCGTCGGCCTCAAAGCACAGCGCCTGGATCGCGTTGCGCACTGCGTGGCGATCATAGGCAAAGTCCAGTTCGGCGGCGCTGTCCCTGATCCGCTCTAGGTGCAGTTCGAGCAACGGGATGCCCTCGTCCGGGGTAAAGCGCATCGTTTCGATCAAGTCCGCACCGCCCGCGGTCAATCGCACGAACCCGCCTTTGACCAGGCATTCGCGCCACTCGGTCAGCACTTCGCTGTCTGCGACGATCGCCGAACCGACGCCGAGCACGGCGCGGCCACGTTGGTTTTCGCCGGGGGTCAGCCGCAGCGTGCGGATCGCGACGTTGAAGGCTGCGTCGGACGAGCCGTCAGGCGCGGCGGGATCGATCCGGCCGATGGCTCCGCAGTAAGGTCCGCGCGCATCGCGTTCGGCTTGGTCGATCAATTCCATCGCGCGAATTTTGGGTGCACCGGTGATCGAGCCGCACGGGAACAGCGCGCGCAGCATGTCCACCGCGCCAGTGCCCTTGGCGAGCCGCGCGCGCACGGTGGTGACCATCTGGTGGACCGTGGGATAGCTTTCGATCGCGAAAGCTTGCTCGACCTTCACACTGCCCGCCTCGGCCACCCGGCTGAGGTCGTTGCGCAGCAGGTCGACGATCATCAGGTTCTCGGCGCGGTCTTTTTCGGATGCCTCAAGCTCTGCCTTCAGCCGCGCGTCTTCAGCCGCATCGCGGCCACGAGAACGCGTGCCCTTCATCGGCTTGACCATCGCATCGCCGCCGCGCTCGGCAAAGAACAGCTCGGGCGTAAAGCTCAGCAGCCAGTGCGAACCATCGAACAGGACTCCGCCATAACCCGCACCTGCAGCCGGGCGTGCCGCCGCGTACAGCGCGAGCGGATCGCCGCGATAGGATCCGGCCAGCGGGAAAGTCAGGTTGGCCTGATAGATATCGCCCGCCGCGATTCTCTCTTGCAGCGCGGCGAAGGCGGCAGCGTAACCGCCGGGCGAAAGCTGCGGGTCGAGCGGCCCGACTTGTGCTGGGCCGCTGGCTTCGCCGGCCAGCCAGGCCGGGACCGCGTCAGCCGCAATTTCGCGGTAACTTTCGAACGCCCCGAACCACACCAGCGGGCCATTGGCCCCGGTGCGCGGCGCCCCGAGTGGGGCAAGCTTCGGTTCAAGCGCCAGCCCGGCCTCATAGGCCAGATATCCCGCAAGGTGCAGGCCGTCGGCCGAAAGCGCAGCGATCCGTTCGAGCGCGGGCAGTACTTCCTCGGGCCGGCGCGCCACCACAACCTCGCGCGGGGCTTCATAGAGCCGCGCGGGGCTCGCGCCGCCGGGGCGGGCATCGTCGAGCAGGATGAAGGGTGCTTGCATTGCCTGCGCTCTAGCCGCGCTTGCGATGAGTTGCAAAAGGCTGCGCGATTGACACTGGTCGGGGGCAGTCGGCGCTTGGTCGAGCGGTGCGGTTGCATTGGCCGCACTATTGGTCTGTGACGCGCGAAACCAATAAGGTCGTTATCGGAGAATTCATGCGCTCGTTGCTGCTGGCTGCGTCCACCCTGTCCCTTGCCCTGTCCGCCCCAGCGCTGGCGGATGCCCCCGCTGCCGATAGCGCCAGAGCCGCTGTCGCTGCCTTGGCGCCGATCCCGCTGGGCAAGCTAACAGGCGCGGTCCGTCCGCTCGCTTACCGGCTCGACCTGACGGTCGATCCTGCGCGTCAGGATTTCTCGGGCCACGTTGAGATCGATGCCAACCTGAAGACACCCAGCACCTACGTCGATCTGCACGGCCGTGACCTTGCGATGGGCAAGGTTACCGCCACCGCCGGCGGCCAGACGTTCATCGGCGCGTGGCACCAGATCGAGGAAAGCGGCGTTGCCCGCGTGGTGTTCGGTAGTCCACTGCCCGCTGGCGCGGTGACCTTCAGCTTCGATTACAAGGCGCCATTCGGCAGCGGCCCGGCAGGGATGTTCCACGTCAAGGTGGGGGATGACTGGTACAGCTGGACCCAATTTGAATCGATCGACGCCCGCGCGGCCTTCCCCGGGTTCGATGAACCGGGTTTCAAGGTGCCTTTCACAGTCACTTTGCGGACGCTGCCCGGGCAGATGGCGGTTACCAACACGCCCGAGCTTTCGACCACCACCGAAGGGGGCCTTGCGGTGCACCGCTTCGCACAGACCCTGCCGCTGCCGACGTATCTGGTGGCGATGATGGTCGGGCCGTTTGTCACGGTTGAGGGGACCGTGCCGCCCACCCCGCAGCGCGCCACGCCGCTGCCGGTGCGGATCGTCACCACTAAGCAGAACGCCGGGAAGATCGCCTTCGCGCTCGAAGGCACCAAAGGCATCGTCACGCACCTTGAAAGCTATTTCAACCAGCCATTCCCCTATCCCAAGCTTGACCAGATCACCTCGCCGATCATGCCCGGCGCGATGGAGAACGCCGGGGCCGATCTCTACGCCGACCCGATCCTCGTGCTCGATGACAAGGCCAGCACCAGCCACAAGCGCACCTTCGGCATGGTCGTCAGCCATGAACTAGCCCACCAGTGGTTCGGCGATCTCGTCACTCCGGCGTGGTGGGACGATGTGTGGCTCAACGAAAGCTTTGCCAACTGGATGGGCTTCCGCATCGGTAACGAATGGCGGCCCGATCTCAACATCAAGGCAGGGGCCCTGGCCGAAGGGTTCCAGGCGATGCGCACCGATGCGCTTGTAGCGGGCCGGGCGATCCATCAGCCGATCCCGACCAACATGCAGATCGACGAAGCGTTCGATTCGATCACTTACGGCAAGGGCGGCCACGTCGTGGCGATGATCGCGGGCTACATGGGCGATGAGAAGTTCCGCGCCGGGGTGCGAGGTTACATGGCCGCGCACCGCTATGGCAACGCCACCAGCGCTGACTTCTTCGGCGCGATGGCGCAGGTCGCCGGCGATCCGCGGATTGTGCCCGCGATGCAGAGCTTCACCGATCAGCAGGGCGTGCCGCTGGTCACCTTCGCGCCCGGGCCGAAGGGATCGTATCGCGTAACGCAGAGCCGTTATGCCATGCTTGGCGCGAACCCGCCGGCCGAGCGCTGGGGTGTGCCGCTGTGCGTGCGGCGCCTGGCCGGAACCAAGCAGTGCCAGCTGCTGACCGATGCCCAAGGCACAGTCACGCTGCGCGGCCGCGGGGCCATCGTCCCCAATGTGGGCGGCACCGGTTATTACCGCTTCGAACTGCCCGCCAAGGAATGGGATGCACTGATTGCCACCGCCGCGCGACTGCCGGGCGGCGAAGCGCAGGCCATGAGCGATTCGCTCTACGCCAGCTTTCGCGCCGGCCGGGCGAGCCCCCAGCAACTGATTGCTGGGGCCGAGCAGCTCGCCCGCAACGCTGATAGCTATGCCAGCGGCTCGGCGATGGACGGGCTCGACACCTTCCACAACGCCGGCATATTCACCGCAGAAGGCGAGGCCGGCTATCGCCGCCTGGTGAAGCGGATCTATGCACCGAAGCTCGCCGTGATGGGCTTCAATCCGGCGGCCGGAGCCTATGCATCGGAAGACCCCGAAAAGTCGCAGCAGCGCGAACAGATGGTTGGGCAGATGGCGCTGGCAGCACGCGATGTTGCCTTGCGCGGGCAGCTTGCCGTGGCGGGCAAGGCCTACCTTGCGGGGGACAGCAAGGCGCTCGACCCGGCGTGGTTTGGCGAGGCATTTTCGGTTCTGCTCGACGAAGGCGGGCTGGATCTGGCGACGCAGCTTATCGAAAAGGGTCTCGCCTCGCAGGACCCGGTGTTCCGCCCAGCTGCGCTGCGCTCGGTCGGCGGTTCGGGCAATCCGCTGATCGGCACCTGGCTGCTCGGCTTGTCCGATCCGCGCCTGCGGAGCAGCGAACGGCTGAACCTGATCCGCGGGGTCATTGCCGACCGCGGCACCCGTGACATGGGGTTTGACTGGCTCAAGACGCACTTTGACGAGCTGGCGGGTGGCGGCGGCGGGATCTTCTTCACCGCTGGCCTGCCGCGCACCGTGAGCGGTTTCTGCTCGGCCACGCGGGCCGACGAGATTCAGGCCTTGCTCGGGCCCAAGCTGGCCGGCAAGACCGGCGCGCTTGAACTGGCGCGGACGGTGGAGCGGGTGCGCGGCTGCGGCACGCTGAAGGATGCCCGCGCCGCCGAACTCTCGGCGGCGCTCGCCAAGGTTACCTGAGCGCCCAATTACTTGAGCGGGAGCCGCAGTTCTGCGGTCAAGCCCGCCACGCCGCCATCGGCCTTGGTCCGATTGCGCAGCGTCAAGGTGCCGCCGTGCTGGTCGGCAATTGCGCGGGCGAGCGTCAAGCCCAGCCCGGCGCCGCCAGTGCCGCTGTTGCGCGATGGATCACCGCGGGTGAACGGCTCCAGCATCGCCATGAGCTGGCCTGGCGGGATGCCCGGACCGTCATCTTCGATCCGGATAACGGCGGCGGTGCCTTCGCGCTCCAGCGCAATCCGTGCCACTTCGCCGTAACGCAGGGCATTGACGGTCAGGTTGCGGACCGCGCGGCGCAGCCAGGTCGCGCGCAGTGGCAGGACAATCCGCTCGCTCGCCAAGGTGAAAGTGACCGGCTCGCCCATGTCTTCGAATTCCTCGGCAACCTGGCCGACCAGCGCGCCCAATTCGGCGGGTTCGAGCGGATCGCTCGGGCGTCCGACGCGGGCAAGCGAGAGGATATCGTCGAGGCTGCGGGTGATATCTTCGATCGTGCGGGCCATTTTCGCCCGTTCGGCGTCATCCTCGACCGATTCGATCCTGACCCGCAGCGCTGCGAGCGGGGTCTTGAGATCGTGGCCGATCGCGCCGAGCATGACGTCCTTTTCATCCAGCATCGCCGACAGCCGGGCTTCCATCGCGTTGTGCGCCGCAATCAGGCGGCGAATGTCGCGGGGGCCCTGCGGCTCGATTGGACCGTCGGCATCCTGCTTGGCGGCGAAGGTTTCAAGCCGGGTGGTCAGCGCGGCGAGCGGCTTGGTGATCTGGCCAAGGATTAGTGCGATGGCGCCGAACAGCAGGGCATAGAGCAGCAGGGTCTGGCCGATCAGCGTGGCGAGGAGCGCGCGTTCGGTCGGCGGGACCGGCAAACGCACCACCATCCAGTCATTGGCGGCGCCGAGTTCGACTGCAGCAATCATCATCTCGCGCGGCGGCGTCGGGGCGTGCTGGCCCAGCACCAAGGCTCGACGCGCGTTGCGGCGGGCAATGTTGGCGTCGCCATCTGCCGGTCGGCGCAGCACCATGACTTGTGAAAGGTTAACCCCCTGGCCGGTCAGAATTTCGCGCAGCTCCGCCTCGGCCTTGGGGCTGCGCAGGTCGCCCGGTTGGAGCGGTGCTGTCTGCGCATGTTCGACCTTCAGCTCGCGCGCGGCCTCGAACGTGCCGGGTGGGTGAGGCCCCAGCATCGCTTCGTCATGATTGGCGGCGAACAGGCGCATCGCCGCGCCGTGGACCAGGGCGGCCTCGCGCCGTTCGGTCTGCGCCCTATACAGCAAGACCGCGCTGATCCCCTGGGCCAACAGTAGCGCGGCGGCAACCGCCAGCAGCAGCTGACCGCGCAAGCTTTTGGGCAGCAACCGGGCCACAGTGCGACGAATCGGCCCTGCCATCAGCCCGGGCGGACCCGGCGGACGTCGGCAGCGAGCATGTAGCCGCCGCCCCACACCGTCTGGATCAGGACCGGATTGCGGTTGTCGACTTCGATCTTGCGGCGCAGGCGGCTGACCTGGTTATCGACCGCGCGGTCGAACAGGTGCGCCTCGCGGCCCTGGACCATGTCGAGCAGCCGGTCACGGTCAAGCACTTGGCGCGGGTGTTCGAGGAAGGCGAGCAGCAGGCGGAATTCGGCCGAGGAGATCGAAACCATCGCGCCTTCGGCATCGGTCAGGCGGCGCTTCAACGGATCGAGCCGCCAGCCTTCGAATTCGAACAGCTCGTCTTCGGCGATCGGTGCCGCACCCTTGGCGCTGCGGCGGAGCACCGAGCGGATCCGGGCGACCAGCTCGCGTGGTTCGAACGGCTTGACCACGTAATCGTCGGCGCCGATTTCGAGCCCGACGATGCGGTCGGTTGCTTCGCCGCGCGCGGTGAGGAAAATGGTGGGAAGCGCGTGCGCTTCGGCCAGGTGGCGGCACAGCGACAGGCCATCTTCACCGGGCATCATGATATCGAGCAAGACCAGTTCGGGCTGCTCGGTCTTGAGGATTGCTCGGGCTTGTGCCGCACTGTCGGCCTGGACAACGCTGAACCCCTGGCGCGAGAGATACTCGGCCAGGGGTTCGCGCAGCGCTGCTTCATCATCGACCAGCAACAGGCGGGTGGGGGCAGGCTGATCCAAGGACAAGAGCCCGCTTCGTTCAGTTGGCCGGCGGCGGAGGCGGCATGTCGCCCATCGGCATATCACCGTGATTGCCGTGGCGCATCCCGCCACGCTTGCCGCCCATGCCCTTCATCTCTTCACGCGCTGCCTTGCGTTCGGCCTGCGTCAGCTGGCCGTCGTGATTGGCATCCATCATGTCGAAATGCTTGGCCTGTGCGGCCGCGAATTCGTCGCGGGTGACCGCGCCGTCCTGGTTGGTATCGGCCATGCGCATCATCATCATTCCCATGTGCCCGTCATGTTCGCCGCCCGGACCGCCATGGCGCATACCCTTGCCGGCGGGGCCGTCGCCTTCAGGACCGTGCTGATGGGCAGCGGCGAACTCGCCCTTGCTCAGCGAGCCGTTGTGATCGCTATCGAGCTGGTCGAACATTTCGCTTTCGTGCGCGCCGCGGTCAGCCTGGTCGAGCTTTCCGTCGTGATTGACGTCCATCTTGCCAAACATCGCCGTACCCTTGGCGAGAAACTCGGCTTTGGTCACGGTCTTGTCGCCAAGCGGATCGCCGCCCGGCATTTCATCGGCAGCATAGGCAGCCCCGGCGAGGCCAAGGGCCAATGCCGAAATACCGATCAAATACTTCTTCATGCGAACTTCTCCTGCGTTCGGATATGGTGAAGCCGCGCGGGCTGGGGGGAGGGGGACACCAGCGCCGCGCGGCTTCCATGTCCGGTTCTAGGACCACGGTGTCGCACGCTTATGCCGCAATCGGGCAGATTTGTCGTCAATTGTCGCAGAATCGGTAGGCCGTTCACCTGCGCGCTATCAACGCGGGCGGTGCTGCGTTCCTTCGCCCGCAGTGATGAACAGGGCGGTCGCGCTTTCGGCAATGTCCGCAGTATGGCACACGCCCGGCGGATTGACCGCATATTCGCCTGCACCGATAGTCACTTGCTCGGTCCGGCCATTGGGAAACTCCTGATGCAAGGTCATTTCGCCCGAAATGCACAGCACCACCTCATCGCCAGTGGGATGCATTTCCCAGCTGTCCCAGCTTTCGGTGAATGTGTGCATGCCAACCAGTCGGCCTTCGGCACCATCGCCAGCGACCCGCTCCGAATAGTCCATGTACCAGTCCATCGCGCCGGTGAACTCGGGCTGCGGCAGCGCCTTGGCGCCGAGCCCGAGGTGGAGCGGAAAGCGTTCGATCGAGGTGCCGGCCATGCCGCTCAGCCCATCACGTAAGCGTTAAGCTTGTTGCCATCGGGATCGCGGAAATAGGCGGCATAGAACCCGTCGCCGCGCGGACCCGGCGCGCCTTCGTCGGCGCCGCCATTGGCCAGCGCGATATCGTAAAGCCGCTGCACCTGAGCTTCATCGGCCGCCTCGAACGCCGCCATCACCCCGTTGCCGACCGTGGCCGGATTCCCGTCAAAAGGCTTAGTCAGCCCGATCCCGCAGCCGCCACCGGGTGTGCCCCAGGCGATAAAGGTATCAAATTCCATCATCCGCCCGACGCCCATTTCAGCGGTCAACGCGTCATAGAACTTCGCCGCACGCGGCAGGTCATTGGTGCCGAGGGTTACGTAGCCGATCATCTTTTTCTCCCTTCGAGTCGCTGACAGAACATTAGGTGAACATTACCCGGCCGACAAGGGTGCACATGCCGCCCTAAGCCAATCCAGCGCAGCCCCATCCAGCTGCGGTGCCAGGATTGCCTGAACCTGCCCGTGATAGACGTTCCACCAATCGATTTCGTTCTGCGTCAGCAGTGAAAGATCGACCAGCGCGGTATCGATCGGCGCGAAGGTCAGCGTTTCGAACCCGAAGTATTCGCCTTCCGCCCCGGCGATCGTCCGCGGTTCGACCAGCACCAGGTTCTCGATTCTAATGCCGTATTCGCCAGCCTTATAATAACCCGGCTCGTTCGAAAGGATCATCCCCGCGAGCAGTGCCTGCCCGGTTCCGGCCTGTCCGCCCGAAGCCTTGGCGATGCGCTGCGGGCCTTCGTGGACCGAGAGGAAGCTGCCGACCCCGTGGCCGGTGCCATGAGCATAGTCGACCCCGGCCTGCCACAGGTGCATCCGCGCAAAGCTGTCGAGCTGGGCGCCGACGGTGCCTTTCGGAAAGGTGGCCCGAGCCAGCGCTATGTGGCCCTTGAGCACACGGGTGAAGCGGTCCTTGTGTTCGGCACTGGGCTGCCCCGGCCCGGTCCAGACGGTGCGGGTGATGTCAGTCGTCCCATCGAGGTACTGCCCGCCCGAATCGACCAGATAGATCGAATTGGGGGTGATCGGAATGTTGGACGCCTCGTCCACCTTGTAGTGCGGACTGGCAGCATGCGGCCCGGCAGCAGAGATGGTGTCGAACGACAGGTCCTTGAGCAGCCCGGTCTCGTCGCGAAACTCGCGGAGCCGTGCGGCGGCGCTGAGCTCGTCAAGTTCGCCCTTGTGCGCTTCAATGCTCAGCCAGTGGAGGAACCGCGCAATGGCTGCGCCGTCACGCGCCTGCGCGGCGCGCTGCCCGGCCTGCTCGACCGGATTCTTGACCGCCTTGGCCAGCACGGTCGGATCAGTCATCGCCATAACGGTCGCGCCCGCACCTTCGAGTGCGGAGAACACAGCGGCGACCGAGCGTTCCGGATCGACCGCCACCTTCTTGCCTGCGAGCGCCTGCAATTGCGGCACGAACTCGCTGCGTTCGCGGATCGTCACCGCGTTGCCGAGGTGCGCTTGCAGTTCGGGCGTTACCTTTTCGCCCGCAATGAACAGTTCGGCTGTGCCATCGGCATGCGCGAGCACGAACGACAGCGCCACCGGAGTGCGCTCCACATCCTCCCCGCGCAGGTTGAGCAGCCAGGCCACGCCGTCGAGCGCAGATACGACTGCGGCATCGAGTCCGCGCGCGGTCAGCCATTCGGCGACCTGGCTGCGTTTGGCTTCGCTCGATTGACCGGCATATTCGTTGCCGTGAACCATGGCCGGGGCAAGCGACGGGGCAGGCTGGTCGTTCCACACCGCGTCAATCGGATTGCCATCGGTTGGAACCAGCTTTGCGCCCTTGGCGGCGAGCGCGGCGTTGCACGCATCGACCCACGGCTTGCCGTGCAACCATGGATCGAAGCCGATCTTGGCGCCCGCGGGCGCATTTACGGCGAGCCAGTCAGGGATGCTTGTCTCGAGCGTCGACTGGTAATCGAACAGCCGCCCATCGACCTGTTCGCGCACCTGCAGCGTATAGCGCCCGTCGACGAACACCGCCGCCTCATCCGCCAGTACCACCGCCGATCCGGCCGATCCGCCGAACCCGGTCAGCCAGGCGAGCCGCTGGGCATAGGCGCCGACATATTCGCTCATGTGCTCGTCCGAGATCGGCACCACGAAACCATCGAGCTGGCAGCGCTTCAGCTCCTTGCGCAGATCGTCAAGGCGGGTCTGGTGGACATTCATCAGCATGGCAAAATTCCGGGTCGTGCTTGCGAGGACAGAGGCGGCACCATAGAGCCGCTTCATGACGCTTACCACACCTCCTGTCGCAGCGAAAAAGCCGCACGTCGAAACGCATCACGGCATAACGCTCAGCGACGACTACGCCTGGCTGCGCGATCCCGGCTATCCCGAGGTGACCGACAAGGACGTGCTTGGTCACCTCGCAGCGGAGAACGCGTGGTTCGAACAGCGCATGGCCCCGCACCAGCCGCGGATCGACGCGCTGTTCAAGGAAATGCGCGGGCGGATCAAGGAAGCCGACAAGTCGGTCCCGCAAAAGGACGGGAACTGGCTTTACTGGATCGAATTCGAGGACGGCGCCGAATACAAGAAGTGGTGGCGGCAGCCCGTGTCGGGCGGCCCCGACGAACTGATCCTCGATGAGGTCGCGCTGGCGGAGGGCAAGGATTACTTCCGGCTCGGCGCGATTGCGGTCTCGAACGATGGGACCAGGCTCGCCTGGTCGGTCGATGACAATGGTTCCGAACGTTTCACCGCGCGGGTCAAGGTTATCGCCACCGGTGAAGTGCTGCCCGATGAAATCCCCGGCACGCTTAGCTCACTGGTCTGGGTCGGCCATGACAAGGGCCTCGTTTACAGCCTCGCCAACGAACAATGGCGCACTGATAACGCGCGGCTGCACTGGCTTGGCCAGCTGCATGAAGCCGATGTCGAACTCTATCACGAGGACGATGAGGGCTTCCGCGTCGGCGCCTCGCTCTCGGCCAACGAGCAGTGGCTGATCATCGGCACTTCGGATCACGAAACCAGCGAAGTGCGCGTGGTCCCTGCGGCCGACCCGCTGGCCGCGCCGGTCCTGATCTGGCCGCGCCAGACCGGCGTCGAATACGATGTCGAGGTGATCGAGGACATCGTCTTCATCCACTCCAACAAGACTCACGAAAACTTCAGCGTCGTCTTTGCCCCGCTGGCCGAACCAACCGTCACCGCCCCGCTCGCCACTGGAACCGACGAGGTCTATCTCACCGGGTTCGACCTGTTCCGCGATTTCTGGGTGCTCGAAAGCCGGGTTCGCGGGCTCGACCGGATCGAGCTTCGGTATTACGGCGATCCCGACCGCGTTGAACCAATTGTGTTCCCTGAAGCAAGCTACAGCGCAGGCCTTGGCGACAACCCCGAATGGGCGGTCGATAAACTGCGGCTGAGCTACGAAAGCATGGTCAGCCCGGCGACGGTTTACGACTACCACCTCGCCGACAAGAGCCTAGAAGTGCTCAAGGTGCAGGAACTGCCTTCGGGCTACGACGCCTCGCTCTACGTGACCGAGCGGTTCGAAATCGCCGCGCGGGATGGCACAAAAGTCCCGGTCAGCGTGGTCATGCGCAGGGACCGGGTCGGTGCAGGCCCACTCCACCTTTATGGCTACGGCGCATACGGCATCTCGATCGATCCCGGCTTCTCGACCACCCGGCTGTCGCTGGTCGATCGCGGCTTCGCCTATGCCATCGCCCATATCCGCGGCGGCGACGATCTCGGCCGCGCCTGGTACAAGGCGGGCAAGCTCGAACGCCGGACCAACACCTTCACCGACTTCGTCGACGTCGCCCAAGGTCTGATCGAACGCGGCCTCACAAAGGCGGGCCAGATCAGCATCTCAGGCGGCTCGGCCGGGGGCGAGCTGATGGGGGCAGTGATCAATTCGGACCCCGCCTTGTGGGGCGCTGTCGTGGCGCATGTTCCGTTCGTCGATGTGCTGAGCACCATGCTCGACGCCAGCCTGCCGCTGACCCCGGGCGAGTGGCCCGAATGGGGCAATCCGATCGAGGACCAGGCCGCGTTCGAACTGATCCGCTCCTACTCGCCCTACGATCAGGTCAAGCCGCAGGCCTATCCGCCCATGCTGGTCACCGCCGGGCTCAACGATCCCCGGGTGACGTACTGGGAACCTGCCAAATGGGTCGCCAGGCTGCGTGAACTCAAGACCGACGGCCACGAACTCCTGCTCAAAACCAACATGGGCGCGGGCCACGGCGGCAAGTCGGGGCGGTTCGAAAGCCTCAAGGAAACCGCCGAGGAATTCGCCTTCATCCTGTGGCAGCTGGGGGTCACGGATGACTAACCGCCACCAGCTCACCTTCACCGCGCTCCCCTCGCACATTGACGAGCTGGGCCACGTCAACAACGCGGTGTGGGTCGACTGGATCCAGCAGATCGCCACCGCGCACTGGTCGGCAGTCGCCAGCGCCGAACACCAGGCCCAGTACATCTGGGTCGTCACCCGGCACGAGATCGACTACCGCGGCAATATCGGCCTGGGCGAGACCGTCAGTGCCGAAACCTTCATCCCCGCTCCCCCAAAAGGCGCGCAGTTCGATCGCTGCGTCACCTTCACCAACGCCGCAGGCAAGGTCCTCATCAGCGCCCGCAGCACCTGGGCCTTGCTCGACAAAGCCTCCGGACGGCTGCTCCGGGTTCGCGAAGAAATCGCCGCGCCGTTCCGCCCGTTTGGCGAGGCCTAGCCCAGCACCTCGGCCACCGGCACGTAATCATATCCCAGATCCCGCGCGACTGCCTCGTAGGTGATCTTGCCCTCGTGCACGTTGAGCCCCGCGGCGAGGTGCGGGTTGGCCGCCAGCGCCGCCTTCCACCCCAGGTCCGCGATCCGCAAAGCATGCGGCAGCGTCACGTTATTCAAAGCATAAGTCGAAGTCCGCGCCACCGCGCCGGGCATGTTGGCCACGCAGTAATGCACCACCCCGTCCACAACGTAAGTCGGGTCGGCGTGCGTCGTCGCATGGCTGGTTTCAAAGCAGCCCCCTTGGTCGATCGCCACGTCGACCAGCACCGCACCCGCCCGCATGCAACTCAGCATTTCGCGCGTCACCAGCTTGGGTGCGGCCGCGCCGGGGACCAGCACCGCGCCGATCACCAGATCGGCCTCGCACAGCATCTGCTGGATGTTCGCCCGGCTGGAAAACAGCGTCTTGGCGCGGCTTTCGAAATGGATGCCGAGCTTTTCGAGCACTTCGGGATCGCGGTCGAGGATGGTCACGTCGGCGCCCAGCCCCACCGCCATCTGCGCCGCATTGAACCCCACCACGCCGCCGCCGATCACCATCACCTTGCCCGGCAGCACGCCCGGAACGCCGCCCAGCAGCACCCCGCGCCCGCCATGCGCCTTCTCCAGCGCGGTCGCCCCGGCCTGGATCGACATGCGCCCCGCAACCTGGCTCATCGGCTTGAGCAGCGGGAGCGAATTGCCCGGGCCAGTCACAGTCTCATAGGCGATCGCGGTCACGCCCGACTTGACGAGGTCTGCGGTCTGCTCAGGGTCCGGCGCGAGGTGGAGGTAGGTGTACAGCACCTGCCCCTGCCGCAGCATGGCGCGCTCGGCGGGCTGCGGTTCCTTGACCTTCACCACCATCTCGCAATTGGCAAAGATCGTCGCCGCATCGGGCTTGATCGTCGCCCCGGCGGCCTCGTAATCGCGGTCCGAAGCGCCGATCCCGCTGCCCGCACCGGTCTCGACCCACACCTCGTGGCCGTGGACCACCAGTTCCTTGGCGCTCTCAGGCGTCAGACCGACGCGGTATTCGTGGTTCTTGATTTCCTTGACCGTGCCGACGCGCATCATGGCTCTCCTGAATTATCTGTGCTGAAGATACGCCTGTCGCCGCCGAAAGTTTCACCAAAGTTCGCCTTTACCGCGCCCCGATCCGGCGATATTTCCCGCATCTGACCAAACAGACGGAATAATCTCCCATGGACCGCAACGACATGCTGATCCTCGAAGCGCTGCAAAAAGACTCGTCGCGCTCGGTCGCCGATCTGGCTGAACTGGCCGGGGTCTCGCCGTCCGCCTGCCACCGCCGGATCAAGGCACTGGAGGCGGCGGGGATCGTCACCGGCTATGCCGCGCAGATCGATCCGCACAAATTGGGGCTGAAACTCCAGGCCTTCGTCGAGATCACGCTGACCAGCCAGAGCCGCGAGGCGATGGACCGGTTCGAGGCGGCGGTGCAGCACATGGCCGATATCCTCGATTGCCACCTGATGAGCGGCAGCGCCGACTACCTGCTGCGCGTCGCCGCGCACGATCTGGAACAATACGACCGCATCCACCGCGATTGCCTCGCCCGCCTGCCCGGTGTTTCCGCGATGCGCTCGGCCTTCGCAATCCGCCGGATCAAACGCTGGAGCGGCTACCCGGTGCGGTAACCTTTGATCCTCTCCATTTTTGGCGAATGCCACAAATGGGGAGGTGGATCGCCGCAGGTGAGACGGAGGGGTATCGGTGCTAGCCTCCAAAGCCCCTCCGTCAGTGCTGCGCACTGCCACCTCCCCATTTGGCTTCGCAAAATGGAGAGGACCTGACCGGCCATCACGCCCCACGCCCACTATCCCGAGTCGTGGACCGCTTGGACCACAGTCCAAGCGAAGAAAAAACTGGAAGCCCAAACGCAACAAAGCCGCGCTGGCGGCGCGGCTTTGGGAAGCGGACGGACTGTGCGGGCGAGGGGGAGACTCGCCGGGCGAATGATGCGGCATGGGCGAGAGTTTGGCAGAGCGGGGCTGTGTAGGAAAATGACTTTCTCAGTCACTTCAATCAAATTGCACGAACGCAGGCAACGTCCATCGCAATTTGGAGCTTGAGTATCTGACGAACCAAACAATCGCGCCGCTCGTCGATCAATTTTGTTGCGCCTCGAAGTACAATATAGGAGATTCATGTTTCGTTCCGGGGTGTGTTTCTTATGGCCGATGGCAGTGCAATCGAATGGACCGACGCTACATGGAATCCGGTTACAGGCTGTACGAAGATCACGGCCGGCTGCGACAATTGCTATGCGTCCAGATTTTCGGAACGTTGGCGCGGCGTAGCAGGACACCCGTTTGAGAACGGGTTCGACCTTACGCTGAGGGCAGAGCGACTTAAGCAGCCTTTGGCGTGGAAACGGTCGCGGATGATTTTTGTGAATTCCATGAGCGATCTTTTCCATAAGGAGGTTCCGAGGGCGTTCATCGATAGCGTTTTCGAAACCATGGAAAAGGCCGACTGGCACGTTTTCCAAGTCCTTACAAAACGTAGTTCGCTGATGCGCGATTATCTAAAGCGTCGGTACCGAGACACTGCGCCACCTGCGCACATTTGGCTGGGCGTTTCCGTCGAAGATGGCCGGTCGAAAACGCGCATTGAGCACCTAAAGCAGGCTCCTGCAGCCGTAAGGTTTCTTTCGGTTGAACCCCTAATTGGGGCCGTCGGCAAAGTCGACCTGACGGGCATTCACTGGGTTATAGCAGGTGGCGAGAGCGGACCTGGAGCACGCCCCATGGCGATTGAATGGGCGCGCGAGATTCGCGACCAGTGTGAAGAGCAGAGTATCGCTTTCTTCTTCAAACAATGGGGCGGCTTCAGACCTAAGACAGGTGGGCGCGACCTAGATGGGCGTGAATGGAATGATCTGCCCGTGCATGTCGCATCGAGAGCAGCTTAGTGCGTCCCGATCTTGCGAATTATGAAGGCCGCGAGCAAGCCTACGTGAAGCATCACTTCCTGGCTGACTACGTCGAGAGTCTGGTCTTCAAAATTGCCAGCGCTTATCGTGACGTCGTCTACGTGGATGGATTTTCTGGACCTTGGAAGGATCAAGGAGAGAAATTCGAGGACACTTCGTTTGGAATAGCACTCCAGGCATTGCGACGAGCGAAAGCCGCTTGGGCTAAGCTCGGTCGCCCTGATGTGACAATGACGGCCTTGCTAGTCGAGAAGGACCCAGAAGCTTACGCCCGACTACAAGAAATAGTACCTCTTTACCCCGATATTTCGATACGCACCTTCAATGGTGACTTTGTCGAAATCGTTCCGGAATTGCTCGCAGCCATTCCCCACCGCGCATTTTCGTTTGTGCTAATGGATCCCAAGGGTTGGAACATCGACATGAAGGCTGTCGCCCCGCTGTTGCGTAGGCCAAACTGTGAAATCGTCTTCAACTTCATGTTCACGATGATCAACTGGTCGGCTTCGATGCCCAACATCGCCATTCAAGCGGGCCTTGAGCGACTGATGCCTGACACTGACTGGAAAGACGTCTAGATGCGGTGACCTCCGCAGGCGGGACGGCAGTTGCAACGTCGCGCAAGGACATACTCATCGCCTCAATCAGTGAGGTGATCCACCGGCTTGGTTCGTACCAATACGTAATGGAAACTCCCGTCTTGTTTCCGACCAAAAATCGAACATTTTATTCGCTTATATACGCCACAAGAAGCACAAAAGGCGTGGAGGTTTTCAGAGACTGTCAGCATGCAGCGCTGAGAGCGCAGGACGCAGTGAGAGCTGACCTTCAAAGCGCCAAGCGCGAAAAAGAATCTGGATCGGCGGATATGTTCGGTGGCTCTTTGACTGGCAACGAATTCGCCGGTCGCTGGATCGCCGAACAGGAAGCTGGCGCGCGGGCGGCTATGTTGGAAGCAATTCCTATTGGTGACGAGAGCATAATCTACGGAAAACTCTGGCCGCACATATTGTCACGGTATGGTGTCCGAAGAGTTCGGCTAGGCCGCATAGCTGCGGAACTGAAGGAGCAAGGCCTAATCCGGTTCTTAGATTGGGGTGGTCCAAGAAAGAAAGTGCCAGACGACTCATATCGGGTTTGTCGCGGACAGACTTAATAATTTAAGCTTCACTTCTCACCCCGCCACCCGCAGCGTCAGCACAAAGCACGCCCCGCCAGCGCCGTCGCCCAATTCCAAGCTCCCGCCCCGGCTCTCCGCCAGCGCCCGCGCGATGGGCAGGCCCAACCCCGTCCCGCCGGTCTCGCGGCGGCTGGTGAAGAACGGGTCGAACACGCGGACGCGGTCGGCTTCGGGGACGCCGGGGCCGTTATCGGTCAGCGCGAGGCTGGCGAAGCGGCCGCGGTGACCGCTGGTGATCGCTAGCGCGCTGGCGCCGGCCTGGCGGGCGTTTTCGATCAGCGTGGCGAGGACGGTTTCGAGCGCCTGTTCCTCGATTCCCAGCGCGGGGTAATCGGGCAGGATCGTCCAGGTCAGCGAGAAACCGGGCGTGCCATGCGCGTCGGCCAGGCGCGCGAGGACCTTGGCCGCATCGGCGCTCGCGTCGTCGGCGCCGCGCGCGGTGGCCATGTCGGCCTGGGCGAGCTCCATCAGGCGGCTGACCAGCTTGGACAGCCGCTGCGCGTCGCCTTCCATGTTGGCGAGGAACTTGGCGCGTTCCGCCTTGCTCATCCCCGCGCCGTGGTCTTGCAGCAGCTCGATCCCGCCGCGGATGCCCGCCAAGGGCGTCTTGAATTCATGGCTGAGGCTGGCGGCGAAATCGCGCAGGTAGCGGCTGCGGCGATTGATCGCCTCGGCCATCGCGGTGAAGTCGGCGTTGAGGCTGCGGATCTCGCGCACCTCGAGCGTCGGCGCGCGCAGGTGCGCGGTGCGGCCTTGCGCCAGCGCGCGGGTCGCCGCCGAGAGCCGCTCGACCGGCACCACGATGGCGCGGGCGAGCACCCCGGCGATGAACAGGATCAGCACGAAGATCACGCCCGCGCCGACCGCGATCTTGCCCCAGTCCTCCCACATCCCCCTGAACAGCGCGCTGGGTGAGCGCGAGACGAGGATCACGCCGACCACCTGACCGTTGACGGTGATCGCGCGGGCGTGGTGGAGGCGGATGTCGGTCGCCGGGCTGAGCCAGTGGAGCAGCGCGCCACGCGGGTAGCTCGAATTGTAGCGCATCACCGTCTGCGATCCCCCGGCGAATGCGGCGCGAACTTCGGGGAGTGCGCCGAGCGAGCGGCCTAGCTGCTGGCCGCTGACCATGACCCCGTCGCGGTCGGTGAGCACGATCGAGGCGAGGGTGGCCTGCTTGGTCTCGGCAATCGCCGGGGCGATGCGGGCCGCGGCGACCAATGCGGCGGGATCGGGCGGGCCGCTGGCGGGCTCGGCGGCGGGGCGCTCGGGCAGGATCTCGGTGGTGCGCAGATCGATCCCGGTGGTGATCGCGGCGGCATAGGGATCGAGCCGCGAGTTCTCCAGCACCTGCACCCTGCCGGGCGGAGCGGGCTGCGCGCCCGGCCAGACCAGCGCGGTGGCGGCGCCCAGCGCGGCGGCCTGCGCGCTGACCTCGGCCTCGGTGCGGCGGACCAGCGCGTTCTCGTAGACGCGCAGGCCGAGCGCGGCGATCCCGGGGAGCGCGGCGGCGAACAGCAGCACGCCGAGCAAGAGCCAGCGCAGCCGCGGCACCGGCCACAGGCGGCGCGCGAGGCCCCGCGCCGAGGCGATCAGTCGCCGGATTTGGGTCCTGCTCCGCCGCAGGCGCCGAGCCGGTAGCCGACCCCGGCCTTGGTCTCGACCACGTCGTGCCCGCCCGCATCGGCGAACTTGCGGCGCAGGTTGCGGATGTGGCTGTCGATCGTGCGGTCGGTGATCGCAAAGCCGGGCCCGTGGATCTGGTCGATCAGCTGGTCGCGGCTGAGGATGCGGCCGCCCGCGGAGGCCAGCGCCTTCATCAGGTTGAATTCGCTGACGGTGAGCGGGACTTCGCTGCCCGCCCAGTGCGCGGTCCAGCCTTCGCTGTCGAGGCTCATCTGCCCATGGCTGAGCGTCTTGGCGGGGGTGGGCGCGGCGGCGCGCGGGGCCGAGCGGCGCAGGATCGCGTTGGCGCGGGCGACCACTTCGCGTGGGCTAAAGGGCTTGACCACATAGTCGTCGGCGCCAAGCTCGATCCCCAGCACGCGGTCGAACTCCTCGTCGCGGCTGGAGAGGAACAGCACCGGCACTTCGGTGGTGGCGCGCAGGCGGCGGCACACTTCGAGCCCGTCCATCCGCGGCATGTTGATGTCGAGCACCACCAGATCGGGCGGGTGGCGCGCGACTTCGGCCAGCGCTTCCTCGCCGTCAGCCGCCTCGCGCACCGCCATCCCCGCCTTGTCGAAGGCAAAGGCGAGCAGCTCGCGGATGTGCGGGTCGTCATCGACGACCAATACGGTGCGGGTCATGGGGCTGTGTGGCGCGGACGGTGGGGCAAGGTCAATCGCGTTCATGGCCTGTGCCTAAGCACATGGCGTGAAGGAGCGGTGTTTCTGCCAGTGACATTCCGGTTTGGATCGTGTGCAGAGCGCGTGCATCGGCGCTTGCCGCGCCGGGCGGCAAATCTGCTAGAGTGGCGCAATGACCGGTCCCGAACCCGAGCTTTGTAACCTGCTATCGGAGCGCATCCTTGGAGCGCTGGCGGGCCGAGACGCCGGGTTGTTGGCGATCGGTATTTGCGGGGCGCAGGGCTCGGGCAAGACCACGCTGGTCGACGCCTTGGCTGCGGCGCTGGAGGCCGAAGGGGTTCGCGCCGCGACCTTGTCACTCGACGACCTCTACCTGACCCGGGCCGAGCGGCAGGAACTGGCGCGCGACGTGCATCCGCTGCTGGCCACGCGCGGCGTGCCGGGCACGCATGACGTAGCGCTAGGCATGGCCACGCTCGATGCATTGGCGCGCGGTGAGGCGGTGCCCCTGCCGCGCTTCGACAAGGCGGCTGATGACCGCGCGCCGCGATCGGAATGGCCGCTCGCCCCGGCAGGCACGCAGGTGCTGCTGCTCGAAGGCTGGTGCGTGGGCGCGCTGCCGCAACCCGCCGCCGCGCTGGCCGAACCGGTCAATGGGCTCGAAGCGGAGGAAGACCCGGACGGCGTGTGGCGCGCTTATGCCAATGCGGCGCTGGCGGGGCCCTATCAGGCGCTGTTCGCGCGGATCGACTTGCTCATCCTGCTCGCCGCGCCGAACTGGGAGGTGGTCGAGATCTGGCGCGAGCAGCAGGAAGCCGAGCTACGTGAAATCGGCGGGGCGCGAGTGATGAACCCCGCCGAGGTGCGCCGCTTCATTCAGCACTACGAACGGCTGACTCGCTCCATCCTTACCGAGATGCAGCAGCGCGCCGATGTGTTGGTATTGCTTGATGCCGACCGCCAGCCCTCTGCTAAGCCTTCAGCGCCCGGTCCAGTGCATTCAAGAACGCAATCATTTCGGCGCGCGAGCTGACGGTGACCCGCGAGACATTGGGCCAGATGGGCCACGAACGGCCGATTTCGACGCCCTGCTTGCGGATCGCATCGCGCATTTGCCTGGCCAAACGGTCGTTCCAGTCGATCATGAACATGTTGGCGCGGCTGGGGATGACCTTGAAGCCGCGCCGTTCGACCTCGCGCGTCACGAAGGTCAGGTTGGCTTCCATGAAGGCGCGGCGCTGGGCGATCAGTGCCGTCTGGCCTAGACTGGCGGTTGCGCAAGCCAGCGATGGCAACGGCAGTGATCCCGATAGTGCGTCGCCGTCATAGCGTTGCATCGCGGCTATATTGGCGGGATCGCTCAGCGCATAGCCCATCCGCATCCCGGCCATCCCGAACAGTTTGGAAAAGGTTCGCAAGACCACCACGTCCTCGCTCTGGCCGAACAGCGCCACCGCGCTGGGGGTCCCGGCGAAATGGATATAGGCCTCGTCAACCAGCACCTTGGCCCACGCCGGCTTGTTGCGCACCAGCCAGAGGATATCGTCCAGCGGGGTGATCGTGCCGGTGGGGTTGTTGGGCGAGCAGACATAGTAAAGTCCGGCCTGTGGATCGGCGGCCAGCATCGCCTTGACATCGTGCCGATAGTCCGCGGTCAGCGGTATTTTCTTGATCGGCACGCCAAGATATTCGGCAGTGGTCCAAGCCAGTTCGAAAGTCGGATCGGCGGTGACCAGCCCGCGCTGCGGCGAGGCAAAGGTTACCACCGCGCGGCTGAGCGGATCGCTCGATCCCGGCCACGGCGAGACATGATCGGCGGGGACGCCATCCGCCTTCATCACCGCGGCAATGAATTTGTCGCGTTCATTGCCCGGTTCATAGCGATTGCTGCGGGCAATTATCGCTCGCGCCGCCGCCTGGCCTGGCTCCATCGGCCCAGTCCAGCATTCGTTCGAATCGATCATTACCCGGGGCGCCGGTCCTGGCACAGCCGCTGCCCAAGTCGGCCGGGCGGCGACGGCTCCGACCCCCAGCAGCGCCGCGATCCGCCCCAGATCGCGCCGGTTGTAGCCGCGCCGGAGCAGATCCGCGCCGGCCGCGCGGTTCATTTGTGGTTGCCCGTCCATCCCCGTTCCCCCGGTTCGTTGCCGTTGGCAGGAGGCTAGGCATTTGTGGGCAAGATGCAAACGGCTGTTGCTGGCCTTAGGCGGCGAACCATCCTTGCCGCGGTAGCTGTCGCGGCGGGCTGCCTTGGCAAAATCGCCTATGCCCGATCCGAAAACGTGATAGTCTCAAGGTCTTGAACACGGGGTATAGGGGATTTCAAGATGACCTTTGGCGAATCTATCCGGACTTGCTTTAGCAACTCGTCACCTGGCAAGGCCGCGCAGCGCGGTCGGAATATTGGTATTTCGCGCTATTCTGTTTTCTGTGCCAAATCGCGGCGGGGATCGTGGACTCGATCTTGGGGACCGGTTTCAAATACATGAACCCGATGACCGGGGTGGAACAGAGCATGTTCTACGGCTGGATCTACATGCTCACTGGACTGATGCTGTTTCTGCCCAATCTGGCGGCACTGGTGCGCCGCCTTCACGATACCGATCGTTCGGGCTGGTGGTACTGGATCGCCTTGATCCCGCTGATCGGCATCATTTTGCTGATCGTCTGGCTGGCGTCGCGGGGCACCAGCGGCAACAACCGCTTCGGCGCAGACCCGCTTGGCGGCGATCTGGGCAATACTTTCGGCTAATCGGACATGGCTCGCCGTTACAGCGGCGAGCCATCCTTGTCGCGGTAGATGTCGCGGCGGCCGACGTGGTTGGCGGGGCCGACATAGCCATCGCCTTCCATCCGCTCGACCCATTTGGCGGCGGTGTTGTAGCCCACGCCCAGTTGCCGCTGCAGCCACGAGGCGCTGGCCTTCTGGCTTTCGAACACGATCTGACAGGCCTGGCGGTACTTCCGCTCGTCCGGGCTGTCGCTCGCGGTGGCGTCAAGGTCGTCGAACCCGAACGAACCGTCCTCGGGCTCTTCGGTGACCGAGGTGACATATTCGGGCTTGCCCTGCGCGCGCCAGAAATCGGCGATCCGCTCAACCTCTTCGTCGCTCACGAAGGGCCCGTGGACCCGCATGATCGGCTGGGTGTTAGGCTTGTAGAGCATGTCGCCCTTGCCCAGCAGCTGCTCGGCGCCCTGTTCGCCCAGGATCGTGCGGCTGTCGATCCGGCTGGTCACCGCGAACGAAATACGGCTTGGCAGGTTGGCCTTGATCACGCCGGTAATGACGTCGACCGACGGGCGCTGGGTGGCCATGATCAGGTGGATCCCCGCCGCGCGGCTTTTTTGCGAAAGCCGCTGGATCAGCACTTCGACTTCCTTGCCGACGGTGATCATCAGATCGGCCAATTCGTCGACGATCACCACGATCTGCGGCAGTGGCTGATAATCGAGCTGGGTTTCCTCGAACAGTTCCTCGCCGGTATCGGGATCGAACCCGATCTGGATGCGGCGGCCGAGCGGCTTGCCCTTGGCGATGGCCACCGAAACCTTTTCGTTGAAGCCCGACAGGTTGCGCACCGATAGCTCGCTCATCTGGCGGTAGCGGCGCTCCATTTCCTCGACCGCCCACTTGAGCGCGCGCACCGCCTTGCTCGGTTCGGTCACCACCGGAGCGAGCAAGTGCGGGATATCGTCGTAGCTCTTGAGTTCGAGCACCTTGGGATCGACCAGGATCAGGCGGCACTGCGCCGGGGTGAGCCGGTACAGCAGCGACAGCAGGATCGTGTTGAGGCCCACGGACTTGCCCGAACCAGTGGTCCCCGCGACGAGCAAGTGCGGCATCACCGCAAGGTCGGCCACGATCGGCTCGCCCGCGATATCCTTGCCCAGGATGATCGGCAGCGCGGCCTTCGATTGCGCGAACTTCTCGCAGGCGACCAGCTCCTTGAAGCTGACCATCTGGCGGTCGGCATTGGGCAGCTCGATCCCCATCACGGTGCGCCCGGGGATCGAGGAGACGCGCGCCGAGATCGCGCTCATGTTGCGGGCGATATCATCCGCCAGGCCGATTACCCGGCTGGCCTTGATCCCGGGGGCGGGTTCCAACTCGTACATGGTAACAACCGGGCCGGTGCGGACTGCGTCGATCGTGCCCTTGACGTTGAAATCGTCGAGCACGGTTTCGAGCAGGCGCGCATTGCGTTCGAGCGCGAGCTTGTCGACCTTGGGCGCGGAATTGGCCGGGGGATCGTTAAGCAAGGCCAGTTCGGGCAAAACGTAAGTGCTGAACAGGTCGCTCTGGCGGCTTTTGTTGCCGAGCTGTGCAGGCGTGGCCATCCGCGCCGGATCGCTGATTTCGGGGGCCTTGCGCGCGGCGGCAATCTGCTCGCCGTGCGCCGGGCGTTCGCGCTTGGCGCGCGGTGCGACCGAGACGAATTCGCCGTCACCAGTCACCATCTCGCGGCTGCGGCGGCGCAGGAATGCGGGCAGGGTAAACAGATTGCCCCAATCGAACGCAAAGATCCGCGCCGCGATGATCGATCCGCTGGCCAGCGCGGCAAGCCCGGCGAGCGCAGTGAAAATCCATTGCCCGGCGGAGGGCAGCTTGCCCGCGATGAAATGAACCGTGCCGCTGCCAAGCAGCCCGGCGATGCCGCCCCACCCGGCGGGGAATACGGTTTCGACATCGTTGATCGCCAGACTCAGCGTGGTCGCAAGCAGCGTCATCGCGAACAGCAGCAGGCCGATCGGCCGCCACCAGGCATGGCCCTGATGTTCGAGCGCGCCGTTATCCTCCTCGACCAACCGCCACAGCCCGCGCGCCATTACGTAGAGCAGCGGCAGGAACAGCACGCAGACCGGGCCGAACAGGAACAGCGCACGCTCGGCCGTCCAGGCCCCGGCGCTGCCCATCCAGTTGACCACCGGGCCGCCCGCTGCGGTCGAAGCCGAGGGGTCGGTCTGCCGGTAGCTGACCAGCGCGAGCGCCAGGAACACCGCCGAACCGAGCAGCACCAGCGCGCCGCCGATTTCGGCGCTGCGCCGCGCCGCGCGCTTCAACGCCGCGCGCCAATCGACCCGCGCGCCGCGGTGGCTGGCTGTTGCCGGACGTGTGGCCATGATGCTCCCCTCGCGTAACGCCGAGCGTTATGCGCCGCGCGGGGAGTCGCGGTCAAGAATCCTTTGGAATCCGCGCGATTCGCTTCAACGCAAAAAGGCATCGATTCCGGCCCAGCAGGCCCATCCGAGCCGTCTCGCAGCGCGGGGATTCATGCCGCCGAGGGCGATCACCGGCGGCGCCGCGCGCGCCGCCAGCAGCCGGAAACGCAGCGGTCCCAGCGAAGCCGCACCGGGATGAGAGCGGGTCGGAAAGGCTGGAGAAAGCAGAACGGCTACCGCGCAGCGGGCCCGGCCGAGCTCACGCAGCGAATGGGCCGGGGCAAGGTCTCCGCCCGGTCCATAGCTCAGGTCGGCACCCCATCGGCGAGCGAGAGCGTGACTCCCGGCCAGGGCCACGATGTGACCTTTGGCCCGTGCGAGCCGCGCCAGTGCGGCAAACCGCGCCCGCCGCTGCGCCTCAGGCAGGTGATAGTGGCGAAAGATCAGCCCGCTGCCGCGCGGCAAGCGTTTGAGCGCGGCTTCGAGCACCGCATCGTTTCGCTCGTCTGAAACCAGCCAGATTGCGGGCAAGGGCTTCAATCGCGCCATGGCATCGCTATAGCAGCGCGCGATGACCGATCCAGCCTCCTCCCTCGCCGACGTCAAGAGCCGCATCGCGCGCGCCGCCGCTATCGCCCGCCGCACAGCCAGCGAGGTTACCCTGATCGCGGTCAGCAAGACTCATCCAGCGCAGGCGATCGCTCCGCTGATCGAAGCCGGGCAGCGTGTGTTCGGCGAGAACCGCGTGCAGGAAGCGCAGGACAAGTGGCCAGCCTTGCGCGAGCTGCACGAGGGGATCGAACTGCACCTGATCGGCCAATTGCAATCGAACAAGGCGGACGATGCCGTGGCGCTGTTCGATTGCATCCACTCGCTCGATCGCTCCTCGCTGGTCAGTGCGCTGGCCCGCGCGATGGACAAGACCGGCCGCCGCGTGCCGTGCTTTATCCAGGTCAATATCGGCGCCGAGGACCAGAAGGGCGGCTGCGCGATTGCAGCGCTACCGGCCCTGCTGGCCGAAGCCCGCACCGCCGACCTGCCGGTGATCGGCCTGATGTGTGTGCCCCCGCTCGAGATCGAGCCTGCGCCGTTCTTCGCGCTGCTCGACAAGCTGGCGGGCGACCACGGCCTCGCCGGCCGCTCGATGGGGATGTCAGGCGATTTCGAAACGGCCGTAATGCTGGGCGCAACGCATGTCCGCGTCGGCTCGGCCCTGTTCGGAGCGCGCGGCTAGCGTTCCTTCAACTCGTTTCCGCTCAAGGTCACCACGTGGAGCAGGTTGGTTGACCCCGGCGTACCGAACGGAACCCCCGCCAGCGCGATCAGCTTTGATCCGGCGGTTCCGAAACCTTGGCGCAGCGCCATGCGCTTGCCCTTGGCGATCATCTCTTCGAAGCTGCCGATATCCTTGGTCTGGACCGCGTGCGTACCCCACAACAGCGCCAGCCGCCGGGCGATCTGGCCTGACGGGGTGAGCACCATGATCGGCACGTCGGGCCGTTCGCGGGCGACGCGACGGGCGGTGCTGCCTGATCCGGTGAAGACGATGATCCCTTCGACCCGCACCGTCTGCGCGATCGTTGCGCTGGCCTGGGCCAGCGCATCGGCGGTGGTCGCGTCTGGGCGGACCTGGGTGAAGTGGACCCGCTCACGATAACCCGGATCGTTTTCGACCTGCACGGCGATGCGGTGCATGATCGTCACCGCTTCGACCGGCCAGGCGCCGCTCGCGGTTTCGGCCGAGAGCATCACCGCGTCGGCGCCGTCGTAAACCGCGTTGGCGACGTCGGAGACCTCGGCGCGGGTCGGGGCGGGGCTCTCGATCATCGATTCGAGCATCTGCGTTGCGACCACCACCGGCTTGCCGCTGCGGCGCGTTGCCGCGACGATATGCTTCTGCAGCGGCGGAACTTCTTCGGGATTGAGCTCAACCCCAAGGTCACCGCGCGCAACCATGATCCCGTCGGCGAGTTCGATGATCTCGTCGAGCCGGTCGATCGCGGCGGGCTTTTCGATCTTGGCCATCAGCGCGGTGCCAGCCCCTCGTTGATGGCCGCGCATCAGCTTGCGTGCCTCGGCGACATCCTCTGGCCGCTGGACGAATGACAGCGCGATCCAGTCCGCGCCCTGCTCCAGTGCAAAGGTCAGATCGCGGCGGTCCTTGTCGGTCAAGGCCGGAACCGGCACCACCGCGTCGGGCACGTTCACGCCTTTACGGTCCGATATGACCCCGCCGACCTCGGCCGAGCAGAGGATGTGGTCCATGTCCGCCTCGATCACTTTCAGCCGCAGCTTGCCGTCGTCGATCAGCAAACGCTGGCCTTTGTGCAGCACCCCGAACAGTTCGGGATGGGGCAGGCAGACGCGGTTCTCGTCGCCCAGTGCGGGATCGCGGTCGAGCGTGAAGTGGCCCGAATGGCGAATCACCGCCTTGCCGTCCTTGAACTGGCCGACGCGCAGCTTGGGCCCCTGCAGATCGCACAGCACCGCGACCGGGCGGCCAACCTGCTTCTCGATCGCGCGGATCGCCGTGATGGTCTCGGCGTGCGTGGCGTGATCGCCGTGGCTCATGTTGACGCGGAAGGCGTCAGCCCCGGCGCGCAGGAGCTTTTCGATCATCTCCGGGCTGCGGCTGGCCGGGCCCAGCGTTGCCAGGATTTTGATTTTGCGTCCGCGCAAATCGAGTTTTGCCACTGTTACCTCTTCCCGTTTGAGCTCGGCCTATGGCAAAGAACGACCGAAAACCCAAGGAAACCCCGATGCGTTGCTCCGAAAATACGAATGTAGCTGCGAATGACCCGCTTGAAGAGCTCGACGATGCCGTAGCGGCGGCGGCATTCCGGCGGCTCGTGCGGCATCTGCGCCACCGCCACGATGCCGAGAATATCGAACTGATGGGGCTTGCCGGGTTCTGCCGCAATTGCCTCGCCGAATGGATCGTCGAGGCCGGCGCGCAGCTGGACAAGGCCGCCGCGCGCGAGCTGGTCCACGGCATGCCGGCGGCCGAGTGGAAGGCGCAGTTCCAGAGCGAAGCAACGCTGGAGCAACTTGAGCAGATGGCGGCGAGCGTGGCGAGGAACGCAGCCTAGGTCCTCTCCATTTTTGCCGAATGGCGCAATTGGGGAGGTGGCATTTGCGCAGCAAATGACGGAGGGGTTTCGGGGCTGGCGTCGATACCCCTCCGTCAGCCGCCCTTGGCGTCTGCCACCTCCCCATTTAGCTACGCAAAATGGAGAGGACCTAGGATTTCCACAGGCCTGCCTTTGCCCGAATCCCCGCGCCCCGCTACCGCGCCTGCAACCGATTCACCAAACACCCGGAGTTACCTCAAATGGCCGAAACCACCGATGATCGCCTGCGCCTGCTGATCGAACGCGTCGAGCGTCTCGAAGAGGAAAAGAAGGGCATCGCCGACGATATCAAGGACGTTTACGGCGAGGCCAAGGCGGTCGGTTACGACGCGAAAATCATGCGCAAGGTTGTCGCGCTGCGCAAGATGAAGCCCGATGACCGCGCCGAAATGGAAGCGATCCTCGATGTCTACAAGGCGGCGCTGGGGCTGGGATAATTGCCCTTGGCCTGACTCTGGGCTAGGGGCGGCGCAACTCCACCCCTAGCTAAGCACGTGAGCACATGGCCGGCCATTCCAAATTCAAGAACATCATGCACCGCAAGGGTGCGCAGGACAAAAAGCGCGCGGGGCTGTTTTCCAAGCTCAGCCGCGAAATCACCGTGGCGGCCAAGCTTGGCATGCCCGATCCCGATTTCAATCCGCGCCTACGCGCTGCAGTCAACGCGGCCAAGGCGCAGTCGGTGCCCAAGGACAATATCCAGCGCGCGATCGACAAGGCGAGCAAGGGCGACGCCGAGAACTACGAGGAAATCCGCTACGAAGGCTATGGCCCGGGCGGGGTCGCGCTGATCGTCGAGGCCTTGACCGACAACCGCAACCGCACCGCGACCAACGTGCGCACCGCCTTTTCGAAGAACGGCGGCAACCTTGGTGCATCGGGCGCGGTCAGCCACGGGTTTGAACGGCTTGGCCTGATCGAATATCCGGCCAGTGCGGGCGACGAGGACAAGGTCCTCGAAGCCGCAATCGAAGCGGGCGCCGACGATATCGAAAGCGATGCCGACGGCCACGCAATCTGGACCAGTAGCGAGGTGTTGCACCCGGTTTCGCGGGAACTTGAAAAGACGCTGGGCGAGGCCGCTGCGGTCAAGCTGGCATGGAAGCCGGGTCTCAAGGTCGAAGTCAGTGCCGACGATGCCGCAACGCTGCTCAAGCTGATCGACGTGCTCGACGATGACGACGACGTACAGATGGTCTGGGGCAATTTCGAAATCCCCGACGCGGTGATGGAAGCCCTTTCATAATGGCGGTCGCGGCCAGCGGAGCACACCAATAATGTGGCAATTGGTCGCCAAGGCGCTGCTTTCGGGCGCGCTGATCGTGGCCATCGCCGAAGTCGGGAAACGCCTGCCGACGCTCGGCGCGCTGATCGCCTCGCTGCCGCTCGTCTCGGTGCTCGGCATGATCCTGATCTGGTACGCACGGCCCGATGCTGAGAACATGGCGGTCCATGCCGGGGCGACCTTTTGGTACGTGCTGCCGAGCCTGCCGATGTTTTTGCTGATCCCGTACCTGCTGCGCAGCGGCGTGGGGTTCTGGCCCTCTTTGCTCGCGGGCTGCCTGCTGACGATCGCGCTGTACCTTATGATGATGCACTTCGGCCCGCGGCTCGGCCTCAAACTCTGACATGCGGATCATCGGTCTCGATCCCTCGCTGACCTGCACCGGTTGGGGCGTGATCGAGGCGAACGGCAACCGGCTGACGCACGTGGCCAATGGCCAGGTCAAAACCGACGCCAAACTGCCGCTCGCTGCGCGATTGCTCGAAATCGATCGGGCATTGGCGGCAGTGATCGCCGAACACCAGCCCGATTGCGGCGCGGTCGAGGAGGTGTTCGTCAACCAGAACGGGCAATCGACGCTCAAGCTGGGCCAGGCGCGCGGGGTGTGCCTGCTGGCACTGGCCCGCGCCGGGCTGAGCGTGGCCGAATATGCCCCGACTCTTGTGAAGCAAGCGGTGGTCGGCACCGGCCGCGCCGAGAAGGCGCAGGTCCAGGCAATGCTCAAGGTGCTGCTTCCCGGCGCGGCACCGGCCGGAGCCGATGCCGCCGATGCGCTCGCGGTGGCGATTGCCCACGCTCACCTTGCCGGAACGGCAGCCCGCCTCGCGCGTTAGTGTCCGGCAAGGCGCCGTTCATTCAGGCGCGGTTACCTCGCATGCATATCTGCCGGAGGGTACAATCATGCCGCGTTTCAAAATCCTGTCGCTTGCCGCCGTTGCCAGCTTGGTCCTATCGGGCTGCGTCGCCAGCCGTTACCAGATCTCCGACGCGCTGATGCGCTATGGCCTTGATCGCAACCAGGCGAGCTGCGCTGCGGAGTTCCTCCACGGCCACCTCAGCACCCGCCAGGTTGACCGGCTGGCCGACGCCGCGCGTTATTACCGCAGCGACAACCAGCTGACCGTTGGCGACCTGATCCGTGTTGCCGCCTCCGTGCGCGATCCCGAAGTGGCGCTCGAAGTGGGCGGGGCGGCGGTCGCCTGCAAGCTCGGCGCGAACATGCGCATTCCTGGGTTCTGACAGCGCTGCAGCCGAGCGCGGTTAGGTGAAGACTTCGATGTCGTCGTCTTCGAATCCGGCCGCGCGCTTCAGCGCGAATGCCCCGCGCACGCCCTGAACGGTAATGATCAGCACCATGCCGGTGAGCACAAGACCGCCGATGCTCAAAGCCACCACCTTGCCGATCAGTTCGAGCGCCGCCAGCACCGCGGCCGCGATGCCCCAATAGGCGCCCTGGCCGCTGCGCAGACGCAATCCGGCTACAAGACCCACGACAGCCTCAAGCCCCGCACCAGCGACAATCGACAGGCCTTGCGGAGTCGAAATTCCGGCCAATCCGCCAAAGACCAGCAAGCCGAGCACCGCCATCCCGCAAAAAATGAAACAGGCGAGCGCGCCTTGATACGCCGCGCTTTTGGCCCCTGCGCGCGTTGTCAAATCGATCTGCCAGAACCGGCGCTTTTCGTCGCTGAATGCCATGCTTGCCCCTCCCGTTTGATCCGGTTCTCGCACTCTCCAAGCGCGGTCACAAGGGGGTGGTTTCGCGCGTGCAATCCTGCCATAGAACAAACCATGATCGCCAAGCTGACCGGCACGTTCGATGATTTCGGCCCCGACTGGGCAGTGATCGACGTGGGCGGGGTCGGCTATCTGGTCCATTGCAGCTCCAAGACGCTCGATGCACTGGGCGCGCGCGGCGACAGCGTAACGCTCCACACCGAGCTGCAGGTTTCCGAAAACGACATGCGCCTGATCGGCTTCGCCAGCGGCGAGGAACGCGAGTGGTTCCGCTTGCTGACGGGCGTGCAGGGGGTGGGCAGCAAGATGGCGCTGGCGGTGCTTTCGGCGCTGTCGGTGGAAGAACTTGCGCGCGCCTGCGCGGGCGGCGACGCCGCGATGGTGGCGCGCGCGCAAGGTGTCGGCCCGAAACTGGCGGCGCGGATTGTTAATGAGCTGAAGGACAAGGCTGGCGCCTTGCCATCAGGACCTGGCGTATCCGCGGCGGTGCCAGCAGGCTCGGCCAGCGCCGATGCTGTCTCGGCGCTGCAGAACCTTGGGTTCAAACCGCAAGTCGCGGCCTCGGCGGTAGCTCGCGCGATCGAGGAATTGGGCGAGGGTGCGGGTCTCAACGATCTGGTGCGGGTGGCGCTGAAAAGGGCGGCGGGATGAGTCCTCAAAACAAGATGCGGATGGCCAGGGTCTTGATGATTTTGGCTTGGCTCGTTGGTTTCGTGATATTTGTCCGGCTGAGCGTGGCTGGGGGATTTGCAGTAATAACCGCCTCCGTTCTCGGGTTTTGGCTAGTTGACCGTGCGTTTACTTGCCCGAACTGCGGCAAATCGCTGATGACCCCGGACGGTTCCGAAAAGCTGAGAAATTGGGTGTTCCACGTGCGCCTTTGGCCGGAAGGCCACTGCACCCGATGTGGACAAAATCTGGAGCGGGCATGACCGACAACCCCATCCTCACCCCGCAACGCCTCCCCGAGGACCCTGACGCGGCGCTGCGCCCGAAAACGCTTGCCGAATTCGTCGGGCAGGCGGCGGCGAAGGACAACCTGTCGGTGTTCATCCAGTCGGCCAAGTCGCGCGGCGAGGCGATGGATCATGTGCTGTTCTATGGCCCGCCGGGGCTGGGCAAGACCACGCTGGCGCAGATCGTCGCGCGCGAACTGGGAGTGGGCTTCCGCGCCACATCCGGCCCGGTGATCGCCAAGACCGGCGACTTGGCGGCGCTGCTGACCAATCTTGAAGAAGGCGACGTGCTGTTCATCGACGAGATTCACCGGCTCAATCCGATTGTCGAAGAGGTGCTGTATCCGGCGATGGAGGACCGCGCGCTTGACCTGATCATCGGCGAGGGGCCCTCGGCGCGGTCGGTGCGGATCGATTTGCCGGCGTTTACGCTGATCGGCGCGACCACGCGGCAGGGGCTGCTGACCACGCCGCTGCGCGACCGTTTCGGCATCCCGGTGCGGCTCAATTTCTATTCGGTCGCCGAGCTTGAAAAGGTCATCACCCGCGCCGCTGGATTGCTTGGGATGGGCATCGCCGCGGACGGCGCGCGCGAGATTGCGCGTCGCGCACGCGGCACGCCCCGCGTGGCGGGTCGCCTGCTGCGGCGGGTGCGCGATTTCGCTCACGTGGCGGGCGATGTGGCGATTTCGCGCGAACTCGCCGACGATGCGCTGACCCGGCTTGAGGTCGACGCGCTCGGGCTCGATGCGATGGACCGGCGTTATCTGACGATGATCGCCGATATCTACAAAGGCGGCCCGGTTGGCGTGGAAACACTCGCTGCAGGGCTCAGCGAACCGCGCGACACAGTCGAGGACGTGATCGAGCCGTTCCTGATCCAGCTTGGCCTGATCGCCCGCACCGCGCGCGGGCGCTGTCTGAACGACGGAGCCTGGCAGCACCTTGGTCTGGCCCCGCCGAGCGGTTCGCAGAGCGGGCTATTTTCCGAGGGAAAATAGCGCCTCGACCGGCTCGCCGAGCGCGGCCGCGAGCTTGAGCGCGATCACCGTCGAGGGCACGAAGACCCCGTTTTCGACCGTGTTGATCGTCTTGCGGCTGACCCCGACCATCTCAGCGAGCTGCGCCTGGGTCAGCCCACGCGCCTCGCGGATTTCCTTGAGCGTGGTGACCAGCCGATCAGTCAAGGCCGCGCCGCTCCAGCATGGCAAAGCGCATCAGCAGCGTTATCAGTCCCGCGCTGACGATCAGATGGATCGCTTCGCCCGCAGTGAGCTGGAGCGATCCCTGCAGGACGTAGAGCGCTATCGCTGCGAGCATGCTGGCGATGAACCCGGCGCTCATCGCGGCGCTGCGGTTGGCGCGGGTCTGCTCGTCGTTGACCATCGCGCGAATCTCGGGCTTGCGACCCCAGAACCCGCCGGTTCCAACGGTGAACAGAATGACCAGCGCCATCAAAGCCCAGGCGCCGAGGCGGACATGATCGACCAGCCGTTGGCCCGGCGGGTTGGACCAGTATGCGCTTTGCTGGATGATGAAAAAGATGGCTAGCATTGGCAGTGTGCGTGCGCGTTGGCGGCTCAACCGGTCGGCGATTTCGGCGTCGGATTGCCCATGATTCTCTCCCCTACGTGTAACTCTGAGGTTACATGTAACCTTGGGGTTACTAGTCGTCAAGCGATTCTCAGCGCGCGGTTCGCACTTTCCGGGCCTTCAGTGCCACAATGGGACAACTGACCGCAGCGCTGCATCTAAAATGCACAAATCCCGGTCCGGGACCGGAAAATCACGGTTAACACGATTGTCGGCTTAACTTTCCTCTGGCCTTTTCACTCTATGGACGTGCCCCGGCAACATCGTGTGGCCGGTAGAGCACGCCAAACAGGGTGAAGAGAGAGCGGTTATGTCAGTACGGATGGCTCTGGTTAAACTCGCAGCGTTTGCAGCAGGCGGCGCGGTTCTGGGCGGCGGTGCCGTTCACGTGGCCGAAGCTCCCGCAGCGACGGTGCAGTATGTGAAGCACAAGCGCCATGCGGCAACCGTTCCGCATCAGATCAAGCAGCACAAGGCCAAGCGCCTCGTCGCGGCCCGGCCCAAGGTGCGCAAGATCCGCCGCGTCGTTACCCGCACCACCACTTGCTGCGATGCGCCGCAGATGGCGATGATGCAAGTACCCCAACTGCCCCAACAGCCGATGCCTGAAAGCGGCGGCGGCGGCCAGACGGTGATCGTTGGCGGCGGCAGCGGCGGCATGGGCTTTGGCGGCGGCTTCTTCGGCGGATTCTTTGGCGGCAGCAGCGGCGGATCGAGCGGCAGCATCGTCATCACCTCGACCAGCAATGGCTCAACCTCAAGCTCGGGCGGTTCCAGCTCGACCTCGGGCGGTTCGACCTCGACTTCGACCGGCGGGCTGACCAGCACCTCCACGACCGGCGGCATCACTTCAAGCTCGACCACTTCGACCGGCGGCGTTTCGACTTCGACCGGCGGTGTTTCGACTTCGACCGGCGGCGTCACCAGCACCTCGACCTCGGGCAACATCAGCTCAAGCTCGGGCAACTATTCGTCGACCTCGTCGTCAGGCAACGTTTCCTCGTCCAGTTCGACCTCGGGCAACGTGTCGTCCTCGACTTCGAGCAGCACCTCATCGTCAACCTCGGGCAATGTTTCGACTTCGACCAGCAGCTCGACCTCGGGCAACGTCAGCTCGTCGAGCTCAACTTCGTCATCGACCAGCACCTCGACCTCGAGCGGGACCGACACCAGCACCTCGACCAGCACTTCGACTTCGAGCGGAACCGACGTTCCGGCGCCGCCGATGCTGCTGCTGTTCGGCGCGGCTGCAGCGAGCATTGCCGGGCGCCGCCGCTTCGCCAAGAAGGCGGCCGCATAAGCCGCGCAATCCTGTTTCCAGTGGGGCAAGAGCGGTTCGATTGAGCCGCCCTTGGTTTTTGTGCGATCGACGTGCGGGGAACCGTTTGCCGCACGAACCGCTCGGGCCATCCCCTCTGCACTAACGCTTGGGCGCTTTGTTCATTTACAGGAAACGATTGTCGCAGCAGGGCGGCCCGGATTTTTGGGGGCGTAGGAGTAAGCTTGATGAATCTTGTATCCGTAAAGCCTGGCACACTGATCCTTGGCGCCCTGCTCGCTGCAGCACTTCCCGCCGGGCTTGCCGCACGGCAGCCAGCCGATCCCACCATTGTCGTGACCGGCGAAGTACCGCCGCCGTTTGCCGGACTTCCCGCCGGGCCTGACCTCAAGGGCGTGATCACCGCGCGCAATGCCGACAAGCTCAAGGTCACCGCGCCCGACGGTACCGCCACGGTGGTTGCGGTGAGCAACGAAACCAAGGTCAAGGCCAGCGGCGGCTTGTTCGGCGGCGGCGCCAAGCTGACCATTGACGCGCTGCTCAACGGCCTGCCGGTCACGGTCAAGACCGCACAGTGGTCGGGCGGGCTCGTTGCCACCCAGGTCACGTTCAAGAACGGCGATTACAAGACAGCGCAGATGATCCGCAACGGCACCGACCAGCGCTTTTCCGAGCAGACCGCAGCGACCGAAGCGCTGCGCAGCCGGGTCGGCGATATCGATAATTACAACATCAAGAGCACCACCAACGTGTTCTTCGATACCGGCAAGTCGGCGCTGTCGCAGCAGGGCAAGGCCGAACTGTGCCAGGCCGCCAGCCAGGCCGAAGGCACCAGCAATGCGCTGCTGCTGGTGGTTGGCTACACCGACACCGTCGGCAGCGACGATTACAACCAGACGCTCAGCGAAAAGCGCGCCGGTGCGGTGATCAATTACCTGCAGCAGGCCTGCCACTGGAAGCCGTGGCGCGTGCTGACCCCGACCGGCATGGCCAAGGCCGATCCGCTGGCCGATAACAACACCGCTGAAGGCCGCGCGCAGAACCGCCGCGTTTCAGTCAACGTGCTGGTCAGCAAGGCGACTGACGGACTGTAAGGTGATTGGGGGTGAGCCGCTGTGCTCACCCCCGCGCTTTGCATGGTTGGCGATCTGACCTACAGTTTAACTGCGCGCAGCTGCAGGGAATTACCGATTACCGCGACCGAGCTGAACGCCATGGCCGCGCCAGCGATGATCGGGCTGAGCAGCACGCCGAAGCTGGGGTAGAGAATCCCCGCTGCCAGCGGAATTCCGGCCGCGTTGAACACAAACGAGAAGAACAGGTTCTCGCGGATGTTGCGCATTACCGCACGGCTCAGATGCCGCGCGCGGACGATCCCGCCCAGATCGCCTTTGACCAGGGTGATCGCCGCGCTTTCCATCGCCACATCGGTGCCGGTGCCCATCGCGATCCCGACATCCGCCGCAGCCAGCGCGGGCGCATCGTTGATCCCGTCCCCGGCCATACCGACCCGGCGACCTTCGCGGCGCAGTTGCTCGACCACCTGCTGCTTCTGTTCGGGCAGTACGTCCGCCATCACTTCATCGATGCCGCCGATCTTGCGCGCGACCGCTTCGGCGGTGCGGCGATTGTCTCCCGTCAGCATCACCACGCGGACCCCGTCGCGGCGGAGTGCGGCCACCGCCTCGATCGCGCTTTCCTTGATCGGATCGGCCACCACGATCAGCCCCGCCAGCTTGCCCTCGACTGACAGGAACATCACCCCCTGACCATCGGCGCGCAGGCTGTCCGCGCGGGCGGCGAGCGGCGCGGGATCGACTTTGAGCTGCTCCATCATTGCGGCATTGCCCAGCCCGACCAGCTGATCGGCGATTTGGGCGGTTACGCCCTTGCCGGTGTGCGAGGCGAAATCGTTGACCGCGGGCAGGTCCAGCTTGCGGGCCTCGGCGCCCTCGACAATCGCTGCGGCCAGCGGATGCTCGCTGCCCCGCTCAAGTGCGGCGGCCTGAGCGAGTATCTCGTCCTCGGCAAAGCCATCTGCGACAACAACCTCGACCAGCTTGGGCTTGCCGAGCGTGAGCGTGCCGGTCTTGTCGATCACCAGCGTATCGATCTTCTCGGTCAGTTCGAGCGCCTCGGCATTCTTGACCAGCACCCCCGATGTGGCCCCGCGGCCGGTGCCGACCATGATCGACATCGGCGTAGCCAGCCCCAGCGCGCAGGGGCAGGCAATGATCAGCACCGCAACCGCGTTGATCAGCGCATGGCTGAGGCGCGGTTCGGGCCCCCACACAAACCACACGCCAAAGGCCAGCACCGCGATCAACATGACGGTTGGCACGAACCAGCCGGCGACCTTGTCGGCCAGCGCCTGGATCGGCGCACGCGAACGTTGTGCCGCTGCCACCATATGTACGATCTGCGACAGCACGGTATCGCTGCCCACCCGCTCGGCGCGCATCATCAGGCCGCCGGTGCCATTTACCGTGGCCCCGGTGACTTTGTCGCCCGCGCCCTTTTCGACCGGAACCGGTTCACCGCTGATCATCGATTCGTCGACCGAGGAATGGCCCTCGGTCACGATCCCGTCGACTGGAACCTTCTCGCCAGGGCGGACCCGCAGCAGATCGCCGGGCTGAACTTGCTCAAGCGGCACGTCGGCCTCGCTGCCATCCGCCGCGAGGCGCCGCGCGGTCTTGGGGGCAAGGCCAAGCAGCGCGCGAATGGCCCGCCCAGTAGCGGACCGCGCGCGCAGCTCCAGCACTTGCCCGAGCAGCACCAGCGCGGTGATCACTGCCGCCGCCTCGTAATAGACTGGCACCATCCCGCCCATCGTCCGCGCCGCGGCAGGAAAGATACCGGGTGCAAAAGTCGCCACCAGGCTGAACAGGTAGGCCGCCCCGACCCCCAGCGAAATCAGCGTGAACATGTTGAGGTTGCGGGTCCGAAGCGATGCCCAGCCGCGCTGGAAGAACGGCCAGGCGCCCCACAGCACCACCGGGGTGGCAATCGCAAACTGGACCCAGATCGAAATTGCCATCGGCAGCGGATGCCACCCGGTCAGTTCGGTGCCCATGGTCAGGATCAGCAACGGAATCGACAGCGCCGCGCAGACCCAGAGCCGGCGGGTCATCGCGATGAGTTCGGGATTTGGGCCCTCGTCGAGGCTTGGCTGCAATGGCTCCAGCGCCATCCCGCAGATCGGACAGGTGCCGGGCCCGTCGCGCCGGATTTGCGGGTGCATCGGGCAAGTCCAGATGGTTCCTGCCGCAGCGGATTGCGACGGAGCCGCCTTGGGCTTCAGGTAAGCAGCAGGATCGGCCGCGAATTTATCGGCACACTTCGCGCTGCAGAAATGCCAGGTAACGCCGTCCACCTCGCGGTGATGCGCAGTCTTGGCCGGATCGACCTCCATCCCGCAGACCGGATCGATCACCTTGCCGACATCGCCCCCATGCGCATGGGGCGAGTGTTCGTGGCGCGCGGCTGTTTCGGTCTTCATGGACTGTCCTTACGGGCCGTCCCACCCCGGCATCCCACCTATCGGAGGTACGAGGATCCAGCCAGTGAATTCAAAGCCATTTCACTTGGGCTTGCTGTCGCCATGTGCATCCGTGCCAGCGAGGTGCTTTTGCCAATCCACCTGCGCCAATGCCACCAGCAGACCGAGCATCACGATCTCCACGCCGATGCCCACCGGGCTGGTGAGATAGTGCTTGAATGCGCTTCCCATGCTGGTCTTCTCGATCCCCTTCGCGGTCGCGCCGTAGATCGAATAGGAGACGATGCGGCCGGCAAAAAAGGCAGCGGTGAAGTGGAAGAGACGCAGCCCGGCCAACCCGGCGGCCTCGAACAGCTGCGCCGAGGGTAGCGGCGAAAGCGCGAACAATGTCATGGCGACCAGCGATCCCCGCTTGCGCTTCTCAACCGCATCGCCCGCTGCCTGCAGATTGCGCTTCATCTTCTCTGGAATATGCCTCCTGAGCAGCCGGAAGCCGTGAGCCAGCGCAAACCGGCCAAGCGCCGCAGCGGCAGCGCCGATCAGCACGAGGGCGGGTAGAGGCATCTTTGTACTGAGACCGTAGATGACGATCACCGTCCACGTTGGTGGACCGAAAGCGGGCATCAAATTGACGCCGAGCACCACCGCAAACAGGATCAGGTAATCCGTTGGAATTCTCCAGGTAGAGGCCGCGCCAGACTTACATAATACCAACCATCGAAGCTTCAGCGCACAGCCTCAGGCCGCCAGCTTGCGCAGCACGTAGTGCAAAATCCCGCCGTTGTTGAAGTATTCGAGTTCGTTGGCGGTATCGATCCGGCACAGCGTCTTGAACACGAAGGTCGAGCCGTCCTTGCGGGTTACCTCGACTTCGACGTCCTGGCGCGGCTGAAGCGAGGCGACGCCCTTAATGGTGAATACGTCGTCCGCGCCCAGGCCAAGCGTCTGGCGGGTCGAACCCTCGGCGAACTGCAGCGGCAGCACGCCCATGCCGACCAGGTTCGAGCGGTGGATGCGCTCGAAGCTTTCGACGATTACCGCGCGCACGCCGAGCAGCTTGGTGCCCTTCGCCGCCCAGTCGCGGCTGGAGCCAGTGCCGTATTCCTTGCCCGCGATCACCACCAAGGGCACGCCCTCGGCCTTGTAAGCCATCGCCGCGTCGAAGATCGACATGGTCTCGCCGCCATAGACGGTCATCCCGCCTTCGGTGCCGGGGACCATCTCGTTCTTGATCCGGATGTTGGCGAATGTGCCGCGCATCATCACTTCGTGATGCCCGCGCCGCGCGCCGTAGCTATTGAAATCGGCCTTGGCGACCTGGTGCTCCATCAGCCAGCGCCCGGCGGGGCTGTCAGCCTTGATGTTGCCGGCCGGGCTGATGTGGTCGGTGGTGATCGAATCGCCGAGCACCGCCAGCGGCCGGGCTTCGATGATGTCCTGCACCGGGGCCGGGGTCATCGTCATGCCGTCGAAGTAGGGCGGGTTGGCGACATAAGTCGAACCCGCGCGCCACTGGTAGGTTTCACTGCCGGTGACCTGGATTGCCTGCCAGTGCGCATCGCCCTGATAGACGTTGGCATAACGCGCCTGGAACATCGAGCGGTCGATGCAGCTCGCCATCGTATCGGCGACTTCCTGATTGGTGGGCCAGATGTCCTTGAGGTAGACCGGCTGGCCGGCGCTGGCCCCGGAACTGGCAATGCCGATCGGCGTGGTGACGAAGTCTTCGACCACTGTGCCCTTGAGCGCATAGGCCACCACCAGCGGCGGCGAGGCGAGGAAGTTGGCGCGCACGTCGGGCGAGACGCGGCCTTCGAAGTTACGGTTGCCCGACAGCACCGAGGCGGCGACGATATTGTTGGCGTTGATCGCCGCGCTGATCGGTTCCGCCAGCGGACCCGAGTTGCCGATGCAGGTGGTGCAGCCATAGCCGACGAGGTTGAACCCGAGCGCGTCAAGGTGTTCGGTCAGGCCCGCCTTGTTGAAGTAATCGGTGACGACCTGCGATCCCGGCGCAAGGCTGGTTTTGACCCATGGCTTGGGCTTGAGGCCAAACTCGTTGGCCTTCTTGGCGACGAGGCCCGCGGCAACCATCACGCCGGGGTTGGAGGTGTTGGTGCAGCTGGTGATCGCGGCGATCACCACGTCGCCATCGCCAATGTCGTGATCGCGGCCTTCGACTGCGACGCGGGTTGCGCTCTTCTTGTAGACCGCATCGAGATCGCCGTTGAACACCTCATCGACCTGGGTCAGCGCAACCTTGTCCTGCGGGCGCTTGGGCCCGGCGAGGCTGGGTACGACCGAGCCCATGTCGAGTTCGAGCGTGTCGGTAAAGATCGGCTCTTGCCCGGCGGGATCGATCCACAGGCCCTGTTCGCGGGCATAGGCTTCGACCAAGGCAATCTGCTCTTCCTCGCGGCCGGTCAGGCGTAAGTAGTCGAGTGTTTTGTCATCGACCCCGAAGAACCCGCAAGTTGCACCGTATTCGGGCGCCATATTGGCGAGCGTCGCGCGGTCCGCCAGGCTGAGCATGGCGAGGCCCGGGCCATAATATTCCACGAACCGCCCGACCACGCCCTTGGCGCGGAGCATCTGGGTGGCGGTCAGCACCAGATCGGTCGCGGTGACGCCCTCGGGCAGCACGCCGGTCAGCTTGAACCCGACCACTTCGGGGATAAGCATCGAAACGGGCTGGCCGAGCATCGCTGCCTCAGCCTCGATCCCGCCGACGCCCCAGCCGAGCACGCCCAGGCCATTGACCATGGTGGTGTGGCTGTCAGTTCCGACGCAGGTGTCGGGATAAGCCACCGTGGCGCCCGAGGCGTCGACCGAGGTCCACACCGTGCGC
>JANYEY010000077.1 GCA_025359685.1 Sphingomonadaceae bacterium | reverse complement strand
GCTGATCCTGGCGGCTTACGGGATCACGCGCGCCAGGCACGAACAGATCGCCAGTGAACTGCTGCGCCGGAAAGGCCAGTAACCGGCTGGAACAGACACCGCGTTAGCGACAATCGAAGGATTTATCTGGCGGAGAGGGTGGGATTCGAACCCACGTTACGTTGCCGTAAACCGCATTTCGAGTGCGGCGCGATCGACCACTCTGCCACCTCTCCGCGAGATATGCTTGGGTCCGGGGCAAGTGCCCGGGGGTCGAAGAGCCGCGCGGTTAGCCCAAGGCAGCGCCCTTGCCAAGCCCCTTACCCGCACATTTCGGGGACTGCGCGCGCGCAGCCGTTGTTTATGCGCAATCAAACCCTTATATTGCCGTCCATGGATCGCGCTTCGTTCTATTCCCCCACAGCCGGACGGCAGATCGATGCCCCGCGTGCAGTGCGCACGCAATTCGGCATTGGCGATATCGTGCGGCACAAGCTGTTCGATTTCCGCGGGGTGATCTTCGATATCGACCCGGTCTTCGCCAACAGCGAGGAATGGTACGAATCGATCCCCAAGGAAGTGCGCCCCACCCGCGAACAGCCGTTCTACCACCTGTTCGCCGAGAACGGGGAGTCCAGCTACACCGCTTATGTCAGCCAGCAGAACCTGCTGCAAGATGGCGAGAGCGGCCCGATTGACCATCCCTCGGTTTCCGAACTGTTCGAGGATTTCGCCAAGGGCCGTTACCGGCTCCGCGCTTCACTCACGCATTAATCTTCAGCTCTTGAGTTTCCACCCGCTCTTGAGCAGCGCGTAGAGTATCCAGCCCATTACCAGCGTGAGCAGCCCCAAATACAGCGCGCCGTTGAACACTGCTGCATTGGTTGCGCCGATATCGCTCTGGCCAAGGAAGCCGAAGCGGAAGCCCGAGATCACGTAGAAGAACGGGTTGACCCGGCTTACTGCCTGAAACGCGGGCGAGAGGTTATGGATCACATAGAAGGTGCCCGAAAGCATCGTCAGCGGAGTGATCACGAAGTTGCTGACCATCGCTGCGTGATCGAACTTTTCCGCCCAGAGCGAGGTGATCAGACCGATGATCGCCAGCAAAGTCGATCCGACTAGACCGAAATAGACGATCGCCCAGGGATGCGAGACATACAGCGTCACCCCCGGCCACAGCAGCATTGCGAGCGCGATGGCGAGGCCGACCAGCACCGCGCGGGTCACCGCCGCGCCGATCAGTCCGATGATCAGTTCGATGTTCGACAGCGGCGGCATCAAGTAGTCGACAATCGTCCCCTGGATCTTGCCAGCGAGGAAATTGAAGCTGGTATTGGCAAAGGCGTTGGAGACCATGCCCATCACGATCAGCCCGGGCGCGATGAAGCTGGCGAAGGGCACGCCGAGCACTTCGCGCCCGCCGCGGCCCATCGCCACGGTGAAAATCATCAGGTACAGCAAGGTCGTCATCGCCGGGGCCCAGATCGTCTGCGTCTGAACCTTGAAAAAACGGCGGACCTCCTTCATATAGAGCGTCCACAGCCCAAGACGATTGAAACCGTTGAATATGGGCACTCCCCGTTCGGGAAATCCGGGTAGCGGCGCAGCCCTTGCGGCGGCACTGGTTGCAGGATCCGTGACGGGATTCGGTTGATCGGCCATAGTGCGGCGACTATCGCCGCGCGGCCCGGATAGCAAGTTTGCGGGCAAGCGTCCGCGTTATTGTAGATTTGCGGGCCCAGGTCCGCGGCAGGAAAGAGAAGCAAGGCATGAGCTGGACCGACGAGCGGATCGAAAAACTGACCAAGATGTGGGAAGGCGGGTCCACCGCCAGCCAAATCGCCGAGGAACTCGGCGGGGTCAGCCGCAATGCCGTGATCGGCAAAGCGCACCGCCTTGGGCTGAAAGCGCGCCCCTCTCCCGTCAAGGCCAACGAAAAGGAGGCCGCCGCCGCCACGCCGGTTACGCCGCGTGCACCCAAGGCCGATGCCCCGCCGCGCCCGGCGCCTGAGCGGCGTCCGGTTGCTCCACGCGCTGCTGCGCCCGCCACGCCCAACGCCGATGGCGCACAGGCCCATCCCGCCCCCGCCATGCCGCGGATCGTTTCGGTTGGCCCCGGCGGGTTCCTGCGTCAGGGCCCGGGTGACCAGCAGGCCCCGATCCCGCCCGCGCCGCCACGCCGCCTGGTTCCGGCCAAGCCCAGCGCCGAGATGGCTGAAAAAACGAGCCTGCTCGACCTCAACGACCGTATCTGCCGCTGGCCGATGGGCCATCCCGGTGAGCCTGACTTCCACTTCTGCGGCGTGAAGGTGAACCCCGGGTTCCCTTATTGCGTCGAGCATTGCGGCCGCGCCTATCAGGCGCAGCTGCCGCGCGGCCATCGCCGTCCGCCCCCGCCGCTGCCGTTCGGCGGTCCGCGGGTTCGTTAATCGCGCGCCATCGCGCGGCAATCAGGGTTAACTCTGCCCGCCGTGCGCCGTTCAGCGGTGCATGGACAACGAAATCGCCTCTCCCGCAGCCGAGCAGCAAAGCTTCAGCTTGCTGCGCTTGCTGGGTTTGGGCCGAAAGCCTGAAATGGACGCTGCCGCGGCGGCGGTCCACGCGGGTGCGGGACATAGCCCTCAGGAACGACATCTCGGCGAAATTGGCCGGTTCCTGGGCCAGCACGGCCTCCCCGTGACCATGGTCACGCTCAAGGTCGCTTGGACCTTCCTGACCCGCGCAGATGACGATCTTGTGCTGGCGCTCGACCGGCGCATCCTCTCGGGCCGCGAGCTCACCCTCGAATGGCTGCAGGACATTACCGATCGGCGCGATATTTCCGACGAGGCGACCGAGCTGCGCGAACTGATGCAGCGGCTTGAAACCAGCGTCGAGGAATTCGGCAAATCGACCCGCGAGGCGCACGGCGCAGCGAGCGAATATCACAACGCACTGTCGGGCCAGATCGGCGAGCTCGAACGCGTCGCCAAGGCCAGTGCGGTGATCAGCGAGATGGCCCAGATCGGCAAGGCGATGTTGCGCCGCACGCACGAGGTCGAGCGCCAGATGCTGCGCAGTTCAGCGCAAACCCGGGCGCTCAAGCGCAAGCTCGACGAAGCGCGCCGCGAATCCGAAGAGGATCACCTGACCGGGCTGCCCAATCGCCGCGCTTTCGAGACGGTGTTCGAAAGCGAATACCGTGCCGCCGAACTGGTCAGCGAACCGCTGTGCGTGGTGTTCTGCGATATCGATCACTTCAAGCGGGTCAATGACGAGCACGGCCACGATGCCGGCGACCGGGTGCTGCGTTTGGTCGCCGAGATGCTGGCGCAGGTCTCCGACGATCGCTGCCATGTGGCCCGCCACGGCGGCGAGGAATTCGTGGTCCTGATGCGTGGCCAGACTCCGGCCGAAACGCAGGCGCGGCTCGACAAGGTCCGTAGCGAGCTGGCCGGACGCCGCCTGGTCAACCGCGCCACCGATACCCCGTTCGGGCAGGTGACCTTCTCCGCGGGTGTCGCCCAAGTCTTCGATTACTCCGACCCGCGCGCCGCGCTGCAGGCCGCCGATGCGGCGCTGTACCGGGCCAAGCTGGAAGGCCGCAACCGTATCCTGCTCGCCGATGCACAGGACGGCGAGCGCAAGCTCGCGGCCTGAACGAAAAAGGGGGCCGCCGCAGCAGCCCCCTCCTTAATTCGGTATTGAACCGGACGATCAGTCGCCGTTCTTGAGGAACGCCGGTACGTGATCGGGCGCGGGGCCGTCGTCGCGGTCACGGCGGGGAGCACCACCACCGTCGCGGCGCGGGCCACGACCACCGCCGCCGTCACGGCGTGGACCGCGATCACCGCCGCCTTCACGGCCCCGATCGTTTCTGGGGCCACGGTCGCCGCTGGGGCGATCGGTGCGCGGTTCGCGGGCCGGACGAGTGTCTTCGAGTTCGGCACCGGTTTCCTGATCAACCACTCGCATCGACAGGCGAACCTTGCCGCGCTGATCGATCTCGAGCACCTTGACCTTGACCGCCTGACCTTCCGAAACGACATCGGTCGGCTTCTCGACGCGCTCGTTGCGCATTTCCGAAACGTGGACCAGTCCGTCCTTGCCGCCCATGAAGTTTACGAATGCGCCGAAATCGACGATCGTGACCACTTTGCCGTCATAGACCTTACCGACTTCGGCTTCTTCCACGATGCCCAGGATCCAGGCCTTGGCAGCCTCGATCTGTGCCGGATCGGACGAGCTGATCTTGATCAGACCTTCGTCGTCGATGTCGACCTTGGCGCCGGTTTCGGCGACGATCTCGCGGATCACCTTGCCGCCGGTGCCGATCACTTCACGGATCTTCGACTTGTCGATCTGCAGGCTTTCGATCCGCGGGGCATAGTCCGACAGTTCGGTCCGGGCCGAACCCAAGGCCTTGGTC
>JANYEY010000064.1 GCA_025359685.1 Sphingomonadaceae bacterium | reverse complement strand
AGAAACCGGTTTCGGCGGTGGAGACCAGCCGGATCTTGACGGTTGCGGGCTTCGCCATGACGTATCCTGTAGCTTTCCGATTCGGGCCGAGACCCGCAAAAATAGGTGAGGCGGCATGCGCTGCCGCCCCTCAAGGACCGGCCCAATGCGGCAGAAGGCAGCCAAAGTCAAGCGCAAGGCTGGGCTGCGGGCGACCTGATGCTACTTCTCTTTCACCTGGCCGGGATCGTAATCCGCAATGGGCTTTAAGGCGGCGTAACTTTCCTGCGACGGTTCATGCTCCAGCGGTGGGAACTCGAACGACTCATCAGGCAAGCGGGTGTCGGGCAGGCGATCGAGCAGGTTGCGGACCAAGGTCAGCCGGCCGCGCCGCTGATCGTTGAAATCGACCAGCGTCCACGGTGCCGACTTGGTGTGCGTCGCAGCGAGCATGGCTTCGCGCGCCTTAGTGTAGTCGTCGTATTTCTCGCGGGCTGAGGTATCGATCGATGACAGCTTCCAGCGCTTCAGGGGATCGTCGACCCGCTCCTTGAAGCGCTCCTCCTGCTGCGCCTGATCGGTACACAGCCAGTATTTGAACAGCAGGATCCCATCATCGACCAACAGCTTTTCGAACGCCGGAACTGCCTTGAGGAATGCATCGACCTGCTTGTCGGTGGCATAGCCCATGACCTTTTCCACCCCGGCGCGATTGTACCAGCTTCGGTCGAACAGCACGATCTCACCCGCAGCAGGCAAGTGCGCGATGTAGCGCTGGAAATACCACTGGGTCTGCTCCGCTTCGGTTGGCTTGGGTAACGCCTTCACCCGGCACTGGCGCGGGTTGAGCGGGCCAGCGACCGCCTGGATCGAACCGCCCTTGCCTGCGGTGTCGCGCCCTTCGAACAGAACCAACACCCGCGCGCCGGTCTTGAGCGCCCAGCGCGCCATCGCCACGAGGTCCGCCTCGAGCGGTTCGTAGAGCTCCTCATATTTCTTCTTCTTGAGCTGTTTCATGCGCCCGTTGTGCGCCCGGCTGCGGCCGGGTGCAAGCAGCGCCATTGTCGCCCCATTGCCGCAATTGTCCCGCAATGATATGGTTGCAGGTGAAACCATGTCCGACACCGCCGCCCTTGCCGAAACTGACTTTACGCGCCGGCCCGACATCGGTCACGGCGTGTTCGCGGCGCCGCTTCTGCGGCCCGAGCACGTCGGTGAAGACTGGCTTGAGCCCGCGCAGCGCACCTATTCGGCGGACGAAAACCGGGTCTGGGACGAACTCTATGCCCGGCAGATGGAAATCCTGCCCGGCCGCGCTGCCAGCGCCTTTCTCGCCGGCCTCGAAAAGCTCGATCTGGGCCGCGGGGGCGTGCCAGAATTCGGGCGGCTGTCCGAAGAACTGAGCGCGCTGACCGGGTGGAGCATCGTGCCCGTACCAATGCTGATCCCCGATCACGTGTTCTTCTGGCACCTGGCCAACCGCCGTTTCCCCGCCGGCAACTTCATCCGCAGCCGCGAGGAATTCGACTACATTCGTGAGCCCGACGTGTTCCATGACGTGTTCGGCCACGTGCCAATGCTGGCCGACCCGGTCTATGCCAATTACATGCAGGAGTATGGCCGCGCCGGGTGGAAGGCGATGCGGCACAACCGGCTCAAGTCGCTGGGCGCGCTGTACTGGTACACGGTTGAGTTCGGGCTGATCCAGGAACAGGACGGCCTGCGGGTCTATGGCGCGGGGATCCTGTCCGGCCCGGCCGAGGCGGTTTACAGCCTTGAGGCGGAAAGCCCCAACCGGATCATGCTCAACGTCGACCGGGTGATGCGCACCGATTATGTGATCGACGACCTGCAGCCGACCTATTTCGTGATCGAGAGCTTTGAGCAGCTTTATCACGATACCGTCGATCGCGATTTCGACCGGCTTTACCGCTCGCTGAGCCCGGGCTTCACCTATGCCAACACTGCGGTGATCGATATCGACGACGTGCTGCACCGGGGCACGCAGGAATATGCCCTGCGCGGCGGGCGCGGTAGCGGGGTGTTGCCCGTTTAACCGGCTCACACCGGTGCGGAAAACCCGTCCGGGTTTTCCTCGCTACACCGGCCCGCTCCCCCGGCCCGAGCGCGCGGTAAAGCCGGTCGAAATCGCGTTCGACCGTCTGGTGGTAGA
>JANYEY010000018.1 GCA_025359685.1 Sphingomonadaceae bacterium | reverse complement strand
CAGCACCGGCTCAAATGCCTGGATGCCCAGACGGTGCAGCGTCGGTGCGCGGTTGAGCAGGACCGGGTGTTCGCGGATCACTTCATCCAGGATATCCCAGACTTCCTTGCGTTCCTTTTCGACCCACTTCTTGGCCTGCTTCAGGGTCATCGACAGACCCTTGGCATCGAGCCGCGCGTAGATGAACGGCTTGAACAGCTCGAGCGCCATCTTCTTCGGCAGACCGCACTGGTGCAGCTTCAATTCCGGTCCGGTGACGATCACCGATCGGCCCGAATAGTCGACGCGCTTGCCGAGCAGGTTCTGGCGGAAGCGGCCCTGCTTGCCCTTGAGCATGTCGGACAGCGACTTCAGCGGACGCTTGTTGGCACCAGTGATGACGCGGCCGCGGCGGCCGTTGTCGAACAGGGCGTCAACGGCTTCCTGCAGCATGCGCTTTTCATTGCGGACGATGATGTCCGGCGCGCGCAGCTCGATCAGGCGCTTCAGGCGGTTGTTGCGGTTGATCACGCGGCGATAGAGATCGTTGAGATCCGAGGTCGCGAACCGGCCGCCGTCCAAAGGCACCAGCGGGCGCAGTTCGGGCGGGATGACGGGCACGACTTCAAGGATCATCCATTCAGGCTTGTTGCCTGAATCGATGAAGCTTTCGACGACCTTGAGGCGCTTGATGATCTTCTTGGGCTTGAGCTCGCTCTTGGTGGTGCGAAGCTCCTCCATCAAGTCGTCGCGCTCTTTGACGAGGTCGAGGCTCATCAACATGTGCTTGACGGCTTCGGCACCGATCCCGGCCGAGAAGGCATCTTCGCCGTACTCGTCCTGATAACCGTAGAGTTCGTCTTCGGTCAGCAGCTGATAGGGTTCAAGCGGGGTCAGGCCCGGCTCGATCACCACATAGCTTTCGAAGTACAAGATACGCTCAAGCTGCTTCAACTGCATGTCGAGCAGCAGGCCGATGCGCGAAGGCAGCGACTTGAGGAACCAGATGTGCGCCACCGGCGCGGCCAGTTCGATGTGGCCCATCCGCTCACGGCGGACCTTGGTCACGGTAACCTCGACACCGCACTTTTCGCAGACGACGCCCTTGTACTTCATGCGCTTGTACTTGCCGCACAGGCACTCGTAATCCTTCACCGGACCGAAGATGCGGGCGCAGAACAGGCCGTCGCGCTCGGGCTTGAAGGTCCGGTAGTTGATCGTTTCGGGCTTCTTGATCTCGCCGAACGACCACGAACGGATGCGTTCGGGGCTGGCAAGGCCGATCTGGATCTGGTCGAAGGTTTCGGGCTTCGCCATCTGGTTGGTGAATTTGCTGAGGTCGTTCATGTTGTTTTCCCTCTACGGGTGAAATTCTCTGGGGCGGGGCAGTCAGGTCGGGGCGGCGGGTAGCCGCCCCGTCCCGGTTACTCCGCGGCCTCCGCGTAATCGTCGTCGTCGCCGCTGGTCAGCGAGGACAGTTCGACGTTGAGGCCCAGGCTGCGCATTTCCTTGACGAGCACGTTGAAGCTCTCGGGAATGCCGGCCTCGAAGCTGTCGTCACCCTTGACGATCGCTTCATAGACCTTGGTCCGCCCGACCACGTCATCGGACTTCACCGTCAGCATTTCCTGCAAGGTGTAGGCCGCGCCGTAAGCCTGCAGCGCCCAGACTTCCATTTCGCCGAAGCGCTGCCCGCCGAACTGCGCCTTACCGCCCAGCGGCTGCTGGGTGACGAGGCTGTACGGCCCGATCGAACGTGCGTGGATCTTGTCGTCGACCAAGTGGTGCAGCTTGAGCATGTAGATGTAGCCCACGGTGACCTTGCGGTCGAACGAGTCGCCGGTGCGGCCATCGTAAAGCGTGACTTGACCCGAAGTATCGAGCCCGGCCATCTCCAGCATCGCCGACACATCGGCTTCGCGCGCGCCATCGAACACCGGAGTACCCATCGGCACGCCGTTCTTGAGGTAGGACGCCATTTCGACGATTTCGTCGGTGGACCGTGCCTCGATCTCGGCGTGATAGTTGGGCCCGTAGATTTCCTTGAGCTTGTCGACCAACGCGGTCGGCGGAGCCATGGCTTCGGGATTGGGGTTGGCATGCCGCCATTCTTCAAGCGCTGCAGTGACCTGCTGGCCCAGACCGCGCGCGGCCCAGCCCAAGTGCGTTTCAAAGATCTGCCCGACGTTCATGCGGCTCGGCACACCCAGCGGGTTGAGCACGATGTCGACCGGGGTGCCGTCCGCGAGGAACGGCATGTCTTCGGCCGGCAGAATGCGCGAAATCACACCCTTGTTGCCATGGCGGCCAGCCATCTTGTCACCCGGCTGCAGCTTGCGCTTCACCGCGACGAACACCTTGACCATCTTGAGCACGCCCGGGGCGAGTTCGTCGCCGCGTTCGAGCTTCTCCTTGCGGTCCTCGAACTTCTCCTGGATCGTCTTGATGGTCTCGTCGTACTGGCTCTTGACCGCTTCGAGCTGGCCCTGGACCCGGTCATCGGCGACCGCGAACTTCCACCATTCAAACCGTTCCACCTCGGCGAGGTTCTCGTCGTTGATGGTATCGCCCTTCTTGAAACCCTTGGGGGCCGCCGCCGCAACCTGGCCCAGCAGCATATCGCGCAGGCGGTTGTAGGTGGCACGGTTCAAGATGCCGCGTTCGTCTTCGCGGTCCTTGGCGAGGCGTTCGATTTCCTCGTTCTGGATCGCGCGGGTACGATCGTCGATCTCGATCCCGTGACGGTTGAACACACGCACTTCGACCACCGTACCGGCAACCCCGGGGGGCAGCTTGAGCGAGGTGTCGCGCACGTCCGAAGCTTTTTCGCCGAAGATCGCGCGGAGCAGCTTTTCTTCCGGCGTCATCGGGCTTTCGCCCTTCGGGGTGATCTTGCCGACCAGAATATCGCCCGGGTGCACTTCGGCGCCGATGTAAACGATGCCCGCTTCGTCGAGGCTGCGCAGTGCTTCTTCACCGACGTTGGGAATATCGCGGGTGATGTCTTCCGGCCCAAGCTTGGTGTCGCGCGCCATCACTTCGAATTCTTCGATGTGGATCGAGGTGAACACATCGTCCTTGACGATGCGTTCGCTGATCAGGATCGAATCTTCGTAGTTGTAGCCGTTCCACGGCATGAACGCGACGAGGCTGTTGCGGCCCAGCGCGAGTTCACCCAGTTCGGTCGAGGGACCGTCGGCGATGATCGTGCCTTCTTCGATCACTTCGCCCACCTTCACCAGCGGACGCTGGTTGATGCAGGTGTTCTGGTTCGAACGCTGGAACTTCTGCAGCGTGTAGATGTCGACGCCGGACTGGCCGGGTTCGATGTCCCCGGCGGCACGGATCACGATGCGGGTGGCGTCGACCTGGTCGACGATCCCGCCGCGCAATGCGCCAATCGCCGCGCCCGAATCGCGCGCCACGGTGGCTTCCATGCCGGTGCCGACGAACGGTGCTTCGGCCTGAACCAGCGGCACCGCCTGGCGCTGCATGTTCGAGCCCATCAGCGCACGGTTGGCGTCATCGTTTTCGAGGAACGGGATCAACGATGCCGCGACCGACACCAGCTGCTTGGGGCTGACGTCCATCAAGGTGACCAGATCGCGCGGGCTCATGACGAATTCGCCGCTGTCGCGCGCCGAGATCAGTTCTTCGACAAAGCTGCCGTCGCCGTTGAGCTCGGCCGAAGCCTGCGCCACGACGTGCTTCTGTTCTTCCATCGCCGAGAGATAGACCACATCGGTGGTTACCTTGCCGTCGATCACCTTGCGGTACGGGGTTTCGATAAAGCCGTACTTGTTGACGCGGGCGAAGGTCGACAGCGAGTTGATCAGGCCGATGTTCGGGCCTTCGGGCGTTTCGATCGGGCAGATCCGGCCGTAATGGGTCGGGTGAACGTCGCGCACTTCGAAGCCCGCACGCTCGCGCGTAAGCCCGCCTGGCCCGAGCGCCGAGACGCGGCGCTTGTGGGTGACTTCGCTCAATGGGTTGGTCTGATCCATGAACTGCGACAGCTGCGACGAGCCGAAGAATTCACGCACCGCGGCCACCGCCGGCTTCGCGTTGATCAGATCGTTGGGCATCACGGTCGAGACGTCGACCGAGCTCATCCGTTCTTTGACCGCACGTTCCATGCGGAGCAGGCCGACGCGGTACTGGTTTTCCAGCAGCTCGCCGACCGAGCGGACCCGGCGGTTGCCAAGGTTGTCGATGTCATCGACTTCGCCCTTGCCATCCTTGAGGTTGACCAGTTCCTTGACCACGGCGAGGATATCCTCGGTGCGCAGCGTGGTGACGGTGTCCTCGGCATCGAGCTGAAGCCGCATGTTGAGCTTGACCCGGCCCACGGCCGAGAGGTCGTAGCGGTCGCCATCGAAGAACAGGCCTTCGAACAGTGCTTCGGCGGTTTCGCGCGTCGGCGGTTCGCCCGGGCGCATCACCCGGTAGATATCGGCCAGCGCGTGATCGCGATCGGGGGCCTTGTCAGCAACCAGCGTGTTGCGGATCCACGGCCCCGTTGAGATGTGATCGATGTCGAGCAGTTCGAGCTGGTCGATCCCGGCCTTGTCGAGCATGTCGAGGTTTTCCGGCGAAACTTCTTCGCCTGCTTCGATCCAGATGCGTCCGGTGCTCTCATCGATCAGATCGTGCGCAGCGTAACGCCCGAAGATTTCCTCGGTCGGGATGAGCAGGTCGGTCAAGCCGTCCTTTTCCGCCTTGTTGGCGGCGCGCGGGCTGATCTTGGTGCCGTTAGCGAAAATGATCTCGCCAACTTGGCATCGACGATGTCGAACGTCGGCTTCTGGCCGCGCCACTGATCTGGCGCGTAAGGCAGCACCCAGCCGCCCTGGCCGCGCTTCCACTGCACGGTGGTATAGAAGTGCGCAAGGATCGCTTCGTCGGCCAGCCCGAGCGCATGAAGCAGCGCAGTGACCGGCAGCTTGCGCTTGCGGTCGATGCGGACGTTGACGATGTCCTTGGCGTCGAATTCGAAGTCGAGCCACGAGCCACGATAAGGGATGACCCGCGCCGCAAACAGGTACTTGCCTGACGAGTGAGTCTTGCCGCGATCATGATCGAACAGCACGCCCGGGCTACGGTGCATCTGGCTGACGATCACGCGTTCGGTGCCATTGATCACAAAGGTGCCGTTGTCGGTCATGAGCGGCATGTCGCCCATGTAAACGTCCTGCTCCTTGATATCGAGCACCGAGCGGGTTTCGGTTTCGGAATCGACCTCGAACACGATCAGCCGCAGCGTGACCTTCATCGGCGCAGCATAAGTGATCCCGCGCTGGCGGCACTCGGTGGTGTCGTACTTGGGGTCTTCCAGCTCGTAGTGCACGAAGTCCAGCTCGCTGGTGCCGGCAAAGTCGCGGATCGGGAAGACCGACCGCAGCGTCTTTTCCAGGCCCGAGACATAACCGATCGCCGGGTCCGAGCGCAGGAACTGCTCATAGCTTTCGCGCTGCACCTCGATCAGGTTCGGCATCTTCACCACTTCGTGAATGTCGCCGAAGATCTTGCGGATGCGCTTCTTCGCCGCAGCGCGCGCGACGGGGAGAAGGGGGGAAGCCTTTTTGGCCATGGGAGGGTCGTGCCTCTTTGCTAGAGTGCCCGGCCAGAAACAGTCTGGCCTGGCGAAAATGAATGCCACGCGCGGTGTGTGGCTCCGGCAGACGCAACAAAGGCCGCATGGCTATGAGCGCCCCGGAAAGGGGTGCCGCAGCCCGCAGCCTTGCGTCAGTCGGAAAACCCGCCGCTTCCTTTCGTGGAAGGTCCCCGCGCATGGACCCGCCTTGCTCGAAGCGCCGAGCGAGGGGGGCATATAGGAAGGGGGTGTTGGATTGTCAAATGGGGGGTGGTGTAACCGCGCAGAATCGCATGCTTTCCGCAAAACAATGCGACACGTATCGTTATTCGATAATATCGTTTGACAGGATGCGACGATCAACTTATTGAATATCGATATCGAACATATCGGAGAGCAACCAATGACACGGTTCACTTTCGCTCAAATTGCTTCGGCCGCGTTGGCCGCTGCGCTGGTCCTGGCGACCTGGCTGCCCACGGTCGCCGCCCCGGCCACCCCCGCCGCCATGCTGTTCGCGCAGTACGTTTGATCTGCCACGAAAGGAACTTGCGATGAGCCACCACCAGCCCCAGCCCCGATCCGGCGATCCGCTGCTCGGTGCCGCCCGGATAGTCCTGCTGCTGTTTAGCATCGCAATCATCTTCGGCATGGTGATGATCGGGATCGGAATCGGCGTGCTGCTGTCCATCGGCCGCGGCGAGGTGCTGTCCCGCATCGCCGCAGTCGATGCCCCGGCGATTGCATACTGGGGTGTCATCGGCGCGTTCGCGCTCTTGATCGGCCTGCTCTATCTCGGCCTGCGGTTCGTGCGCGAACTCGACGGGATCGTCGGTTCAGTCAGTGAGGGCGAACCGTTCAGAGCCGAGAACGCCGACCGGCTGAGCCGGATGGGCTGGATCGCGATCTTTGCCGAACTGGTTGCGCTGCCGCTCGCCGCACTGACCGCGTGGTCTGCACCCTACCTCGAAAAGGCCGGTAAGCATGTCGATGTCGATTTCGGGCTTAACGGCGAATCGCTCTTGATGATCCTGATCCTGTTCATCCTCGCCCGCGTTTTTCGCGAAGGCGCGCGGATGAAGGCGGACCTTGAGGGGACCGTGTGATGCCGATAACCGTAACCCTCGACGAAATGCTTCACCAGCGCCGCATGACCCTGACCGAACTTGCCGAACGGGTCGATATCACCCTCGCCAACCTCTCGATCCTCAAGACCGGCAAAGCCCGCGCGATCCGCTTCTCGACGCTCGAAGCGATCTGCCAGGCGCTCGAATGCCAGCCGGGCGACTTGCTCGAGTCGACCCCCGACTGAACCAAAATCGAACGGGCGGCGCTGCCCCCGCAGCGCCGCCCGGTCTTTTCGCGCCCCACAGGGTGAAATCTGTCAGAATACGCCGGGGATCAGCCGCCAGCGGGTCTTTTCCATCAGGACCCGGTAAGCCGGGTCTTCGCTGAGCAGGCGCTCCTCGGCGAGCAGGCGCAGGATCTGGGCCCACCAGCCGACCGCGTAAATCGCAAAATTGGTGAGCGTTGGCAGCAGGATCAATTGGCCGATATGGACCAGCAGATAGCCGGCATAGATCGGATGCCGCACGAACCGGTACATCCCGTCGGTCTTGATCCCGCGGTTGGCCGGCGCGATGCCAAAGCTGCGGCGCAGAAACATTTTGCCCGCGAACTGGATCACGTTGCCGAACGCCCACAGGGTGATTGCAAGCGGGGCCAGGAACGCCAACGGCGTGCCCCCCGGCACGATCAGCAGCGGCGCATAAGTTGCGATGATCGCCAGCAGCCAGTCGCCGGGCTTGAGCGAAATATTCTTGGTTGGCCGGCGGATCAGCACGAACACCATGACCGTGGTTTCAGTCACCATCACCAGCCATGCGTAAGGATTGGTGGCGCTGTAAACCCGGTACGCGAGCCAGCCCCAGAGGACGACGATCATCACCTGCTCGAACCGATCGAGCCGCGCAGGAGTAAGCCAGCGGGGTAGGGTAGTGGTGGGAGCGGTTTGGGTCATGCAAGAGGGATCGCAGGATATGGTTAACGAAACGTAAACGTGGTGATTGCCCGACCAAAAGCTTGACTCTGCTCCCCGCGATGCTAGTGGCCCGCCCGACCGATGCGTTCGCGCGTCAGTCAACCGTCCGAGACAGTTGCTGGAGGTTCCCTCCTTAATTTGCAGCCGAGGCGGGGACAGAGATTTTTCGGGTTCACGCTTTGGTGTGGCCCGGTCCGGCGTTATCGGCGCCCTCCTTCCCCTTCGAACGGAACCGCCTGTGGTGCGCGAGCACCGCAGACAACGTAGCCGGTTGCCGGGGTTTGCCCCCCAGCAGCCATTTTGAAGGAGTTAGGCATGGATCGTTCGCAGAAAGCCGAATCGGTCGCATCGCTCAACGCGGTCTTCTCTGAGGTTGGGGTGGTGATTGTCGCCCGCAACCTCGGCTTGACGGTGGCCCAGTCCACTGCCTTGCGCGGAAAGATTCGCGATGCCGGTGCATCGTACAAGGTGGCGAAGAACCGTCTTGCTAGGCTGGCCATCAAGGACACGGACTATGCCGGGATCGGTGACTTGTTCACCGGCCCGACCGCGATCGCCACTTCGGTCGATCCGGTGGCTGCCGCCAAGGCAGTCGTGGATTTCGCCAAGACGAACGACAAGCTCGAAATCGTCGGCGGATCGATGGGTACGCTGGTGCTGAACGCCGAAGGGGTCAAGGCACTCGCCGCGCTTCCTTCGCTCGATCAGCTCCGCGGGACCATCATCGGCCTGGTCCAGGCTCCGGCGACCAAGATCGCCCAGCTCGTCACCGCTCCGGCGGGCAAGCTGGCGCGCGTCTTCGGCGCCTATGCCGAGGCAGCATAACAAGACGTTTTTACGATTTTCCCGGGACTTTCCCCGGACCAACATTTGCAGGAGTTAAACATCATGGCCGATATCGCCAAACTGGTTGAAGAACTTTCGAAGCTGACCGTGCTTGAAGCCGCTGATCTGGCCAAGGCACTCGAAGAAGCATGGGGCGTCTCGGCCGCTGCTGCGGTTGCTGTTGCAGCCCCGGCTGCTGCCGCTGAAGCGGTTGAAGAGCAGACCGAATTCGACGTCATCCTGACCGGCGACGGCGGCAACAAGATCGCCGTCATCAAGGAAGTCCGCGCGATTACCCAGCTCGGCCTGACCGAAGCCAAGGCGCTGGTCGAAGCCGCGCCGAAGGCGATCAAGGAAGGCATCAAGAAGACCGAAGCCGAAGAAATCAAGGCCAAGATCGTCGCTGCTGGCGGTACCGTCGAGATCAAATAAGCTTTCCAGCTTCACAAGTTTCGTGGCTGTCTTGAAGCAGTCACGGATGGGAGGGCGGGACCGCAAGGTTCCGCCCTTTTCCGTTGGAGGCCAGCGCTATTTCAGCGTCTTGAGGTACTCGATCAGTTCATGCCGCTTGGCCGCATCGCCTTGCCCGGCATAAGTCATCCGCGTGCCGGACACCGTGCCCATCGGGTTGGCCAGCCACTTGTCGAGTGACGCATCATCCCAGACCATGCCTGAGGCTTTAAGCGCGGGGCTGTAATCATAGCCCGGCACGCTTGCGGCCTTGCGCCCGAATACTCCGGCAAGGCTTGGCCCGATGCCGTTCTGCCCGGCCTGGACCGCGTGGCACGCCGCGCATTGCGCAAAGACGGGAGGCATCTTGGTGCCTTCTTCGGCAACTGCGGTGCTGGCGGTGGGCGACGGGCTCGCGGCATCGGGCGCAGCCTGATCCTTGGTGCCGCCGCAGCCAGCGAGCGCCAGTGCCACCAAACCTGCAACCATTGTACCGCTGCGCGCCATCGCCTGTGTCCTCCTGTTGTCGCGCGCTGCATAGGCCGGGGCGAATCTCTGCGTCAATGCGCTGGATCAAAGCGCCGCGCCTTTGCTGTGGCAACCATGCCGCAAGCCCGCGCCAAAATCGCCCGGCGAGCGGCGCGGGCCTTCCCTCGCGCCGAACCAGCCCCTATCCGAGCCGGCTTCATGGGGGAACTGCCGCCTTCGAACCTTTGGCGCCGCGAATTGCGCGCCACGCTGCTGCTTGCGGCGCCGCTGGCGGCTGCCAACCTGGCCCAGATGCTGGTCTATGCCGTCGACGTGATCTTCGTGGCGCGACTGGGCGAACAGGCGCTGGCCGCGTCCAGCCTAGCGACAACCATTTTCGGGCTGATGCTGTGGTGCTTCTCGGGCCTGACCGGGTCCTGCTCACCGTTGATCGCGGCCGAGCTGGGCCGCCGCCGACACGCGGTTCGCGAAGTGCGCCGGTCAGTGCGCATGGCGCTTTGGCTCGCTGCAGCGTGCAGTGTGATCGGGATGGCAATCTCGGCAAATGGCGAGGTGATCCTGCGGCTGACCGGGCAGGACCCGGTGATTTCCCAGCGCGCCGGGCTGTTCCTGATGGTGCTGTTATGGGCGATGCCCGCAGCGCTCATCAGCAACGTCCTGCGCTCGTTCGTTTCGGCGCTGGGCCGGCCGGTGATTGCCACCATGATCACGGTGCTGTCGATCGTGGTCAATTCGGCCGGCAACTATGCCTTCGTGTTCGGGCACTGGGGGGCACCGGCACTGGGGCTGACCGGGTCGGCCTGGTCGAGCGTGGTTACCAGCTGGATCGCGGTTGCCGCTTATGCGCTGCTGATCCGCAGCGACCGGCGGCTGCGGCGCTATCACGTGTTCGGGCGTTGGTGGCGCGCCGAGTGGACACGCATGGCCGACCTGCTGCGCATCGGCCTGCCAATTGCCTTGATCATCCTGGCTGAAGGCGGCCTGTTTTCCAGCGCCGCGTTCTTGATGGGGCTGATCGGCGAGGCGCAATTGGCCGGGCACACGGTGGCACTGCAGGTCGCGGCGCTGGCGTTCCAGATCCCGTTCGGGATCGGCCAGGCAGTGACGATCCGGGTCGGCTATCATTTCGGCGCTGGTGACAATGCGGCGATCGCCCGCGCGGGCAAAGCGGCGCTGGTCATGGCGCTGGGTTACATGGCGCTGCCCGCCGCGCTGATGATCCTCACTCCGCGGCTGGTGCTGCGGCTTTACGTCGATCCCGAAGCGGCCAAGAACACTGTGATGGTCGGCTATGCCGTCCAGTTCCTCGCTGTAGCCGCTGCCTTCCAGCTGTTCGACGGGATGCAGGCGGTGCTCGCCGGCGCCCTGCGCGGGCTGCAGGACACCCGCATGCCGATGGTTTTGGCGCTAACCGGCTACTGGCTGATCGGCTTCACCACTTCTGCGGTACTCGGATTCGCCACCCCGCTGGCCGGGCTTGGGGTCTGGCTGGGGCTGGCAACCGGGCTGGTGGTGGTCTCGCTGCTGCTGCTCCACCGATGGCAGGCGCGGGCCCAGCTGGGCCTGCTGCCCGCCTGAGCAGTCGGCTAGACCGGTCTGGCTGATTGGGCAATTTTTTCAGCCGAGTCCGCTTGACCCGGCCCATGTCCGAACCCATATGCGCCTCGCTGGCACTCTCCGGGTGAGAGTGCCAAGATGCATCAACATTCATGCTGAGAGGAAATCACATGAGCTTTCGTCCGTTGCACGATCGCGTGCTCGTTCGCCGCGTAGAGGCCGAAGAAAAGACTGCTGGCGGGATCATCATCCCCGATAGCGCCAAGGAAAAGCCCGCCGAAGGCGAAATCGTCTCGGTCGGCAGCGGTACCAGGGCCGAAGATGGCAAGGTTACCCCGCTCGACGTCAAGGCTGGCGACAAGGTGCTGTTCGGCAAGTGGTCGGGCACCGAGGTCAAGCTCGACGGCGAAGACCTGCTGATCATGAAGGAATCGGACATCCTCGGCATCATCGGCTGAGGTCCAGTTTTTTTGCGCTTGGACTGTGGTCCAAGCGGTCCAAGCTCAACATCAACTCAATTCTGAAAGGTTAGCAACATGGCTGCCAAAGACGTAAAATTCGGCCGCGACGCGCGTGAGCGCATTCTCGCCGGTGTCGACATCCTCGCCAACGCAGTGAAGGTCACCTTGGGCCCCAAGGGCCGCAACGTGGTGATCGACAAGAGCTTCGGTGCCCCGCGCATCACCAAGGACGGCGTCACCGTCGCCAAGGAAATCGAGCTCAAGGACAAGTTCGAGAACATGGGCGCACAGATGCTGCGCGAAGTGGCCTCGAAGACCAACGACCAGGCCGGTGACGGCACCACTACCGCAACTGTGCTCGCTCAGGCGATCGTGCGCGAAGGTATGACCTCGGTCGCCGCCGGCATGAACCCGATGGACCTCAAGCGCGGCATTGATCTCGCGGTGACTGCCGTGGTTGCTGATCTGGTCAAGCGTTCGAAGCCGGTTTCCGGTTCGTCGGAAATCGC